>NZ_WTPX01000153.1 GCF_013036045.1 Alienimonas chondri
CCCCCGGCCCCTCTCCCCCAAAAGGGGGGCGAGGGGGGAGGCGGGCACGCACGCCGCTCGGCGCCGTAGAATCGCCGTCATGTCTGCGTTCGCCTTCGCCCTGCTGTTGATTGGCTCGCCCTTGGAAGAGGGGGCGCCGGAGCATCTGCTCGCCGTGGCGCCCGGGTTGTGGAGCGGGGCGGGGCCGCATGAGGACGCTCACTTCGCCGCGCTGGCCAAGCTGGGGGTGAAAACCGTGGTGAGCGTCGACGGCCCCGTGCCGAACGCCGACGCGGCCCGCCGGCACGGGCTGCGGACGGTGCATGTGCCGATCGGTTACGACGGCGTGCCCCCCGACGCCGCGGCGACGCTGGCGGCGGTGATGGAGCGGTTCGGGCCGACCGCCGAGGGCGAGCAGGCGGCGCCGGGCGGGGTGTTCGTGCACTGCCACCACGGCAAGCATCGCGGCCCGTCCGGGGTGGCGGTCTGCGGCCTCGCGGCCGGTTTGATCGACCGCGACGGCGCCCTCGCCGTGATGAAACAGGCCGGCACCGCCTCCCGCTATACCGGCCTGTGGGAGAGCGTTCGCCACTTCGATCCCGCCGCGCTGCCGCCGCACGCCGCCCCGCCCGACGAGTTCCCCGAAGCCGTCCCCCCGGAGGGCCTCACGGCGGCGATGGACAGTATCGACGCCCTGTTAGAAGAGCTGAACGCCGCCGCCGACGACGAAGAGCGAGCCGAGCAGACGACGACCTCCCTGGCGACGTTGTTGTCCGAGCAACTGCAGGAATCCGCCCGCCTGCCCGGCTTGACCGACGCCGTCCGCGCCGACCTCCGCCACGCCGCGACGCTGGCCGAACACGCCCACACCGCCGCCGGCCGGGCGGCCCTGACCCAAGACTGCGTCCGCTGCCACACGGTGCATCGGGATTGAACGCGGGGCATCGTGCTCCCCTCGCCCCTTTTTAGGGGAGAGGGGTCGGGGGTGAGGGGACATTCCACGCTCGATCATCCTTCACCCTTCCACCGCTCACCGGCTCACTCTGCTGTCGACTGCCTGCGAAGGTTCGCTCACCCTCACCCCCGGCCCCTCTCCCTGAGGGAGAGGGGAGCAAGCAGTGCGGCGGCATGCTCAACCTCGGCTTGCGCCTCGGGCTGCCGTCGGATCGAAGCCGCGTTTGACGAAGATGTAGTAGAGAACCGCCCCGCTGATCACCGTTGCCGCCAGCCCGGCGGGCGGGCCGAGGGGGTGGAACCAGGGCGGCGGGTTCAGCAGTTTCACCACGGCGAGCGTCACCGTGGCCAGCACGAACGTCGCCCCGCTGGCCAGCCGCCACCAGGCGATCGGCTCGCCGCGGGTCTTTAAAAGGAACAGGCACGAGACCGCCGCGGCGGCACTGAGCGAGAGCGTCAGGCCGAGATAATCCAACAGCCCGCGGATCGTCGTCCCGGCCACGCACAGCCCCGCGATCAACGCCGCCTGCAACAGCACCGCGGACGCGGGGGCGGCGCCGTCCGGGCGAAGTTGGAACAGCTTGGGCAGCGGGAACAACCCGTCCGCGGCCATCGTCGCGTACACCCGGGGGCCGGTTTGAATCAGCGCCGACAGGCTCGTCAGCAGACCGAGGCAGATCACCGCCCGCACGGCGAACTCGAGAGATCCCCCGCCTAGAAATCGAGCCGCGACCGCCGCCACGTCTCCGGCGCCGGCGACCCGTTCCGCCGGCGGGCCGAACACGAACACGGCGTTCAACATCAGATAGAGAACCGTCACCGCCGCGGTGGCCCAGAGCATCGCCCGCGGCACGCTGCGGCGGGGATCGCGGGCCTCGCCGGCGACGTAGACGGCGGCGTTGAAGCCGGAATAGCTCGTCGAGACCCACACCAATTGCCCCGCGATCGCCGCGATCAACGCCCAACCGACCGGGGCGCCCTCCGGCGGGATTGCGGGGAACGCCCGGCCTCCGGCGAAGTAGCCGCGGGCGAAGAGGTCCCCGGCGAACGCGCAGAACGCCAGGATGAGGGCCAGCTTCACCGCGACGACGACCGTTTGCGTCTCCGTCCCGCCGCGGGGGGCGAGGGCGTGCAGCGCCCCGCACAGCAGCGCCGCGACCGCCGCGACGACGCCGGGGGGGAACCACTCGGGCCGCCCCCGCCAGAGATATTCTTCAAACGTTAATCCGGCGAACGCCGCCGCCGCCGTAAAGCCGGCCAATAAGCTCACCCATCCGGCCAGGAACCCGGCCAGCGGATGCACGGTGCGGGCGAGGAACAGATATTCGCCCCCGCTGCCCCGCACGCGGTCGGCCAATCCGCCATACGCCGCGGCGCCGCATAGGGCGAGCGCTCCGCCGAGCGCCCAGACGACCATCACCCGCCCCGGCGTGCCGAGCGCGGCCAGCGTATAACCCGAGGTCGTCCAAACGCCCGCCCCGATCATCGACGCCGCCACCACCGCGGCCAGCGCCGGAGTGTGAAAGCCGGTCGGGGCGTCGGCCGCTGCGGGACCGGTCCGGGGGGATAAACCCCCCGGCTCGCTGGGAGCCGTCACTCCGCTGGAGCCGGCTTGCGGAAGACGATGAGGTAGTTTTCTTCCAGCCCCGGCACGTCGAGTTCCTCGATGAAATCAAACCCCGCGGCTTCGATCTCCGCCCGCACCGTCGCTTTGCCGGCCCGGACATGGCCGAGCACCCAGTCGGAACTCACGCCCGGCTCGCGTTCGAAGTCCAGCACCGCCAACCGTCCGCCCGGTTTGAGGGCGTCGTAAATGGAGGAGAGCGTGCGGCTGGGGAACTCGAAGTGGTGATAGACGTCGCAGTTGAAGACCACGTCGCAGGACTCCGCCGGCAGCATCACGGAGCGCTCCGAGCACAGCACCGGCGTGACCTGGCTCAACCCGTCCGCCGCCGCCCGGTCCCGCAAGCGAGCCACGAACGCCGGGGCGAGGTCCACGGCGAACACCCGTCCGTTCTCCCCGACGGCCTCGGCGAAGGGGTGCAGATGCGTCCCGGTGCCGGCGCCCACGTCGGCGACGGCCTGCCCCGGTTCGATCTTCAATGCGGCGACGACCGCCTCCCGGGTCGCGAAGGATTCGCGGCTTTCCCGTTCGAATCGCCCGGCCCATTCCTCCGCATCGAGATCCTCGGCGAGAAACTTCTCGTTAATCCCCGGCTTGACCGACTCGGTCGCGGGTTCGTTCCGCGGCGGTTCGTCCTGCCCCAACGCGGAGGAGCTGAGGGCGAACGGACAGAGGGCGAGGGCCAGCAGAACCGCGATGAAGCGGGGGGGGACGCGAACGGTCATTGCGGAGCGTGCGGCGGCGGGGGACGGACGGGCCGAAGTGTAAAGCGGCGCGGCGAATCCCGCGCGGCCGCAATCCCCTTCCCGGTTGGCCGGCGGAGACCTATCCTCCCCCTGCCGGCTCGCCTGGCGCGTCGCCCCGGCGCCGCGTCCTTCGCCGGCCGCCCGTTCGTTTCAACCGACCCGCCCGACCGCCCCCGTGTCGCACGCTCCGCTCGAATCCTCGACCGTGACCGGCACGACGACGAATGCTCCTGCGCCGCGGCCCACGCAGGCCGAAACGGAGGGCGAGTTCTGGAAGCTGATTTGCCGGCGCCGGGACGTGAATCTGACCGCGGTCGCATTGGAGATCGCCACGGATCATGACCCCGCCTGCGATCCCGAACGCACGCTGCGCTGGTTGAAGGACCGGGCCCGCGAGGCTCGCGGCCCGATCGCCGCCGCCGCCGACGGCCGCGCCGCTCTCACGGCGCTCGCCGACGTGCTGTGCGGCGACCACGAACTATGCGGCGGCGAAGCGGCGTTCGACTCCCCCGACGGCTCGCTGATTCACCGGGTCGTCGAAGCGGGCACCGGCCTGCCGATTCTATTGTCCCTTGTTTATATGGACGTCGCCCGGCGGGTGGGATTGGAACTGGTCGGCGTGAACGCCCCGCACCACTTCCTCACGCGGCTCGACACCGCCGCCGGCCCGCTGTTCTGCGATCCGTACCACGGCGGCCGGGTAATGGACGAGGAGGAGACGATCGAGTTCCTGATGGAACGCTGCGACCTGGCCCCCGCGGAGATCGCGGACAGCCTGCGTCCCGCCGCCCCGCGTGCGGTCGTCGTGCGGGTTTTGAATAACCTCAAAGCGATCCACGCCCGACAGGGCGACTGGCCCGCGGCGTGGACGGTACAAACGCGGCTCTCGGCGCTCTGCCCCGCCGATTATACGGAACGTCGCGACCTCGCCCTGATCGCCCTGCACGCCGGCCGCGCTGGTCAGGCCGTCGACCTGCTGACCGCATTGATCTCGGACGCCCCGCTCTCTGAGAAGCCGGTGTTGAAACGGCATCTGAATCGAGCGGCGGCCCAAGTCAGCAAGTGGAACTGACGACGGCGGACGGCGTCTTCGCCGGTGGACGACGACGGGTATGATTCGGCGGTCTTCCGATGCGAGGATGGGCTCCCGCCCGGTTCCGCGTCTCCCGTCGCACAGATCATCGCCCTGCTGCAATTATGACCGCCCTGCGTGATGAACTAGAAACGCCGGCGGAACTGCGTCGGTTGGGCAGCGGGTGGTTGGCCGGGGTGATCGGGTTGGCGTTGTCGTTGTTGGGGCTGGGGGCGGTGTTGTGTTTGAAATATCCGTGGCTGCTGACGATGGAGGACGCCCGGGCGCATTACCCGGTGCATTTGATTCGCTATGCGACGCTCGCCGTGCTGGCGGGCGGGTTTGCGCTGGGGCTGCTGAGTCTGGCGTTGCGGGGCTGGAAGGCGTTGGGCGTGGTCGCGGTGACGGCGGCGCTCGCCGCGACGCTGCTGGGCGGGGCCGCGGCCGATCACGCCGATGCGCCGGCCGGTTGGCGCTGGTCCGTCGGGCTGGACTGGTTCCTGTTGAACCTGACGTTCACGGGGCTGTTGTTTATTCCGCTCGAACGCCTGTTCGGCCGGCGGAAAGACCCGCTGCCGACCTTCCGGGCGGAGTGGCGCGAGGATCTGTTCTATCTGCTCGTCAGCAGTTTACTGGTGCAGGCGCTGGCGTTCCTGAGCCTGTCGCCGGTGTTCTGGGTGCGGGATCACACCGGCTGGACGGCGTTTCGCTCTTGGGTCGCCGCTCAACCGGCGGTTCTGCAATTCCTGGAGATCATGTTCTTCACGGACCTGGTTCAATATTGGGTGCATCGGGCCTTTCATAAGTTCCCCCGGCTGTGGCGATTCCACGCGGTGCACCACAGCGCGGAGACGCTCGACTGGCTGGCCGGAAGCCGGATGCACCTGTGCGAGGTGGTGGCGCTGCGGGGGTTGACCGTCGTGCCGATGTATTTATTGGGCTTCGGCGAGGGGCCGCTGTACGCCTATCTGTTCTTCGTGTACCTCTCCAGCACGCTGATTCACAGCAATCTGCGGGCGGACCGGGCGTGGCTGCGCACGCCGTTCATGTTGAAGTTCTGGGCCGTCTGGGAGCGCATCCTCGTCACGCCCCGCTTCCATCATTGGCACCACGGCCGGGAGCGGGCGGCGATCGATAAGAACTTCGCGGTGCACTTCCCCGTGCTGGACCGCCTGTTCGGCACGCATCACCTACCCGCCGAGGCGTGGCCGAAATCAACCGGCGTGGGCGGGTCGGACCAACCCCCGAAGACGTTTACGGGGCAGTTCGCGTACCCGTTCCGTCGGGCGCGAAAAGCGTAGTGCGATATGCTGTATGAACGATCGACGCAATCAAGTCATCGGCCAAAAACCGAGTACCTCCACCAACACCGGCACCATCCCTAAGCCGAGAACTGCAGCCGTCATCGAACCGGCAATACAGATCACCGGGTGAAGTTGTGCAGGTTCGCCAGCAGCTCGCTTCTGCAAACAGCTTACGAAGAAGTGAATCGGCACGACTGAGCAAACAAAGATAAGATAGACGCCGCAGTACCACGTCAGAATGCGATCGCTCCGAGGCGGAAGACGCTTATCCACCCCTCCTAATGCTGGGAAAAGCGCTGGTTCCTCCGCAATGAGAAGACCTAGCGCCAAGAGCGACAGAAACATATTCGCGAGAAAGACTCCTCGCGTTGCAGGGCGATGCATCGAAACAATGCACGCCACAAGAACGGGCGCCACAAAAACCAGTAAAGCTCCCGCGTCAAGTCCTCGCAAAGTGACGAGCTGCGGAAAGATCGCTAGAACTGCGACGGCCGTCCAGAGGTGATTTAGCATCGATCTCCGTTCGCGCTCAGAATTTCACACGAATAAACCGGACGTCTGCTCGGTTCCCCATCATCAAGACGATTTACGGGACAGTTCGCGTACCCGTTCCGCTGGTCGCGACCGGCGGCGACGCAGGCGAAGCCTGGGGCATGAGGTTCGCCGCGGCCTCGAGGGCCGCGGCGTTCGCTTCGTTTCTCAGACGCACCCGTTCCAGGGCGAGGTGCCGGATCGTCAGGTCCGTCAGGATCTTCAACGAGACCGCCCCCGCGACGAGGAGGGCGACGACGGTGGGGGCGTCCATGCCCGGTCTCTATCAATAGGAGTGAAAGCGGACCGCATCCGACCGTAGCGG
This sequence comes from Alienimonas chondri, assembly GCF_013036045.1. GTDB lineage: Bacteria > Planctomycetota > Planctomycetia > Planctomycetales > Planctomycetaceae > Alienimonas > Alienimonas chondri. The sequence continues at coordinate 6,536 of NZ_WTPX01000153.1, forward strand.
AGGCTTCCAGCCTCCGTCGTTCCGTTGACAGCCGGCGGCTGGAAGCCGCCGCTACGGCGCTGTTCCGTTCGTCTTAGTTAGAGACGCGTTCGATATACGAACCGCTCTCCGTGTCGATCTTGATGACGTTGCCCTGCTCGATAAACGCCGGCACCTGGACCTCGGCGCCGGTCTCCACGGTGGCGGCCTTGGTGACGTTGGAGGTCGTGTTCCCGCGGGCGGCGGGTTCGGTGTAGGTGACTTCGAGCTGCACCTGCGGCGGCGGGGTCATGTCGATCGGCTGTTCGTTCCAGAACAGCAGGTCGACGGTGTCGCCTTCCTTCAGGAACCGCATGCGATCCTCGACGCTGTCCACCGGCAGCGGGTGCTGCTCGTAGGTACCCGCGTCCATGAAGACGTAGCTGGAGCCGTCGCGGAAGCTGTATTGGGCCGCTCCCTTGCGGACGTCCGCCCCCTCCAACGAATCGCCGGAGCGATATTTGTTGGTGATGATCGTGCCCTTGAGCAGGTTCCGCAGCTTGGTCGTATAAATCGCCTGCCCCTTGCCGGGCTTGACGAAGTTGACCTCGATAATTTCGTACGGCTCGCCGTTGTACTCCAGCTTCAAGCCCTTCTTCCAGTCGCCGACGTTGATGGAGGCCATGACTCGGGGGCGCTTCGAACGCTGGGGTGCTATGGGGGACGCGCGGCTTGACGGCTGCGCGGGGGTGTGGTGCGGTGGGAAACCGTGAGTCGAACCGTAGCAGACGCCCCGCCGCCCGAAAACCCGCCCGCGGGAGCGGCGATGCCGTCTTCGTTGCGGACCGCACGAGCAACGGGGAACGCACAGACCCAGATGGCCAACGCACCCCGCTCGCCGCGAGCGAACGAGGCCAAGCCGAGCTACATGCGGTCGCTGGCCGATTCGATCCGCACCGCGGACGGCCTCATCGACGCTCTCGGCCTGCCGGAGCGGCTGCGCGAACCGGCTCGGGCCGCGGAGAAGCTGTTCCCGGTGTTCGCCCCCCGCAGCTTCCTCGCCCGGATGCGGCCCGGCGACGAACATGATCCCCTGCTCCGTCAGGTGCTGCCGCTGGGGGGGGAGGGCGCCCCGCCGCCGCCCGCCCCGTGCCGGGCCTGCTGCACAAGTATCGCGGCCGGGCGTTGCTGATTCTCGCCGGCGCCTGCGCGGTGCACTGCCGCTACTGCTTCCGCCGCCACTACCCCTACGGCGACGATCCGCGACGGTTGGAGGACTGGGAGCCGGCGTTTGCGTATCTGGAGAACGACTCGTCGATTCGGGAGGTGCTCCTCAGCGGCGGCGATCCGCTGATGCTCACCGACGACCGCCTGCGGCAGATCGTGGAGCGGCTCGAACGCATCCCCCATCTCACGCGACTGCGGATTCACACCCGCCAACCGATCGTCCTGCCGGATCGGGTGACGGATGGGTTGCTGGCCCTTCTCAAATCAACCCGGCTCACGCCGTGGGTCGTGGTGCATGCGAACCACGCGAACGAACTGACCGGCGACTGCGCCGAGGCGCTACGAGCGCTGGTTCAAAGCGGCGTGCCGGTGTTGAACCAAGCCGTGCTGTTGAAGGGCGTGAACGACGATGCGGAGGCGTTGTGCGACCTCGGCGAGCGGCTGGCGGACCTCGGCGTGCAGAACTATTACCTGCATCAATTGGACCGCGTCGCCGGCGCCCAGCACTTCGAAGTCAGTGATGAGCGGGCCGCGGCGTTGATGACCGCCATGCACGCCCGCCTGCCCGGCTACGCCGTCCCCCGGTTGGTGCGGGAGGAAGCCGGGGCGCCCGGCAAGACGCCGCTCTAAACCTCCCCCCGCACCCGCCCCACGCAGGCGGCGATGCGGGCGGCGGCTTCGTCGATCTCCTCCGGCGTCTCTTCCCCCAGCAGGCTGAACCGCAGCGAGCTGTGCAACAACTCCGGCGTCAGTCCCATCGCCTTGAGAACCGGGCTGGGTTCGCTGCTGCCGCTGGCGCAGGCGCTGCCCAAGCTCGCCCCCACCCCGGCCAGATCCAGCGCCACGAGGAGCGCTTCGCCGTCGCAGCCGGGGAAGGCGACGCTGGCGGTGTTCGGCAGTCGCGGCGCCCCGGCCGCGTTGACGACGGCCCCGCAATCCCGCTTCAGCGCTGCTTCCAACCGATCCCGCAGCCCGGCGGTGCGTTCGGTCCATTCCGAAAGCTCTTTGAGCCGCAATTCGAGCGCCAGCGCCATCCCCGAGGCCAACGCGACGGACTCCGTACCCGGTCGACGGCCGCCTTCCTGATGCCCCCCGTGCAGGCTGGGGGCGAGCTTCGCCCCGGAACGCACCAGCAGCGCCCCGATCCCCCGCGGCCCGCGGAACTTGTGCGCCCCGATGCTCGCCGCCGTCGCCCCCAACGCGTGGAAGTTCCAAGGCAGCTTGCCGACGGCCTGCACGGCGTCGAGATGGCTGGGTACGCCGAGCGCATTGCAGCGGGCGAGAATCGGGGCGACGTCGAGGATCGCCCCCGTTTCGTTGTGGGCATGCAATAGCGAAACGAACCGCAACCCCGGCGGGGGATCGGCCAGCGGATCGCCCTTCAACAAACCGTGCTCATCGAGCGGCCAGTGACGCACCCGCCACCGCCCCGCCGCGGCGCCGGCGTCCAGCGGCGCCGCGACCGCCGGGTGCTCCCCGGGGGTGAGGAGCACGGTCGTCGGCCCGCTGTTCGCACCTTCATTTCCGAGGCGCGGCCCGCGGATCAACCCGGCGATCGCGAGGTTCGCCGCTTCGGTCCCGCCGCTGGTGAAGACGATTTCGTCCGGTTCGGCGCCCAGTCCGTCGGCCAGCGATTCGCGGGCCTCCTCCAGCGCCCGCCGCGCCCGCCGCCCCGCGGCATGCCGACTGCCGGGGTTGCCGGGCGTGTCGCGCAGATGTTTCGCCACGCACTCCACCACCGCCCCATACGGCGGCGTCGTCGCGTTGCGATCGAGATCGAGGAAGGACACGGACGAACGCGCGGGGACTCGGTGCGGATGAGGGGGATGCTAGCCCGTGGGGCGGCGCCGTTGGACAAACTCGAACGACGCGGGGCGCTTTGAACGGGGCGTTCTGAACTGGGGCAGACGGGAACCGGCATGGGGGATCCCACGGCGGACACCCTTTCGACGGGTCGGTAAACTGCCGGCGAACTCATCGTTCCCCCTTTCGAATCTGCTCGCATGTCCCGCCTCGCCGACGGCGTTCGTCACTTTCGCTCCGCCGAGTACCCCAAACGCAGCGATCTGTTTCAGTCGCTCGCCGGGGGACAATCGCCGAACGCCCTGTTCATCTGCTGCTCGGACAGCCGGGTGAACCCCACGCTGCTGACCAACTCCGACCCCGGCGATCTGTTCGTGGTGGAGAACGCCGGGAACATCGTGCCCGCACCCGGCTCCCCCGGCGGCGGCGGGTCCCAGGGCACCGGCGGCGAAGCGGCGACCTTGGAATACGCCGTCCGGGCGTTGAAGGTGCCGGAGATCATCGTGTGCGGTCACGCCAAATGCGGAGCGATGGGCGGGCTGATGGCGCCGGACAGCCTCGGATCGCTGCCGCTGGTCGCTGACTGGCTGAAGCACAGCGCCTCCGTCCGCGAAACGGTGAACGCCGAGCATCCGAACGCCTCCCAGGAGGAAAAGGTCGACGCCGCCATCAAAGCGAACGTCCGGCTGCAACTGGAGAACCTCAAAACGTACGACTGCGTGCGGGAAGCGATGGACGCCGGCACCCTGACGCTCAGCGGGTGGGTCTACGACTTCGTCAGCGGCGAGGTGATCCGTTGGGACGACGACCAGCAGAACTGGGTCGAGGTCGCGTGAGCGACGATCCCGGGCACGCTCCCCCCGCTTCGCCGTCGCCGCCAGGCGGCGTGCGTCGTTCGGGGGGCGCTGCGAGCACGTGGCGATTCGCGCTGCTGGCGCACGATTGCCCCACGCCGGGGTTCCCGAATCCGCACTTCGATCTGCTGATTGAAGACCCCGCGCTCCTCCCGACACAGGGACCGGGCGAACGTCGCTGCCGCACCTGGCGCCTGCACGCGGACCCGCGCGCGGGTTCTCCGGTGCGTTGCGAACCGATCGCCCCGCACCGGGCCTTTTATCTGGATTACGAAGGCCCCGTCAGCGGCGCCCGCGGCACGGTCACCCGGTTGGACGGCGGGACGGTTGTGTGGGAATCGGGCGTTTTCCCCGGCGAGGGACCGGCGGTGATCGTCTTGAACGGGGAACGCCTCGTCGGCCGCTGGCGGGCGGACGAACGCTGTTTCTCCCCTCTCCCTTGAGCCCCTCTCCCTTGAGAGAAAGGGGCCGGGGGTGAGGGTGGGCGAGCCTTCGCACACAGGCGTTCGCGGAATGACGTCCGAGAAACGAGACAGAGCGGCGGGGCGATGAAGGGTCACCGAACGACGCTCGCCCCCTCACCCCCAGCCCC
>NZ_WTPX01000154.1 GCF_013036045.1 Alienimonas chondri
GGCCGGGGGTGAGGGGGCTGAAATCGCTCGGTTGCCGTTCAAGGTTCCCACGCTCTTCTGCGGTGTCGTTCGCCGCTCTATGAAGAGCGCTGTTGAGGGTTCGCCACCCTCACCCCCGGCCCCTCTCCCTGAGGGAGAGGGGAGCAAAAGGACGCGCTCGACTTTTAAACGCCGCCGCTACGAGTCGGCGATCTCCTCTTCCAACGTGCCGTCGTCGAAGCCGGGGCGGATGAAGGTTCTCGCGGCGGGGAACGTGCGGTCGATGGCGGCTCGCAGGCTGGCGAGGCGGCGTTGGAAGTCGGCGATCTCCGCGGCAAACGCCTCCCGGCGGGCGGGGAACGCCGCGGGGAGCACGTCCCGCAAGACCGTCCAGCCGCCGAACGCCCGCTCCGCGGCGATCAACGCCACCTTGGCGCTGCCGGCCCGGTCGCGGGCTCTTCCCCTCGCATCGGCGCGGGCGGCTCGGTGGAGCTTCGGCCCCAACTGCACGCCGTACCAGCGAATCACATCCAAGGCATCTGACGGAGCGACGCCGCTGGGGTGCACCGCGGCGGCGTCGCAGGCGATCTGGGCCGCCTCGCCATGTTCCCGCAGCCATTTCAGCAGATCGACCGCCAAGTCCCGGGCAGCGAACGACAGCGGGTCTGCCGGTTCCTCGCCCTCATCCCACTCCGCGGCCCCGTCCCAGTCGTCCGCCTCGGCGGCTTCATAGATGGAGGTCGCGGCGGGCCCCTCGCCCTCCCAGAGTTCATCCACGGTGGCGGCGTCCGATTCGTGCAACTCGCCGCGGGCGTCCACGCCGTAGACCGTCTTCAGCGCTCGCCAGAAACGGGCGCGGCGGTCGGCGTCGGTGTCGGCGGGGTCGGCCAGATCGCCCAGTTCCAACTCGAAGGCCCGCAACCGGCAGCGCCCCGCCAGCGGGCAGCGTTCGCACCAGCGATCGCAATAATCCGAGACGCCTTCGATGTACGGTCCGCCGGGGCCGTGCGTGGGGGCGGCGTCGGTCTCGGGCGGTTCCATCGCAAACAGTTTAGGACGGAACGGGTGGAAGGTCGCAGGGGGAAGGGTGCAGGAGGGACGAACCAGCGCCCATATCAACCCGAAGCGTCAGCGAGGGATCCGGCGTGCGCAGCACGTCAGCCTGCGGCCGACGCCCTCGCTGACGCTTCGGGTTGGTGGATCCCTCTGTGTCGCTCCGCACTGACTCCAACTTCCTTCCACCTTCAACCTTTCCCCTTCAACCCACGTCCATCACGGATGGAACCAGAACACGAGGGCGAAGAAGAGGTACATCCCCAGGAACATCGCCCCTTCCAGCCAGTTCGATTCCCCGTCGGACAGGGCGTTCCCCGCGATCAGCACCGCCGCGGCGAGGCTTAATAATTCAAACGGACTGAACTCCAGCGTCATCAACTCGCCCGGTCCCCAGCCGTGCATGAAGCCGCTGGCGAAGACCAGGACCGGGGCGACCAGCAGGGCGACTTGAAGACTGCTGCCCATCGCGATCTGGAAGGACAGCTCCATTTTATTCTCCCGGGCGACCCACACCGCGACCATCCCTTCGGCCGCGTTGCCGACCACCGCGACGACCACCACGCCGAGGAATAATTCGCTGATCTCCAACGTGCCGCTGTCGCGGAACAGGTCGATGGCGTGCACGAAGGCTTCGGAGAGATACGCCACGCACAGCGTCGCTCCCAGCAACACGCCGGCGGCGACGGCGATTGACCATTCGGGGGCTTCGTGTTCCGCTTCGTCCGACCGCAGCAGGAAGCGGTGCGTCCGCAGGCTGAAGATGAGCATGAGGACGTAGAGCGTCAGCAGGATGCCGGCGCCGGCGATGCTGATTTCGTCCGTGTATTGCGCGGCGACTTCCTGAAGGCTCTCGCCTTGAGCGGCGTCTTCAGCGACCTCTGCCGCCGCCTCCGCTTCCACGCCGGCGAGCGAGGGATCGAGGTCCGGAATCACCGCCGCCAGATGCACGAGCGCGGGGACGGTCAGGATCAGCAGCGTGACCCACAGCATGCCCATATTGGCGTGGGCGCCGGTGCGGTTGAACCGCTGCGTGGGGTACTTCGTCCCGCCGTAGACCATCGCCGCCCCCAGCACCAATAAGAGGTTGCCGAGGATCGACCCGGTGATGCTGGCCCGCACGACCTCATACAGGCCCGCATTCAGCGCGAACAAGGCGATGATGAGTTCCGTCACGTTGCCGAACGTGGCGTTCAACAGGCCGCCCCACAGCGGGCCGGCGTAGAGAGCGACCTCCTCCGTCGCTTTGCCGATCAGCGTGACGGTCCCCAGGATCGCCATCGCCGCGGCGATAAACAGCCAGGTGGCCGTCGAGGGCGCCTCGTGGTCCGCGGCGAACTGGAAGTAGAAAACGAGCGGCAGCCCGATCGCCAGCAGCAGACCGAGCTTCGGCAACGTCTGCCAGAACGGCCGCGTGCGGTGCGGAACGACGGGTTTACGATCCGCAGGGGAGCGGGGGGCGTCAGCCCCCTGAGTCGCCGGGCGAGAGGCGTCGGCGCCCGGTGCATGATCGGCGGGGGGCGGTGCGTGCTCGGCCATGAAACGTGTGTCCGTTTTCATGAACAGCGTGTCCAGCGAAGCGGCCGGGGGGCGTCCCCATCCGAACGCGGGACACCCGCCCGATCCGACCGCGAGAAACCCGCCCGGGGGACGCAACTCATTTTTTGGGTTCCGGCAGCGTCGAATTGCCTCCGCGCACGGTTGACGCGGCGGCGACGGTCGTGCAGAGTGTTCCCATCGGCGGCCTACCGTCCCGCGAGTCCGCGGGAGTCACGGCCGGCCCCACTTCAAGTTTTCTGTGCGTGTGGCGATGGCTGAAGGTGTGATCAAGCGGGTGACCGATAAAGGCTTCGGCTTTATCGACGCCGGCACCGGCAAAGACCTGTTCTTTCATATGAGCAACCTCGACGGCGTTCGCTTCGAGGAGCTCTACGAAGGCCAGCAGGTCGAGTTCAACCAGGGCGAAGGCCCGAAGGGACCCCGGGCCGAGAACGTCCGCCCGATCGGCTAAAGCCCGTCGTCTTCGGACGACCGCTTCCCCGAACGTACGGATCGGCCGGGTCTCCGTGTTTCAGTCTCTCGACGGACACGCTCCCGGTCCATAGACTCTCCGCCCCGCGTCTCCCGGTTCGTCCGGTGCGATGCGGGGCGGTCTTCGTTTGACCCCGCTCGGCCTTCCGAGCCGGTTCCGGCGAAGCGCAACCCCGACGATGCATCGTCCCGGCGACGCACGTCGGAACCGACCAGAACGCCTCGTTCCCCTCCCACCGGTCTCGCAACGGTTCGCCGTTCGCCGGGCCTCCCCGTAACTTTTCGGCGGCACGACCCGCCGTCCGAACCCCAGGCTGTTGATGTTTCGCTGTCAGAACTGTGGCACCGTCGTTCCCCCGCGGACCAAAACGCGGTCGGCGATCGTGCAGCGGCGCCCGATGGAATACGAGGAACGCACCGCTGAGGTCCAGGGCCGCCGCGGCCGCGCCCGCACCCGCGTCATCGATCGCGGCGGATTCGGCCACGAGATCATTCGCGAACTGAAGATCTGCCCGGCCTGCGCCGACGTCCTCGAAGAAGCCCCCATCCCGGAGAAGCCGGTGCGGGAGGTCTTCGACGACGAGGATTACGACATGGAAGACTCGGACGACGATTCCGAGTCCGACGACAACTGACGCTCCGCGTTTGTTTCAACACGCCCGGCTCCCTGACGGGAGCCGGGCGCTTTCGTGCGCGGCGCCGGCCCTTCGCGGTCGCGGTCCAGCGCGTTCCACGAATGACTGCGGCGCTCCGTGAAGTTCGCCGTGAGCCCGAAGCGCAAGCGAGGCTCGGAACCGCCCCACCTCGCTTGCGCTTCGGGCTCACAGACCGGCGCTACACTGATCCATCGGACGCACTGTCACATCGGCAACCGGCGGCTTCCCCCGCCGGGGCGGGCGGGGCGTGGATCAAAAGAAGAAGTTGACGGACAGGATGTGATTCATCCCGTCCGTGCCGCCCTGAGCGTTGGTGAATTGGTTCAGGTAGCCGATCTCCGTGCGGACGGGGGCGTCCGCGGTCGGTTTGTAGCCGACTCCGAAGAACGCGCGGTTCTGGTCGAGCCCGGCCCGCGGGCCCCACTCCGCGTCGTTGAGGTTGAAGAACGCTTCGTTCCAAGCGATCAGGGACCACTCCGGGCGGTGCGGGCATCCCGCGTCCAGGATCTTCTGGACGCGGGCCAGTTGCCGCCAACGGAGCGCGACGTCGCCGCTCCCTTCGATCGTTCGCTGCTCGAATCGGCTGCGGTGTAGGAAGCGGTAATCTCTGGCCGAAGGGGACCACGTCCACTGCTGCCAGTACCGGTGCTCGTTGATGTCGTCGGGGGCGGAGTCGAACCCGCCGCGGCTGATGGGTTGCGTGTTGACCCAGGCGTAGCCGGCCCAAAGGGTCTGGTCCTCGGTGATCTTCCGGCCGAAGCCGGGGCGGATGATGCTCTGGTTGAACCCGTCGGCGTCGTCCCGCAGCCGATAATGTCCGTCGAACCAGTAGAGCCAGGGGGTGGACCCCTCGTCCGAGAAGTCGGCCTCGCCGTTGGTGAGCGCGGCGAACCACAGCCCGGTGTCGTCGAGCGTTTGGGCCTCGGCGGAGCGGGACGAAACGAGTCCCGCCAACAACAGCGAGGCGGTCACGATCCCCAACCGCCCGAAGTACCACTCCCTCATCGTTTCGCCTTCCCTGGCTGAACGTCGCGAACTCACACTGGTTCAGAGGTTCGGCTGACGTCCGCCCCGGCGTGAGCGAACCTCGATGCGTCCGCTCCGGCCCGGCGGGGCGGGGGCCGGTCGTACGGACGGGAGCGTTGAGCCGGCGTCGTCCCGGGGGCGGCGTCGGGGAATCTGCCCGCCGACTGTTTGTCGGCCCTCGGGTAGGACTGCCGCGGCGTCGCGCTCGCGCCGCCGCCCCGATGTCCGTCTCGAAAGGTCGTTCCCATGCGCGCAATCGTCTATCGAGACTACGGCGGGCCGGAGGTGTTGCAGCTCGCGGAACGACCGGAGCCGGAGTACGGCGGCGACGAAGTCCTCATCCGCGTGGCCGCGGCGAGCGTCAACCCAATCGACTACCGCCTTCGCAAAGGCGAGATGAAATGGCTGCTGCCGGGCGGCTTCCCCCGCATCCCCGGCTATGACGTGGCCGGAACCGTCGTCTCCGCCGGCGAGCGGACGACCTTCCAAGAAGGGGACCGGGTCGTGGCGTTCCTCGATCACCTCTACGGCGGGGCGTCCGCGGAGTTGGCCGTCTGCTCCGCGAGCAGCATGACGAAGATCGCCGATGCGATGCCCTTCGACGAGGCCGCCGCGATCCCGCTGGCCGGGTCCACGGCGCTGCAATCATTGCGGGATCACGGCGAGTTGCAGGCCGGCGAACGGGCGCTGATCAACGGCGCCAGCGGGGGCGTCGGCGCGTTCGCCGTGCAGATCGCCGCGGCGTACGGGGCGATCGTCACCGCCGTCGCCAGCGCCGAGAACGAGCAGTTCGTCCGCGACCTCGGCGCCGCGGAGTTCCTCGACTACGCCGCGACCGACTTCGCGAAGACGGATCAAACCTGGGACGTCGTGTTCGACGCCGCGGGGAAAAGTTCGTTCGGCGAAGCGAAATCCGTGCTGACGGACGACGGCCGCTACGTCTCGACCGAACCGAGCCTGAAGGGGGCCGCGGTCTCGCTGATCACCTGGCCGCTGGAGCGGCAGGGAACGATCATGCTGGCGAAGTCGCGGGACGAGGATCTCCGCGAACTGCTGTCGCTGTACGACGCCGGCAAGTTGAAGGTCGAGATCGCCCGCCAGTTCCCCCTCGCCGAGGCCGCCGCGGCTCACCGGATGATCGAGGAAGACAGCTTCCGCGGAAAGTTGATCCTGACGGTCGAGGCGTGACGGCAGCCCGAGGCGCGAGCCGAGGCCGAGTGATGGGGTCCACGTCGCACCACCTCGGCTTGCGTCTCGGGCTGCCGCGCTTGTTCCAGGCGAGCGGGGGGGCGCTCACTCCGCTTCGCAAAGCGGGACGATCGGGCTGGTCGAGTCCATCAGCGCTCGCAGCGTGACTCCGGCGAAGGCCGCTTCGGTCGCGGCGTACGCCTTATCGAGTTCCGCGTGCAGCGGGCAGAGTTCGGTGTGCGAAGTTAGTCCGAGCGGGCATTCGCGGATTCGCTCCACCGGCGAGACGGCGTTGACCACGTCGAGAATCGTGACCTCCTCCGGCGCCCCGGCGAACCGGTAGCCGCCGCCGGGACCGGGGCGGGAGGCGATCAACTCCGAGGCGGCGAGACTCTGCAACACCCGGTGCAGGTAGCGCCGCGGCACCTTCGTGCGCTCCGCCAGCGCATCGGCCGACAGCGGATCGCCGTCGGCCAGACAGACGACCGCGCGCAATGCGTATTCGGCGGTTTTCGACAGCATGGGGCCATTCTTCTCGGCGCGCGGGAAACGTACACCTTGACGTGTACGAATAATCTGCACAGATTGGTGCAGGTCTCCCGCGTCGGCGTTCGTGCGACGCTCGGCGGGGGACCGTTCCCCCGCCGAGACGCTGGAAACACAGGCTACGATGGACCCGCGCACCCTCCAAATCATTCGTGAGATCACCCCCGCCGTCGCGGAGCACGGGGAGACGATCACGAAGGTTTTCTACGACCGGATGTTCGCCGCGAACCCGGAGGTCCGCCGGTTCTTCAACGCGGCTCATCAGCATTCTGGCGGGCAGCAGCGGGCGTTGGCGTCGGCGATCTACGCCTACTTTCAGAACATCGACAACCCGGCGGTCCTCGGCCCGGCGGTGGAACTGATCGTTCACAAGCACGCCTCGCTGGGCGTGAAGCCGGAGCATTACCCGATCGTCGGGAAGCACCTGCTCGACGCCATTGCGGAGGTGATGGGCGACGCCGCGACGGACGAAGTCCTGGCGGCCGTCGGCGAGGCGTATGCCTTCCTGGCCGATCTGATGATCGCGGAGGAGCAAAAGCTCTACGCCCAGCAGGCCGCCGCCCCCGGCGGATGGGCCGGCAAGCGGACGTTCGCCGTCGACCGCGTGGTCGAGGAGAGCGACGTGGTCTGTTCGTTCTATCTGAAGCCCGCGGACGGCGGCGCCACGCCGGAGTTCCTGCCGGGGCAGTACCTCACGCTGCACCTCGATCACCCGACCACGCCGACCTCCCCCCGGAACTACAGCCTGTCGGACCGCCCAGGACAGGATCATCTGCGGATCAGCGTGAAGCGGGAGCCGAACCTGTCTCCCGAGGCGCCGGCGGGTCTCATCTCGAACCAACTGCACGACGGCGTGCGGGCGGGGGACACGCTGGAGATCGGCCCGCCGTGCGGCACGTTCACGCTGGACCCGGCGACGCGAGATTCGGCGACGGGGGACGAGCGGCCGGTGGTGCTGCTGGCCGGCGGAATCGGCGTCACGCCGCTGCTGTCGATGGCGAAGGCGTGGGTCGCCCGAGGCGTCAAAGCTCCGCTGTACCTCCTGCAGGCCGACCGCAACGCTCGGACCCGGGCGTTCGCCGACGAGATCGCCGCGCTGGCCGAGGGGAACGACCACATCACGACGCGAGTGCGGTACTCCGAACCGATCGACGGCGACCTCGACGAGCCGGGGGCGGACGCGGGGTTCGTCGACCGCGACCTGCTGAGCGAGTGGGCGCCCTGCGACGAGGCGGACTTCTATCTCTGCGGCCCGGCGGCTTTCATGCGGAGCGTGGCGGGCGAACTGGCGGCGCTCGGCGTCCCGGCGGAGCGGGTGCATTACGAGTTCTTCGGCCCGAAAGCGGAGATCGCCCCCGCGACCGCCGGCTGTCCGTTTGCTGCGTGACCGGCGGGGAACGGCCGGGCGACCACGCGGGGGCGGCGTTCCGTCGGCTCACTCCGTCGTCAGCTCACTCCGTCGTCGGCAGGCGGCCCATCTTGCCGGTTTGGAAGTCCTGAATCGCTTCGCGGATCTCCTCGCGGGTGTTCATCACGAACGGCCCCTGACCGACGACCGGCTCGTTGAGCGGGGCGCCGGTCAGGACGAGCACGCGGGCGTCCGTTTCCGCCCGCAATTCGACGCCGTCTCCCTCCCGATCGAGCAACGCCAACTCGACGGCGCTCATCTCCGTCTCGTTCACGCGGGCCGCGCCGTTCTGCAGAATCAGCAGGGAGGTATGCCCGGCCGGTAGGGCGAGGTCCACGGCGTGCCCGGCCTTCACCTGCAGATCCCAGACGTTGATCGGGGTGAAGGTCTGGGCGGGGCCGTTCGATCCCGAAAACTCCCCGGCGATGATGCGGGCGACGCCGGCGTCGTTCGGCAGCGGGACGCGAGGGATCTGGGCGTCGACGATCTCCTGATAGCCGGGGGCGGCGTTTTTATCGGCCGCCGGCAGGTTCACCCAGAGTTGAACCATCTCCAGCGTGCCCCCCTCCCGCGTGAATCGCTGGCTGTGAAACTCCTCGTGCACCAGCCCGGAGCCGGCGGTCATCCATTGCACGTCGCCGGGACCGATCGACCCGTGGCTGCCGCTGGAGTCCCGATGTTCGAGTTCCCCCTGATAGACGATCGTGACGGTCTCGAACCCGCGGTGCGGATGCACGTCCACGCCCCGTTTTTTCTGTGCCGGGGCGAACTCCTGCGGTCCGCCGTAGTCCAACAGCAGAAACGGGTCGAACGCGGCGCCCTCCGCATACGAGAACAGGCTTCGCACCGGGAACCCGTCGCCGACCCAGTGTTGCGGCACGTTCCGCACCAGTCGCTCGATCGATTTCATCTCGCTGTCGCCTTCGTGGGAGTGCGTGCGGATTGAAGACGTGAGGGAGCCTGCTCTCAAGGCCTCTCATGCTTCAACGCATGATAGACGACCGCGAGGTTCCGATCAGTCGGCAGGCCGCCAGTGACCAGGGCCAAGCCCGTCCATCAAGGCACCCGTCGCCCCGCCGTCGACGGTCCGATCGCCTCGGCGCCGCGGGAGCGGCGCACGAAAAACGCCCGGCCGATCGGCCGGGCGTTTGCGAGTCGGGATGACAAGATTCGAACTTGCGGCCTCTACGTCCCGAACGTAGCGCTCTACCAGGCTGAGCTACATCCCGTGTTTCAATCCACCGCTTCGCCGTCGGGTCGGCGGGCGGGGGCGGAGTTTGGCGAACCGGGTTGAGAGTGTCAACGCCGGCTTCACCGTCAGGTTTGGGGCGACCGCCTCGGTTGAGGCGATCGCTGTCGTCACGCTGACCGTCGCAACCCGTTGTGTCGCGGTCGGCCGGCGGTACGATAGCCCGACACCGCCGACCGGCCGCAGGTTCGCCCGCGCGCCTCCTCGGCTCCCACCGGCGCCCGGATCGATCAGGCGCCGTCGTCCCCCCCGGTTTTTCGTAGGATGCCCCGGATGCTTCGCTCCGTGTTCGTTCGCTCCCTCGCCGCCTCCGCGTTCGCTCTGACGTTGGGCGCCGTCTCCGGCGATTCGGCCTCCGCCTCGGAATTCAACGAGGTGCTCGACATCGGCGACAAGGCTCCGTCGTTCGAGAACCTGCCCTCCGCCGACGGCAAGAAGCTGTCGCTGGCCGACCTCAAGGATCAGAAGGCGATCGTCGTCGTCTTCACCTGCAACCACTGCCCGGTCGCCCAGGCCTATGAGGGCCGCATGAAGGCGTTCGCCAAGGAATACGCGGACAAGGGCGTCTCCGTGGTCGCGATCTCCGTCTCCACCGAACCGGAAGACGCGCTCCCCGAGATGGCGGAACGGGTCAAGGCGGAGGGCATCAACTACCCCTACCTCCGCGACGAAACGCAGGCGATCGGCAAGGCGTACGGCGCCTCCGTCACCCCGCAGTCCTTCGTGCTGGGACCGGACCGCACGGTCCGCTACATGGGCGCCTGGGACGACAGCTGGCGGGCCGCCAAAGCCCCGGAAGAGACCTACGTCCGCGACGCCGTCGATGCGGTCCTCGCCGGCAAGGACGTCGCCGTCACCGAGAAGCGGCAGGTCGGCTGCGGCATCGTCTACGAGTGATCGCCTCGCGATCCGTCCTGCTTGAGCTTTGTTAGCCGTCCTCTTGAAGAGGACGGCTAACTGATTATCCCGACCTCCGTCCGATCGCCCTCCGATGCCTCGCTTCCCGTTTGCCCCGTCGCTCGCCGCGGCGTTCGTTCTCGTTCCGCTGACGCTGACCGGTTGCGCGGACAGTTCTCCCTACGACGAAGAGAGCGTCGAGGCGACGGAAGGCACGGCGCCGCTGCCGGACGGCGCGGTGAATCGCTCGCTGGACCCCGGCGACGCCGGCACGGTCAGCGGTCCGGACACGGCCAGCAGCGCGGAGCTGGACGGCGACGCGACCCCCGAAGCGGGGGCGATGAACGCCGAACCCGTCTCCGCGACCCCGGTCAGCTACGAGGAGTTCCGCACGCTCATCGACGAGGCTGACGGTCCGGTGCTGGTCGATTGCTGGGCGGACTGGTGCCAGCCCTGCCGCGAAGCATTCCCGCACACCGTGGCCCTGGCCGAGAAGCACGCGGACGACGGGCTGACGGTCATCTCCCTCGCCTTCAACACCGAAGAAGAGCAGGCCGCGGTCAATGAGTTCCTGACCGAAGTCGGCGCCGGCGCCCTGACGAACGTGCGGACCGACGACGGCGGCGACTCCGAGCCATGGGAAGCGTTGGGCGTCTCCGCCCTGCCGACCCTGATCGTCTTCGACGCGGAGGGCAACGAGGCCGCCCGCATCATCGGCGGCGGCCCGGACGCCGAAGCCGAACTCGACGCCGCCGTCGCCGACTCGCTGGAGGGCTGACGTTCGACGCGCGTTTCGCACTCCGTAACGCGGAGGGTCCGCAGACCCTCCGCGTTACTTATTTGAGGAGCGAGGAGCGTTGCATGTACTCCCCTCTCCCCTTTTTTGGGGGAGAGGGGCCGGGGGTGAGGG
>NZ_WTPX01000155.1 GCF_013036045.1 Alienimonas chondri
CTTCAAGGCGGCGCGGATGTCCGGCTGCTGGTTCAGGGGCAGGCTGGTTTGGGGGACGCGGGGGCCGGTTTTGCCCTGGGCGATGCGGCTGGGGCGGTAATTGCTGGTGCGTTCGCCGCGGACGTTCGGGTTCGGGTCGGCGGCGGCGAACAGCTCGTCGTTCACTCCGACGCTCGGTTCGACGGCCTCGTCGAGGTCGTCCTCGGCAAACTCCGGCACGGTCACGTCCGGCTGCATGCCGATCTTGGCGTAGTTGCGGCCGTCGGGGCTGTAGAAGCGGGCGGTCGTCAGCTTCATTCCGCTCCCCCCGTTGCCCCCGCGGGCGCCGGACAGGTCGATGATGCTCTGGACGCTCCACTTGCCGTAGGTGGTGCGGCCGACGATCAGGCCGCGTTTGTGGTCGCGGAAGCAGCCGGCGACGATCTCGCTGGCGCTGGCGCTGTCCCCGTCGACCAGCAGCACGACTTCCAGATCCCGCTTGGTCAGCGTGTTGCGGCTGCGGGCCTGATAGGTCTGGGTCTGACCGCCGGCCGGGCCGCGGGTGCCGACCAGCACGCCGTCTTCGATGAACAGATCCAGCACGTCGACCGCGGCGTCCAGCAGGCCGCCGGGGTTGCCGCGGACGTCCCAGATCAGCTTCCGCATCCCCTGGCCGCGGAGCGTGTTGAGGGCGTCGGCCATCTCGCGGGCGGTGGTCTCTTGGAAGCCGCCCATGCGGATGTAGCCGACGCCGTCGATCGGGTCGATCATTTCGACCGCTTCGACGCTGTTCACCTCGACGGTGCGGCGGACGAACCGGCCGCGGCGGACGACGTCGTCGGCGCCGGTGATCTCCAGTTCGACGCTGCTGAACTCCGGCCCGCGGAGCAGCTTGGCGGCTTCGTCGGTGGTCATGTCGCGGCAGTCGACGCCGGCGATGCCGGAGATGTACTCGCCGGCTTTGGCGCCGCCCTCTTCGGCGGGGCTGCCGGGGAGGATCTTGCGAAGGAACTGACCGCGGCCGGACTCGGCTTCGATCTCGATGCCGATGCCCACGAAGTTGCCCTCGATGTTGCCGTACAGCGAAGCCAGGCCGTCCGGGGAGAGGAACGTGCTGTAGTCGTCCAGGGCGTTGGTGCAGCCGGCGAGGTACTCGAAGATCACGGCGGATTCGCTCAGACCGCACAGCTCGCGGCCGATGCGGGCGGCCCGGGCGACGGTCTGGCGTTCCGCCCCTTCGCGAACCGGGGCGTTCCAGAAGTCGGTGCGGAGAGCTTCGCGGAAGCGTTCGACGTTTTGCTCCGCGGCGCCGCCGTCGCGGCCGTGGGCCGGGAGGTTGTGGCCGAGGAACTTGCGATCGGACAGCGCCAGATAGAGGCTTTCGGTGCCGTGAGCGACGAGGCTGGTGGCGCCGATCGGCTCGACGTAGTTCCGCCGCACCTGGCTGAGCACGACGTCGTACAGGTCCAGCGCGGCCTGCGGCGAGCGCTTGAGCAGGTCGTCGGTGTAGCTCGGGTCGGCGTAGCGGCGGTGGATGCCGTAATGAATCTTGCTGCGACGGATGCCGTATTGCAGCGCCCGAATCGGCTCGGAGACCGGCTCCGCGTCGACGGCGTCGTGATCCGGGGCGAAGCGGTCGAGGGCGTCGTCGTAGTGGCGAATCGCCTCGCCCCACTTGCGGGCCCGTTCCAGGTTGCGACCGTCCGCGACCGCGTCGGCCAGCGACGCCGCATCCTCAAACTGCCCCGGCCCGGCGACGGCGACGTTCGCGGCGCCGGCGGGGAGGAAGAAGCCGCCACAGAGGGCGACGAGTACGGCGAGCGAGCGGGAGGCTTTGGTCATGGGACCTGGCTCTGAGCCGGGGCCGGCCTCCTTGGCGGCGTCTCGGCGGGAAGTTGTTGGACTCCGGCGTGGGGGCCCGGTCGGGCCGCCGCACGACTTGAGGCTACGCCGGGAAAGTTCGTACGCCAAACTTCTATCCCGCTCAGAAGGCGGATTAATCCGCACAGCCGGAGCGCCCCGCCGTCGCGGTTCCGATCAGGCCTGGAGCCGGGGTTCTCGATATTGAGCAAGCGTTATGAAATCAGGGGATTGAGCCGCGTTTCCGCGGCGATTCCCTACGGCGTTCAGCACGACCGACGCCCCGTCGTCCCGTTCTCTCGGGCGTCTGCGTACGAGGTTCACCTATGGGGCCCCGCTCAGCAAGCGCGATGCCGATCCTATAGGGATTTTCGCAACCGCGTGATCGGCGTAGGGATCTTCCCGCACGTTCGGGGCGGGGGCGTCGCCGATTTCCCCAGAAGCGGGGGGACGACGTACGTCGAAACCCCATGCGGTCGCGCGGCGCCCGCCGCTACGCCGAACGGCGGTTCGCCCTAAAGTGCGACCCGCGTGACCGCGGCGGCGAGTTCGGCGATGACCGGGACCGCGACGCTGTTGCCGCATTGTTTGCGGAGCGCTCGGTGGCTCACCGCGATGCGGTACTCGTCCGGGAAACCCTGCAATCGCAGGAGCTCCCGGCCGGTGGGGCGGCGTTCGCCGTTCACTAATAAATAGCTGTGGCTCGCGTTCGCCCGCAGCGCGCAGCTATATGGGTGCTGGCCGATGTGGCCGCCTTTGTTTTCATGCCAGATCGACGGACGCAGCGGCTCTTTCCCCTGCTCGGCCAATCGGGCGAGGCGCTTGGCGCGGATATATTCCGTCCCCCACAGCTTCGGGGCGACGGCGTCGTCCGGCTCTAAAATCTCCGCCAGGTCCGCCCGCTCCGGGTAGGGCGCCGGCCATTGAAACTCGTTCGCCCCGTCCAGATCGCTGCGGAGGGCGATGATAAACGTCCGTTCGCGACGCTGGGCGACGCCGTAGTTCAGGGCGTTGAGAACCGTGACGTGCACCGTATAACCCAGTTCCTCCAGCGTGCGCACGACCGTGGCGCAGGTGCGGCCGCCGTCGTGGGTGCGGAATTGTTTGACGTTCTCCAACACCGCCGCGGCGGGGCGATGATGCTTAATGAGCCGGGCGACGTCGAAGAACAGCGTGCCGCGGGTGTCTTCAAAACCGCGTCGCTTGCCGATGATGCTGAACGCCTGGCAGGGGAAGCCGCCCAGTATCAGATCGTGTTCGGGCACGTCCGCGGCTGATATTTGAGTGATATCGCCGTGCGGACGGTCGCCGAAGTTCGCTTCATAGGTGTCGCAGGCGTCGGCGTCGATCTCCGAGGAGAACACGCATTCCCCCCCGGCCGCTTCAAAGCCCAGCCGGAACCCGCCGATGCCGGCGAAGAGGTCGATAAACCGGAACCGCGCCGCCGTCGGCGAGAGCCGCGCGGAGGCGTGCCCGGTCCGCCGTAATAACACCGCTCCGCCGTCGCTCAGACCGGCGTCCGCATACCAAGCCGCCAGCGCGGGGGACTGGGCCGATTCGCCGAACAGCGGTCCGGCGCCGGACAACGTCGCTTCAAGCGTCCGCTCGGCGGTTTTCTCCCCGCCTTCGCCCTCGACTTCGCTTTGGCGGCTCGGCAGCTCGACCCGAATCGTACCGGAACCCGCCAGCCATCCCCCGCCCTGCGAGGCGCCGGCCCGCAGCGGTCCCAGCGGCAGCACGCCGTCGGCGGCCTCGGCGGCGCTCAGGGCGATCGTCGCGAACCGCGGGGACATGAGACGGGTTGAAGGGGGAAGGTTGAAGGTGAAAGGTTGCAGGGGGAGCGACGGGGCAAGCAAGGAGACGCCGTGGCGGTTTCCCCCTTCCACCTTCCTCTTTCCACCTTCAACCCGTCCGTCGCCCGTGGCCGATTCCGTCGACCCCGCCGTGCGGAGCGCCATCATGCGGGCGGTGCGGGCGGAGAACACCGCCCCGGAGATGACGGTGCGAAAACTCGCCCATCGACTCGGCCTGCGGTTCCGGCTGCACCGCCGCGATCTGCCGGGGACGCCGGATCTAGTCTTCCCCGGGCCGAAGAAGGTCGTGTTCGTGCACGGCTGCTTCTGGCATCGGCACCCGCATCCGGCCTGCCGGCGCGGTCGCAGCACGCCGGCCACCCGCGTCGACTACTGGCAGGCCAAGTTCGATCGCAACGTCCGCCGCGATCGCCGCGTGCAACGGCAGCTGCGCGAGGCCGGTTGGGGCGTGATGGTCGTCTGGGAGTGCCAGACGAAGGCCGCGGGCCTGGAACGGCTGGCGGGACGACTCCAGCGGTTCGTGAAAAGCGAGGGGTGAGGGGGGCGGAAAGAAGGGGGCTCCGCTGCGTGTTTTCTCGTGCCTCCCGCCTTCACCCCGCGGCGGCCCCCGTGATCGCCCTGCCGTGGCGTCGGGCGAACCCCCAAAGGGGGTGCGGCGGGCTGTGCGCCGACGATCGGGCGCAGACAATCCCCGCGTGACCTCCCCCCCGCCCCACGCCGCTGCCGCATCCGAAGCGGCGCTCGCTCAGGCGCTGGGTCGCACCGCGGATCTCGCCGCCGAGGGGATGGATTCGCCCGAAGCCGCGCTCGAATCGGCCGTCGAGCTGGCCTGCGAGCTGACCGGCTGGCCGCTCGGTCACGTCGTGCTTCCCCTGCCCGAAGGGCCACGCCGCGGGGAGAGCGAAGAGGACGCCGGCTCGCCCGATCCCGGCTTCCAGGACACCAACATCTGGCATCTTTCCGCGGCGGGGGAGCGGTCGGAGCGGGGCGCCGCGCTCGTCGGGGCGCTGGAGGGGTTCGGCGCCGGGGCGCTGCCGGGGGGCGTCGGTCCTTCGGCCCCCACCGCCGCCGGCCGCGCCTTCCATCGGGGCGAACCGGCGTGGGTCGAACTGGCCGAGACCCGCGCCGACGCCGGCAGCGCCCGGGCCGCGTTGGGCGACGCCGGCCTGCGGAGCGCGTTCGCCGTGCCGATCCTCGTCCGCGGGGCGGTCGCCGCCGTGTGCGAGTTCTTCACCCCCGACCCGGCTCCGCGGGGCGGCGCATCGAACACTGCTGAAGGAGCCGCCGCGATCGCCGTGGCGATCGGGCGACAGGTCGCCGGGGCGTTGACCCTGTCGCGAACGCGGGCGCAGCTGGCGGCGCGGGAGGACGACCTGTTCGATCTGTTCGAGACCGCCGCCGCCGGCATCGTGCTGCTGGAACCGAACGGGGTCATTCGGCGCTGCAATCGGGCGTTTGCGCAGTCGCTGGGGCGTTCGCCGAAGTCGCTGGCCGGGCGTCCGATTTCGGATCTGTTCGCCCCCGGCGGTCGCGGCGGCGGGCCGCTGCTGGCCGCCGCCAGATCGGGGCGGGCGCTGCTGGGGCATGAGGCCGACTTCCTCGTCGCTCCCGATTCAAAACGGACGTCGAACGCCCGCCGGGCGTCCGATTCCCGCCGGGCGAACGAGGGAAACGGCTCGTCCCGGGGCGAAATCCGCACGCTGCTGATCGACGCCGACGCCCGCCTCCCCCCCGCCCCGCCGGGGCCGGGCGAGGCGCCCAATCGCCCGGCGTCCGCCGAAATCGCCGCCGCCGATGACGCCGCCGCCGATGACGACGAGCGCCGGCAGGGCGGCATGGGGCCGGAGGGCGGGTTGTTCGTGGGGCCGGCGCTGCGGTGCTTCACCCGGGACGTGACCGCCCGCCGTCGCCGGGATCAGGACCGCAATCGGTTAGCGGAGATCGTGCGCGCCACCCCGGACGCGGTCACGTCCAAGAACCTCGCCGGCGTGCTGCAAACGTGGAACGAGGGGGCGGTGCGGATGTACGGCCACTCGCCCGAGCGGGCGCTGGGGCGGACGGCGCCGGAGCTGGGTATCGTCCCGCGGGAGCGGCGGGAAGAGGACGCCCGATTGATGGCCACCGCCGCCGCCGGCAAACGGGTCGAACAATTCCAGACGAAACGGGTGCGGGCGGACGGCACGCGCATCGACGTCAGCCTGACGGTGGGCCCGGTGCGGGACGCCGCCGGCCGGGTGGTCGGCGCCGCGTTCGTCGCCCGCGACATCACCGAACAGAAGCGCGCCGCCGAGCAGTTAGAGCGCGCCACCAGCCGGGCGGAGCAGGCCAGCCGGGCGAAAACGGAGTTCCTCGCGAACGTCTCGCACGAACTCCGCACGCCGATGAGCGCGATCCTGGGGTTCACCGAACTGGCCGCCGACGAGGCGCTCCCCCCGCACGTCTTGGATTGGTTGGATACGGTCCGCGAAAGCGCGGATCACCTGCTGGCACTGTTGAACGAGATCCTCGACTTCTCCCGCATCGAGAGCCGGCGGTTCGAACTGGACCCGATTCCCTTCTCCCCGCGGGAGGTGGTCGAGGAAACGGTCCGCAGCCTCGCCCCGATCGCCGACCGCAAGGGGCTGGAACTGACCGGCTCGGTCGCCCGCGGCGTCCCGGACGCCCTGACCGGCGACCCGGTCCGCTTGCGGCAGATCCTCACCAACCTGACCGGCAACGCCGTGAAGTTCACGGACCGCGGTCGCGTCGCGGTGCGGATCGAACGGGAGACGTCCGGCGGCGACGCGGGCAACGACGCGGCCGGCCCCGACCCGCAACCCGGCGACCCGGTCCGGTTGCACCTCACGGTGCAGGACACCGGCCCCGGCATCGCCGCCGCCGACCGCGAGCGCGTCTTCCAACCCTTCGCCCAGGCCGACAACACCGCCACCCGCAAGCACGGCGGCACCGGGCTGGGGCTGTCGATCACCCACCGTCTGATCGGGCTGATGGGCGGGGCGGTGTGGATGGAAAGCCTCTCCGAGTCCGACCTGCCGCAGGCCGAATCGCGAACCGGCGAATCGCGTACTGGCGAATCCGATACCGACGAGACGAACGACGCGCCCCCGGACGACGCGCCGGCGACGGGCACGACGTTCCATGTGACGCTCACGCTGCCGGCGGCGGACCCGGCGTCGGTCTCGATGGAGGGGACGGCGGCGGACGTCCCGAAGGATCTGGTTCCCAAACTGCGGGGACTGCCGGTGTTGGTGGTGGACGCCAGCCCGGAGAACCGCCGACTGCTGTGCGAGGCGCTGGAAAGCTGGCAGATGTCGCCGGTCTCCGCCTCGACCGAGCAGGAAGCCCGGGACATGGTCGCCGCCGCCGCCGCCGACGGGCACGCCTTCCCGCTGGTCCTGGCCGACGCCGCCCTCGCCGGTCTTCCCAAGGCCGGCTCCGGGAAGTCCTCCACAGTGAACGGGGCGCCTCAGGGCGGGGTGGTGGCGGAAGCGGCGGCGGCGGGCGGCGCCGGGGTCGTGCTGGTCACCGCGGACGGCCGGCGCCGACGCCGCGCCGAACTGGACGCCCCCGGCGTGGCCGGCGCCGTGGAGAAGCCGATCGCCCGCAGCGAACTGCTGGACACGATCGTCGCCGCCCTGGGCGCCGAGCCGATCCACGATTCCGACGGCGATCGCCCGCGGTCGGTCATCCCCGCCGCCCAGGCCGCCCGATTGCGGGTGCTGCTGGTGGAAGACACCGCGGCGAACCGCAAAGTCCTCACCGCGGTGCTGGCCAAACGCGGCCACAAGGTGACGGTCGCCGTCAACGGTCGGGCCGGCGTGGAGACGTTCACCCGAGCCCTGGACCGCGCCGCCGACCGCGCCGCCGCGGGTAAATCTCCGGTCCGCAAGAATGCGGTCGGCGGTCGGGGCGGCGGGTTCGACGCCGTGCTGATGGACGTGCAGATGCCGGTGCTCGACGGGTTGCGGGCGACCGCCGAACTCCGCCGGATCGAAGAGGCCCGCGGTCTGCCCCGCACCCCGGTGCTGGCCCTCACCGCCCACGCCCTCAAGGGCGACCGGGAGCGCTGCCTCCAGGCGGGGATGGACGGCTATCTGTCCAAGCCGATCAACGTACACGAACTCATCGGCGCCCTCGAACGGCACGCCCGCCGCGCCCGTCGCACGGCGCCGTCCCGGGAGCGGGCGGAGCGTCTGGCCGCCTCGCCCGTCGTCGACCCCCGTCACCCGACGTCCGTGACGCTCCCGGCGCTCCCCGGCAAGCTGGAGGAGGAGGACTTGCCGGAGACGGAGTTCGACATGCCCGTGATGGACGACGACGACCTGGCGGAGACCCTCCCGGCGGAAGACGCCCCGGCGGAGAGCCGGTCGGCGCCGGTGATCGACCGGGACGAGGACGGGCTGGCGTTGTTCGATCGGTCGGCGGCGCTGGCCCGGATGGGCGGGGATAGCGGGCTGTTGGCGGAGGTGGCCGGGCTGTTCGCGGAGGACGCCCCGCCGCTCTGTCGCACCTTCGACCAGGCCGCCAGGTCCGGTAATGCGGAGGCCGCCCGGGTCGCCGCCCACACGCTCAAGGGGATCTGCGCGACGCTGGGCGGGGAGCGGGCCAAAGCCGCCGCCGCCGCCGCCGAAGCCGCCGCCAGCGCCCATGTCGATGACGCCCTGATGCGCGGCCGCGACCCGTCCTCGCTGCCCGCGGACCGCGTCGCCGACCTCCCCCCCGCCGGCGACGCCATGACCGCCGCCGTCCAACGCCTCGCCGCCGCCCTGACCGAAGCGTTTCTCACCCGGTGAGCACAAACGAAGCAATACAGCGACTTCCCGTAAGCAGCATGGAGATTTTATTCGGATTGCTCAAAGGGAATGTTCTTTCTTCAGGTCTCGCAGGTCCGACTCTAGGTCTACGGCCATCATCTGTGTGTAAATTCGAGAGATCTTTCCTTCATTCTGCCATGCGATGAGCTTTCGCAGGTCGTTCAGCCGTTCCTTCCAAGAAACTCCATCGGCGACGAGAAGTAAGTGGGTGTCCGAACGTTTACGAGCAGCGATCCGCTCAATATCTCCCAGCACATCGGTTTGCTTGCTGCCAGTCGCCCCGTATCCTTTGCACTCAATTAAGATTCGTGGGTCGTCTTTAGAGGGGATAGCGAAATCTGCTTTCTCCGTCTCGGTTCCGTTCGCCCCAACAAATCGGCAGCGGGTTTCATAGCTTCCGGCACCGAACACGTTGGAAACGATTGATTCGATGGCATCTTCCAGCGATCGGCCGCGATTTTGTCCCTTGATAGCGCTCCCGCGACCAAACCGCAGGCGTTCTTCCAAAATGTCTTTCCAATCGACTGGGCGGTTGACCAACCCACCCAAGGCAGGCCGAATGCTGAGATCGTCTAGTGCATCGAGATAAGCCTCCCGGTCTTTATTGAATCGAAGGACTCCGACTCCGCCTACAGACCCAAGCCGATCCTTCAAGGCGACAGTAAATTCGTCTCTGGACATCCCGAGCACCAATCGCACGACTGTTTGGGCCGCCTTGAAGTCGGCGGAGAACAGTGCGGAGACGTGTTCCCGGGAATATGTATCCCGTACAGAAATTCGACCGATTGCCGATAGAACGGCCGCCGAATGATCGTCGATCCAAGTTGTTTCAATCGCCGAAAGTTCGGCAACGACTTCCTTTAAAGTTTGGCGGTAGCGCTTCATCTTTTCCCCACGATCAAATACTCGGTGACCTCGTTGCGAGAGGCGGATCGGTGTGTTCCGAAATGATAGCGGTGGGGACGGCCAACCACGCTTACTGACGAATGGTATCGACTGAGTAGCCGGACGATTTCATCCAGGTCAGGATATCCGTTTGAAGAGTAAGACAGCACCGTCACGCTGTCTGCAAAACGTTGGAACATTCGGTCGAACGCATCGTGCGCTGTTCGTCGGTATGAGAACGGAGTATAGGGCTTGGCGATTTTTTTGACCCGGGTCGACTCCATAATCTCAACCCCATGCCAGTAACAGGCGAGACCCTCTAGAAAGTGATATCTCTTGATGTAGCAGTTGTCGTCGGAGCGTGGCACATAGGGCGGGTCGAGGTATACCAAGTCGATTCCAGTAGGGTCGAGGTCGAATACGTCGCTCCGAACCGCCCTGTTCTTATGGCCATTGTCGAACGCAGTCTCGTTATACTTAGCTAGGTGTTCGCGGAAATGCTCTCGGAGCGAGAGTCGTAGGTCTCGTCTCCCGTCTTTGTACCGAGCTGGATCTCCGGCAACAGTAAAGACCCCCCGCGGTTGCCGCTTGGCACATGATCGAATCAAGGCTGCTGTGGCGATTGACCGCTTAATCGGATCGGTAAGCTTACGGATATTCCACGACACCCGATCTAGGAATCGCAGTTCCGTAGGCGTATAGAATATACCGGTGAATGTGTGTTCGATGAAATGGCGGTGCTTCGGGTCGTACTCCATTAGCCGTTCGGCTTCTTCTTCAGACACCCTCACTCCGGGATTCGCAACGGTCGCTGTAGCAATTTCGATCGGGAAAGCTAGGAAATCCGCCGAAGTCACTCGTTTGTTCATCGCCTTTAGCAGAAATCCGACGCACCCGGAACCCGAAAAGGCGTCTAGGGCGGAAGCGAATTCTAGCTCTCCAAGCACTTCGTGAAGCCATGGGAGCAGCCTGAACTTGCTGCCCATATACCGCATCATGGGATAATCCCGCACGCAGTCCGGCATTGGTCTGTCTGAGAGCAACAGCGGTCGGGCGGCAGCGGGCATTCAAGTTCCTCGGCAGCGGTGTGGACGTGTTGCCGGAGCTATCGGCGGAACTGCCAGCGTAACGCCTTTTCGATCCGGCTGCCGAGATCTCTGTTCCGGCGTGATTGCCGTTGCGTCCTTTTGGTCCAGCTTTCCGGCGGGTGGCACTGGCGTTTCGCCAGTGAGAGTGGCGGGATTCCTCACTCGGCGAACGACCTGTTCGTCCACGCCACCCAGCACTGGCGAGACGCCAGTGAGAGTGTGGGAAGCCGGGGCTCTCGGAGGGAAACTGGGGATGTCTGACGTCCTTCGTCTCCCTTCGAAAGCCCCGACCCGTGGACCACGAACTGAAGTCTCACGCTCTGAAGTTTATCGC
>NZ_WTPX01000156.1 GCF_013036045.1 Alienimonas chondri
GCGTCCGCGGGCGCCGGCGGGTCCGGCGGCGGAACGGTCGCCTCTTGGAAATAAATCCCCGGCGTGAGCAACGCGGCGAGCAGCGGGGCGGTCGGGACGAACGTCATGGGAGAGTGTGGGGCGCTGATCGAATCGGACGGCCCAGTATGAACTGATGTCGTCCGTCCTCCATCGGGCCGTCCCCCAACATGCCCGGCGCCTCGGCAAGATCGAACCGAGACTTGAGCGAGGCCGCGGCTTGAGCGAAACCGACGCGAGCGCCGCGGAACCCACGAGATCGGGCGCACAAAATGAGGGCGCGAAGTGTTCTTGACCCGCGGGCGCCGGCGGACCTACACCCTCCGCCGCTCTCCAAGCACCTTTCGTTTCAACCCGTTTACGCCCGAGGCCGTCGGCCTCGCGGACGTTCGTCGCGGCGATCCGTTCCCGCACGGCGCCCGGTCCGTTCCCCCCTCCTCGGGGCGAACCGCCGGGAGTCGGCGCATGGAACCTTCCGATCGTCGTCGCCCCGTCTGCGAACCGTCGCGCTCCGCGGCCGGAGTCTGCTCCGATGCCCACCCTCATGCACTCGCGGACGGCCGCCCTGTTGTCGGGGGCGCTCCTCTATGCCGCACAAGCGTGCGTCGCACCGCATGCTCTCGCCCAGCAATACGCTGTTCCCGCGGGGGAGGCGATCGTGCTCGACGGCGGCGCGGGGGCCGTGTACGGACAGCCCGTGTCCAGCGGATCGATGAGCGGCGGAATGACGGGCGGCGTCCACGCCGATCCCCAGATGCACACCGCGTACCGAAGCGTGTCCGGCGGGGGCGAAATCGTCGCCGAATCCTACCCGCAGGTGCGCTCGACCGAGTATCCCAGGGTGGCGTCCGCCGCGGGATACGGCGGCGAGCAGTACGTCTTCGACGAACCGGGCTATGCCGGGCCGGTCGTCGCGGACAGCGTCTACGGCGGGGAGTACGGGGGGAACCTCGGCCCCGGCGGCTACGGCGAGATGCTGTGCGACGACGGCTGCTGCGACACGTACGGCGGCGGCTACGGCGGCTCGTACGGGAGTTCCTACGGCTGCGATACGGGTCTGTGCGACAGCGTGTGCGGCTCCTGCGGCACGGTCGGCTGCACCCCGGGCACCTGCGATCCGACCTGCGAGGGCGATCTCGCCTGCGGCGGCCCGGTCGTGTGCAACAAGTTCGGCCGGTGCGGCAAGTTTTACACCCACGCCACCGCGACCGACGCCTGCGGCCTGAGCGCCGGCTACGGCTTCCTCTTCCTCCGCCCCACCCAGGGCGACGGCACCGCGGCGATCCTCCGTACCGCCACCGGCCGCACCACCACCAGTACGCGGCAGGAGTTCGACTTCGACCTGACCACCGGCTCCCGCATCTTCGCGGAACTGATCCGCCCGGACGCGATCGGCGTGCGGCTGACCTACAGCGGGTTGGAAGCCGACTCCGACCGCATGGTCTTCGACGGCACGCCCGCCGGCGTGACCAGCGCCGCCGTGCCCTCCGCCTTCTTCAATCCCACCAACGCCCCCGCCGGCATCGTGACCGCCGTCAACGGCGATCTCCTGACGGCCCGCAGCGAGGTGCAGTTCTCCAACTTCGACGCCGACGCCACCCGCCGCCTGCGGGCCGGCCATTGGCTGCTGAACACCGGCGGCGGTCTGCGGATCGCCCGGCTCGATCAGGATTACTCCGCCGTCGTGACCGGCGCCAATCCGGGTCAGGCGACCAGCGAAACGACCTTCCACGGCGCCGGTCTGACCGGCTTCGCCGAGGCCCGCCGCCCGATCGGAAACAGCGGGTTCGCGTTCCTCACCAGCGCCCGCGTCGCCCTGATGGCCGGCGAAAACGAAACGAAATCCCGCGTGTCGCAGGGCGGCGTGACTTCGATCGGATCCAGCAGTCGCAACGACTTCGTCCCCGTCGGCGAACTTCAGGTCGGCGGCGAATGGAGCGCCTGGCTGAACCCGACCACGCTGTTCTTCACCCAAGCGGCGTACGAGGGCCACATCTGGGGCGGGGTGGGCAGCCCCGGCTCGCAGAACGGCAACGTGGGCTTCACCGGGTTCAACCTCACGATGGGCGTCGAGTGGTGAGTCGCCCCCGCGGCGCCTGAAACGAAACACGCCCGACCCGCCCGCGAGCAGTTCGCGGACGGGTCGGGTCGTTTGATGGGTCGATCAATCACCGGTCGATCGCCGGGTCCGCGGTTGGGGACCGCAGTCGGAACCCCGGTCGGGGGACCGCAGTCGGCCGGCGATCGCTCCGCGTCCCGGACGCTTGAAGCGTCCGGGACGCTCGGTTCACTTCACTCGCGAACCGGTCGAGCGTGGTTCCGCGGAACCTTACCGCCAGGCGCGAACGCGATACACGCCGCCGCGACCGTGGGCGATGGCGTCCGCGGTGAGCCGCATCGGACGGCTGGGGGTGCAGGTGTTGGGCATGCCGCCGCTGGACCAGCCGACGCCCTCGAAGGCGCCGATCGTGCCGCCGACGTGTCCGCGAATCCCGCGGGCGGCCATCATGTTGGCCTCCTGCTGGGCGCGGGCCTGATCGCTGCCGTTCAGGCCGCTCGGCGAGGAGGGCTGCGAGCGCTGCATCGGCTGGCCGTACTGGGTCGGCTGACCGTACTGCGTCGGAACCTGCGTCGGGGTGGAGTACCGCACGCCGGGCTGCTGGACGCCGCGGACCTGCTGAACGCCGCCGTTCGTCTGGTAGCCGCCGACGGTCACGACGCCGGAGCGCTGCGGAACCGTCGTCGGGGTCGAGTACCGTTGAGTCGGCTGCTGCTGGTAGCGAACCGAGGTCGAGGCGTTGGCCTGAGGCGTCACCAGGCGCTCGCCGGGATTCAGCACGACGCCTTGCGGCAGTTGGGCGGACGCCATCGGGGCGACGGCGAGAACCGCGGCCAGACCGAAGGCGGAACCGAGGAGGGGGCGAATCGTCATGTCTCTCCGAGGTGGGAGGGGAACACGCACAAGAGGGTCCGGCCCGAATGCCAATCAGGCGTGGGCCGGGGGGTTGCGTGCCGAGGGAATTCGCCGCCTCGGCCGACCCGTGCCTCATGCTGCGGGTTCCGATCTGGCGGCGAAGCGGGGGACGTTACGCATCCCGTACAGCCCCCGCAACCGGTCAAACCGACACATTCACGCAGAACCGGCAAAGTCCTCCAGCTTGACGCCCGCGGCCCTCGCCGCGGGCCCCTCACTCCGCGGCCGCTTCCCACGCCTGCTCCGTCGTCACGGAGAGCTGCCGTTCCATCACCCAGCGCCAGCCGTCCGGGCCGCGGACCGTCAACGCTTCGAACCGCACGTACGCCGGCTCGCCGACCTCCCCCGGGGCGTGGGAGACGTATCGGAACAACCCCGTTTCGTGGGCGGTCGTCGGGCTGTGCAGGCGTTGGGTGAAGCGAAACTCCACGTCCGCGACCGTCTGGCCGGCCTTCGTCTCCTCGAACCCCGGCTTCCACTTGGCGAGCTGCTCCCCGATCGGCGCGACCGTCCCGCGGACGTCGCTGACGAACACGCCGTCCGGGTGATACAGCGCCGCATACCCGTCGAAATCCCCGTCGCGCACCGTCCGGGACGCCTCCGCCCAGAAGACGTCGAGTTCCGCCGCGACTCGTTCGGCGGCCCCGTCAGCAGCCGGTTCGTCCGTCGGTTCCTCAACAGGTTGGGGGGCGGCCAGCAAGGCGGCGCACAGCAGCGGGGAGAGCGCGATCGACACGGCGGCGGTCCGGGCGGGGAGCGAGGGAGGAACAGGATCAGCGGGGGCAGCGTCTCGAGTTTGGTCGAACCCGCGGTACGATCCAGTCCGCCCCACGCCGCGTCCCGCAGCGCCCGGAACGGAGACGGACCATGACGAACCGCCGACGCCCCCGCTTCCTCCCGCAGGTCGTCGCCCTACTAACTCTCGGGGCGACCTGCCCGCTCGCCGCGGCGGACGACCTGCTGGAGCGAGCCGAACAAACGTGGGAGCGGACCGCCGCCGAACTCCGCGAGGAGACGAACGAACTGCGTGCGGAGGGTCGACGGTTCGATGCGACCGTCACCCAGCCCGCCCGTCGATCGATCGAGCAGGCCCTCGACCGCCTCGATCGAACAGTCCGCCGCCTGCGCGGGGCGGACGACGAACCGTCCCCCGAACCGCAGGCCGTCGATCTGCCGGTCGAAGCGGAGCAGGCCGGCTTGGCGCCAAGCGACGCGACGCGCACCGACCTCGGCGGAGTGATCCCCTGGGCGGGGTCGACGCCGGAGAGTTTTGAGGAGGTCGCCGGTCGGGCCGAACGACTCGCCGCCGTGCCCGTCCGTGTCTTCGACGCGCTGCCGAACGACCCGGAGCGGGCGAAGCGGGAGTTACGCCGCGGACTCGATCCGACCGACGTGAACAGCCCGCTGCGGGCGCTGACCCGCAACGACGTGCTGGATTTGTATCAGATCGTCGATTGGCTGGCGCCGTATCAACGAAAGGGGTTCACGGCGGTGCGCCCCGGCGTCGACGCCGACGGCCGGCCGATCGCGATTCAATATACGGACTCCCCGATCGTCTATATCAACGGGGCGTTGACGACGCGGGGTCGCGCGGTCGAGGCCGGTCAGGCGCTCGCCGATCGACTGGGTGCGGTGGTGCTGGTCTGGCACAACGAGACGAACGGGATCCTCGGGGACGCCGCGGAATCGCTGTTGAACCTCGCCGACGTGCCTCTCGGGGCCGGCGGCGAACTGCGGACGATGATCGATCGCCCGCAGCCGATCACGGTCATCGGCCACTCCCAGGGCGCCGCCCAACTGCACGCCGTCCTCACCGACCGGCAGCGGCGGGGGCTATCGAACGCACACGTCGCCGCCGTGATGCTCGGCGCCCCCAACGGAGCGGAGACGCGATTGAAGGTCGGCAAATGGACCTATATCACGCACGGCGACGACATCGTCCCCAACGTCCTCGGCCGCAATCGCCTCGGCGGCAATCTGGCCGACCATTCAATCGACTATTACCTCCCCCTCGTCGAGCCGGGCATGCTGTGGTGACGCCCCCTCGACAGCCCGAGGCGCGAGCCGAGGCCGGGTGACGCCGACGGACATTCAAGAACCTTGGCTCGCCAGGAAATTGCATTGAGGATTCGACAGCCCGAGGCGCAAGCCGAGGTGTGCGATGTTCGCAGACTGAATCAGCCTCGGCTTGCGCCTCGGGCTGCCACTCCCAACCGACGACGCAAACCACTGCGGAAGAAGTCTCGTCGTCGCTCGGCAGGCAATGCTCCGCGGATCACCGGCGATAGAACTCCGCGAAGAAATTGAGTGACATCGGTCGTTCTCTCTTGAGGCTCGGGGCGCTTAAAGAGTCATGCTTGGGTCGCTGTCACGATACAGCACGTCGGTGCGGAGGACATATTTCGTCCCTCCCTCGACCGGCCGGCCCTCGTGCCATTGGTCGTGAATAAATAGCAGCGCCGAGCCGGTCTCCGGCCGCACGTCGAGCGTTTCCTGACGACGTTCTCCACTCTCTTTGGTCACGAAGGTGAACCGCGTTTCGCCGCCCTCAAAGTCGTCGTTGAGATAGAGCAGGTAGGAGTATCGGCTTCGCTCGCCGTCCGGCCCGACGGAGACGCCGTCCTTATGTCGTTTGAACTGCTGCGCGCCGGCGTAGCGATAGAACCTCAACGACTGGTCGACGCCCACGGCGCGGCCGTCGGGCGCTTCGGGCAGGTGGGGCCGGATGCGACTCCAGAGTTCGTCGGCGATCGCCGGGTTCTCGCAGCCGGCGCGATCGTTCGTACGGATCTCCGGTCTCATCTCCGGACCGGATCGAGTGCGGACGTCTGCCGGCTCGAATCCCAAAGCCCCCGCAGCGTCGATCAACGCTCGGCACTCGGCGGGCGTGTAGAGGTCACGGACGACGAGAATCCAGTCGGTCCGCCACTCGGCGACGGGTTCGATGGGCGGCATACGAGACTCAGGGTGAGGAGCGACGGGGA
Source organism: Alienimonas chondri (assembly GCF_013036045.1). Taxonomy (GTDB): domain Bacteria; phylum Planctomycetota; class Planctomycetia; order Planctomycetales; family Planctomycetaceae; genus Alienimonas; species Alienimonas chondri. Next base: position 5,977 of record NZ_WTPX01000156.1, read on the forward strand.
CGGCGGGTAAAGGGGGCCGCGGGCAACGCGGGCAGGCTCACGACGTCATCGCCATGAGGAACGTCAACGCCGGCACGCCGATCAGGATCTCAAAGGCGCTGCGAAAGAAGAACGGTTCGATCATCCGCTCCGGCGTGCGGCGGCGGAAGCGAACGGCGAACGACACCGCGGGCACGGTCAACGCCGCGAGCGGTTGGTACAGGTGATACCAGAGGGCGGAGTACCCGAGGGAGATCATAAAATCCCTCTGGGGGTCGTCCCGGAAATAGGTGAACGGCCCGACCGCCCCGACGAACAGGAGATAGTACCAAACGAGCCGGCCGCGCTCCGCGTGCCAGATCAGGGAGATCCAGACGTACCCGAAGACGTTCGACAGCGCGATGCATAGAGCACGCTGGTGCGTATCGGCGCACAGCAGCAGCGAGAACACGAAGATCGGCAGGGCGACCAGGCTGCGGGGCGACATGCTCAGAGGGCGCCTGATCGGGAGAGCCGGAACCGAATCTGACCGCTGCCGCCGAACGCACGCAAGGGGAACGCGTCAGTCGCGCCCCATCGGGGCGGTCCGGTGGGAACCGTGACGGCGGGCCGTTACGGTTCGGGGCGCATCGTTTCGCCCCGCGCTTCGCCAAACCCACAGATCCCCGATGGCCCGGTCGTCTCTCATTAGTCTGATCCTCGGCGGCGGCAAAGGCACGCGGCTGTTCCCGCTCACGCAGTTGCGCAGCAAGCCCGCGGTGCCGCTGGCCGGGAAGTTCCGGCTGATCGACATTCCCATTTCCAACTGCCTGAACAGCGGCCTGGAGCAGATCTACCTGCTCACGCAGTTCAACAGCGTGTCGCTGCACCGGCACATCCGCGAGAGTTATAAATTCGACCGCTTCGGCGGCGGCTTCGTGGAGATCCTCGCCGCCCAGCAATCGCAGGACGAAGCGGAGCACGACTGGTATCAGGGCACCGCGGACGCCGTCCGCAAGAACCTGCGGTATATCGAACAGCACGGCGTCGAGCACGTGCTGATTCTCTCCGGCGATCAGCTGTACCGGATGAACTACGCCAAGATGCTGGCGACCCACAAGAAGAATAAAGCCGACGTGACGATCGGCGCGCTGCCGGTGACTCGGGAGCAGGCCAAGGGGTTCGGCATCATGACGCTGAACGACGGCGGCCGCGTCACCGACTTCACGGAGAAACCGCAGACCGAAGAGGCGATCGACGCCGTCCGCACCGACCCCGCCTGGATGGACGCCCGCGGCATCAAAAGCAACGGCCGCGACTGCTTGGGCAGCATGGGCATTTACCTGTTCGATCGCGACGTGCTGGTCGACTTATTGAAAGCCGACGACGCGGAGGACTTCGGCAAGGAAGTCTTCCCCCGGGCGATCAATTCTCAGCATGTGCAGGCCCATCTGTTCGACGGGTACTGGGAGGACATCGGGACGATCCGCAGCTTCTACGAAGCGAACCTGCAACTGGCGGGTCAGAATCCGCCGTTCGACTTCGCCGACGCCGCCGCCCCGATTTATACGCAGTCCCGCTATCTGCCCTCCTCGCGGATCGGCGGGGGCAAGATCACCGGCAGCCTGATCTCCGACGGTTGCATCATCGGGGAGAACTGCACGATCGAGAACAGCGTGCTCGGCCTGCGGTCTTACATCGGCGACGGCGTGACGATCCGCGACAGCGTGGTGATGGGGGCGGACTTCTATCAGGAAGCCCACCACCGCGAAGGCGATTTCTCCGTCGGGCGCCCGCCGGTGGGCGTCGGCGACGGCAGCACGATCTCCCACGCCATCGTCGACAAAAACTGCCGGATCGGGCGGAATATCGACTTCGTCGCCCCGCCGGCGCCGGCCGGCGCCCACCACGCCCCGGACGCCGATCACGACTGGGGCGTGCTGCGGGACGGCATCCTCGTGCTCCCCAAGAACACCGAACTGCCCGACGGCTGGAGCATGTGAATCCGCCCGCGGCGGCCCGGCGTTTTGCCGACTCTCGTAACGCAGAGGGCCGGCCGGCGCTCTGCGTTACAGGGCCTCCGCGTTCCAGGGAACGGGTGGGCGCTCTAAACTCCGGTCGCGCTCGTCGGCTTCCCGACGCCCCCCACCCCCCGCACGTTCCGATGAAGCACCTCGGCGTTCTCACCGCCGGCGGCGATACGCCCGCCCTCAACGCGACCCTGTACGGCGTGACCCGCCGGGCCAGCGAGCTGGGCATCTCCGTGTCCGGCATTATGAAGGGGTTCGGCGGGATGATGGACCCGCGGGTGCCGCACGTGCGGCTCAACCCGCTGCTCCAGCCGATCCCCGAACTCCAGCCGCACCAGGGCGGCACGATCCTCGGGTCCAGCCGGCATTATATCGGCGAGAAGAACTTCGACGTCTGCCGCGTCGCCGTCGAACGTCTTCAGAAGCTCAGCATCGAGGCGCTGATCTGCGTGGGCGGCGACGGCACGATCAACGGCATGCAGCCCATCAGCGAATTCCTCCCCTGCGTGCTCGCCCCCAAGACGATCGATAACGACCTCGGCCTGAACTACGACGGCGAACCCAACGACTGGCTCCGCCAGGACCCGGCGCACACCCCGGAGGGCGTCGGCGAGCCGACCTATATCAAACGTAAAAGTCCCGTGCTCGTCAGCCGGGACACGATGGTGAACATCGCCACCCCCGGCTACGCGACCGCGGTGCTGGTGGTCGTGCAGGGCGTCCAGCGGATTCGCACCACCGCCGAAAGCCACCGCCGCATCGCCATCGTCGAGGTGATGGGCCGCGACAGCGGGTTTATCGCCCTAGGCAGCGCCTACGGCCAGCCGGACATGATCCTGATCCCGGAGGTCCCCATCGATCTGGACGCCGTCGAGACGGAGGTCAAACGCCTGTACGACCAACAGCGCAACGTCGTGCTCGTCGTCGGCGAGGGCGTGCGGGATACGACTGGCGAACAACTCGGCGCCAAAGCGGCGAGCACCGATCCCAGCGGCAACGTGATTTTCCAGGGCGCCGCGGAAGAATTAAAGCGGCAGCTCGTGGATCGATTGGGCGACGATTACTTCGGCGGCGCCAACGGGCACGACAAAGCCGAGCGGGCCATCTTCACGCGGAAGATCGGCCACACCCAGCGGGGCGGGCGGCCGGTCAACTTCGACCGCTTCCACGCGGTCCAGTCCGGCGGCCACGCCGTCGATATGCTGCACCAGGGAGATACGAACGCCGTCAGCATCCTCAACTATAGCGAGCGCACCGGCTTCACCTACGACAGCCTGCCCGCCAGCCGTTTGCGGGATCGCTGGGGCATCATCCGCGCCCGCACCGTCGCCCCGGAGTTCTACGACGATCTTCTATTCGGCCCCTCCAAGGTCGGCCGGGATTATCTGCGTACGATCTTCACCGAAGCGCTCGGCCGCGACGACACGGAGTTCTGGATGTCGGACACCTTCCAGCCCGGCCACCTCGGCCGCCGCTACGCCAGCGTCAACGTCGATATGCAGAAGCGAATCCGCCATCTGGGGGAGTGAGGGCACAGCTCCCCTCGCTTCTCATTGGGGCGGGTGGAACCGATCGGAAACTGAGTAGCCAAGCGTCCCGGGGCGATTGCAAAGTCCCAAGCGACGAGTTGGCGGCGAGTCGTGCCGTCGGACTCCCCTCTCCCTCAGGGAGAGGGGCTGGGGGTGAGGGTGACGGTCCGAACGGTTCAACGACGTTCGTCTCGCTCCGCGAGCCCCCTCACCCCCGGCCCCTCTCCCCGAAAAAGGGGAGAGGGGAGTACCCCCGCGATGTCCGCCAGACTTAGCAATCGCCCTGGCCCCCCCTCTGTCGCCTCCGAGAGGACGTGCTAACCTGACAGGGTTCGCCCCTTCCACGGACAGGTCTCGATGCGCGCCCCCCGACTCGATTTCCGGCGTCTGCTGACGCCGGAGCGGCTCACCTGGCTCGGCGCCGGATTGCTGATCGTCGCGGGCGTGGCGACCGCCGGCTGGTGGTGGCCCTCGGCCTCCGGGCTGATCGCCGGTACCGAAGCGGCCGACGCCGGGGCCGCCGGGGAAGACCCCCACGCGGACCACGCCGCTCCCGGCGAGCAGTACGAAACAATTCGTCTATCCGAGCAGGCCCGCGGCACGCTGGGGCTGCGAACCCGGGAAGTGACAATCTCCGACTTCGTCCGCACCATCGAGGTGCCCGCGGTCGTCGCGGAGATCCCCGGACGCAGTTCGCTGCGGGTCAGCGCCCCGATGACCGGCGTCCTCACCGACGTGTTCATCACCGAGGGCCAGGCCGTCGAACCGGGCGAACCGCTGTTCGTCTTGCGGCTCACTCACGAAGACGTCGTTCGCGCCCAGACCGATTACCTCACCACGCTGGAGGCGCTGGACGTCGAGAACCGGGAGATCAGGCGTCTCGAAGCGGCCGGCAGCGGCGTCGTGGCTGGAAAAGTTCTTCTAGAACGCGAGTACGAACGCCAAAAGCTGGAAGGACTGCTGAGAGCCCAACGGCAGGCGTTGCTGCTGCACGGGCTGGCCGAGGAACAGATCGAGGGGATCGCCGAGTCGCGGAACCTTGTCCGCGAGGTGCTGATCGCGACGCCGGTTCCCCACGATCCGTCCGACCCCGACCACGCCGATCGGCACGACGCGGTGGTCCGCGCCGTCGCGATGCGTCGCCGGGCCGTGCGCCAGCAGGACGCCGGGGAGGGAACGGGTTCGCCCGCGGCCCCCGCCGCGCCGCTGACGGTCGCCCGGCTGCACGCCCGGCCCGGCGAGGCGGTCGAGGCCGGCGCCGATTT
>NZ_WTPX01000157.1 GCF_013036045.1 Alienimonas chondri
CGCCGTATGTCTGCCGACGAACCCGCTTCACCGCTGAGATCTCGCTCCGAGGTCTACCACGCCGCCTTCTGGGTGGCGTTTGCGGCGAATATGCTCGTGGTTTCCTCGAACGCACTGACCTTCCGGTTCGCGGAACTCGTCAACTTCCTCGACGGAACCGAGGGACTGGCGGGGCTGACGGTCTCGGTCGCGACGCTCGGGGCCGTGCTGGCGCGGTTCAAAATCGGCGAAGCGATCGACCGGCTCGGCGTGCGCAAGGTGTGGGCGGCGTGCAGCGGGTTGGGCGTGTGCGGCGCCCTGATTCTCGCCGCCGCGGGTCCGCTGGCGGAGGCGCTGCCGACCGGCGCCGGGCCGACGCGCACGTGGCTGAGCGAACGGCTACCGATCTTCGCGGGCCGATTGCTGTTCACCGTCGGGCTGGCGGGGCAGTTCGGGTGTTCGCTGGTGCACATTCAAAACATCGTGCCGGCCAGTCGGCGGACCGAGGCGATCGCCACGTTCGGCAGCAGCGGGTTCCTCGGCATGATGACGGGCACGGTCCTCGGGGACGTGATCTTCCACCATTCCGTGGGGGCCAGCCGCTACGTCGCGTTGTTCGGAGCGAGCGCCGCCTGCGGGCTGACCTACCTGCTGTTCACGCTCTACCTCACCCGCACTTACCGACATGAGCCGCCGACGGAGCGAACCGGCGCCATCACGCTGCTGCGCCGGCACTGGCCGGGGCCCGTGACGTGGGTCGGCGGGGCGATGGGACTGGGATTCGCGGTCTCGACGGTGTTCCTCACGCGGTTCGCCACGGCCCGCGGGCTGCCCGGGATCTTTCCCTTCTTCATGGGTTATGCGCTCAGCGCGTTTACCTTTCGGGTGCTGACGCGGCGGTGGAGCGAGAAGGTCGGCCGTCACCGGATGATCGATTTCGGCCTCGCCGGGCAGACGGTCGGATTCGTCTCCCTGCCCTTTGTGACGGAAGGCTGGCACCTCGTGCCGCCGGCGATCCTGATCGGCTTCGGCCACGCCCTGCTGTTCCCCGCGGTCGTGAGCCTCGGCACGGAGACCTACCCGCTGCGCTATCGCGGGACGGCGTCGACGTTGATCTTGGGGTTCTTCGATCTCGGCATGCTGGTCTGTGCGCCGGTGTTGGGCGGCATCGTGGACTTCGGCGCAGCGAACGGCTTATCCGGGGGGACGGAGTTCGTGCCGATGTTCCTCGGGGCGGCGCTGCTGGTCTGCGGAATCGGCGTCTACTACCACTTCGCCGCGGGCCGCGGGGAGGACGTCGACGTGCTCGCGGAAGCGGAGCGCCGCGGCGACGCGGAGTTCGCCCCGGCTTCGCCCGCACGGACGCACGCCCATGGCCTGCAACCGGCCCCCTGCGGTCGATTTGAAGCGATTGGCCCGCTCGCGGGAGACGCGGCGCGGGAACCGGTCGCCGCCGGTCGGTAGGGTTTCGGCGTGTCTTCCGAAGCCCCCGCCCCGACCGATCCCGCCGCGCCTCCCCCGAGGGCGTCGTCCGAGGTCGCGACCGACGCCGACCTCGCGGAGCTGGATCGGCTCGCCGCGTCGTATCGCACGCTCACGGAGCAGGTCGGCCGGGTGATCGTGGGCCAGTCCGAAGCGGTCGAGCAGGTCTGCGTCGCCCTGCTGGCCGGCGGGCACGCTCTGCTGGTCGGCGTGCCGGGGCTGGCGAAAACGCTGCTGGTTCGCACGCTGGCGGAGGCCTTGGACCTCGATTTCAACCGCGTGCAGTTCACCCCGGACCTGATGCCCGCGGACGTCAGCGGCGGCGAGGTGCCCGCTTCAGCCGGAGCCGACGGCCCGGCGTTCCGGTTCGAACCCGGCCCGATCTTCACGAACGTGTTGCTCGCGGATGAGATCAACCGCACCCCGCCGAAAACGCAGGCGGCGCTGCTCGAAGCGATGCAGGAACGGCAGGTGACCGCCGCCGGGCGCCGACACCCGCTGCCGGACCCGTTCTTCGTCCTCGCCACGCAGAACCCGATCGAGAGCGAAGGCACCTACCCCCTGCCCGAAGCGCAGCTCGACCGCTTCCTGCTGCAAATCGCGATCGACTACCCGACCGAGGAGGACGAAGTGGAAGTCGTCCGCCGCACGACCAGCGGACCGCCGAGTCCGCTCGAACCGGTGATCGGCCGGGATCAGTTGCTCGCCGCCCGTGCTGCGGTCCGCAAGATCGCCGTGGGCGAGCAGACGTTGCGTTACGCGACCCGCCTGGCCCGCGCGAGCCGGCCGGGGGCGGACGTGAGCGGCGTGAATCCGGGGGCGTTGGAGTTCGTCTCTGAATACGTCCGTTGGGGCGCCGGTCCGCGGGCGGCCCAGGCGTTGATCCTGTGCGCGAAGGCCCGCGCGGCGTTGCGGGGCGAAGTGCACGCCGGCGGCGACGACGTGGCGGCCGTCGCTCCGGCGGCGCTGCGGCACCGCATCCTGCCCAACTTCCACGCGGACGCCGCCGGCCTGACCGCCGACGATCTCGTCGCCAAACTGATCGCCGCGGTCCCCCGCCAGCCGGACGCCGGCCCGCGGTGGCTGCGGGAGATTCTCCCTTGAGCGATCATTCGCCTCCTTTTCAGGAGGACGGCGAACGGGACTTCGCGGCACGACCGCGTGAGCCTTTTCGCGTATCCTCCCCTCCGTCCCGCGTGTCTGTCGGGCGATTCGTACACACTGCTTCGATATGCCGCGCCGCGTTCAACTTTACGACACGACCCTCCGCGACGGCTCGCAGGGCGAGGGCGTCACCTTCAGCGTGCAGGACAAGCTGCTGATTACGAAGCGGTTGGACGAACTCGGGTTCGATTTCATCGAGGGCGGATTCCCCCTTTCCAACCCGAAGGACGCCGAGTATTTCCAGCGCGTCCGCGATTTGGATCTGAAGCACGCGACCGTGTGCGCCTTCGGTTTGACCCGCCGCAAGAACACCGCGGCGGAGGACGACGTGACGCTGAAGGCGATGGTCGACGCCGGCACCCCGGCCGTCACGGTGGTCGGCAAGACCTGGGATCTCCACGTGCATGAGATCATGCGGATCGACCGGGCGGAAAACCTGGCGATGATCGCGGACTCCGTCGCCTTCCTGAAGGCCGAGGGGAAACGGGTGATCTACGACGCGGAGCACTTCTTCGACGGCTACCGGGCCAATCCGGACTTCGCCTTGGAGACGTTGCGAGCCGCCGCGGACGCCGGCGCGGAAATCGCGGTGCTGTGCGACACCAACGGCGGCAGCCTGCCGGACTTCGTCGCCGAGGTCGTGGCGATCGCTCGCAAAACCGTCTCCTGCGACGTGGGCATTCACTGCCATAACGATTCCGACCTCGCCACGGCGAATACGCTCGCCGCGGTGAAGGCCGGCGCCGTGCAGGTCCAAGGCACGATCAACGGCATCGGCGAACGCTGCGGCAACGCGGACCTGATCGCCGCCGCGTCGAATCTGGCGCTGAAGCTGGACTGCGACGTGCTGCGATCGGACGGCGTGCAGCACCTCACGGAACTCAGCCGGTTCGTCTACGAGACGGCGAACCTCGCGCTGCGTCGCGGGCAGCCGTTTGTGGGCTCCAGCGCCTTCGCCCACAAGGGCGGCATGCATGTGCACGCCGTCAATCGGCTCGCCAGCAGCTACGAGCACATCGACCCGGCGAAGGTCGGCAACGAACGGCGGATTCTCGTCTCGGAGCTGTCCGGCCGCTCCAACATCGTCGCCGCCGCGACCAAACTGAAGATCGACGCCGACGACGCCCTCATGCGGGCGGTGTTGGCGAAGGTCGTCGAACTGGAACACGCCGGCTACCAGTTCGAAGCCGCCGAGGCGAGCTTCGAACTGCTGGTGAAGAAGTGTGCCGGGACGTTCCAATCGCACTTCTGGCGCGACCATTATCGGGTGAACATCGAGAGCGGTCAGGAGACCCGCGTCGCCGGCGAGGAGCCGGTGACGGAGGCCAGCATCAAGCTGCGGATCCCCACGCCCGACGGCGAGCAGGTCCGGCACGAAGTCGCCGAGGGCGACGGGCCGATCAACGCCCTCGACGGCGCGTTGCGGAAGGCGCTGCTGCCGGTCTATCCGTCGCTCGCCGACGTCACCCTGACGGACTACAAGGTGCGGGTCATCAACCCCACCGAGGGCACCGCGGCGAAGGTGCGGGTGATGATCGAGTCCCATGCCTCTGGTCCCGGCGAGCCGGCGGACTGGTCGACCGTGGGCGTGAGCGAAAACGTCGTGGAGGCCAGTTGGCTCGCCCTGTGCGACAGCATTGAATATGCGTTGGCCCGCAGCGACGGGGGCGGCGCGGCAGTAGAATCTTGAACCGCCGGCATATGTGGGCGAAGTGACGTCGTCCCCCGTCTTTGCCACAGTCGCTGGCGGCGAGATCGTTTTGCCCTTCGCGGTCTCAGACGCCGGATCTACCTCCCGCCCTTTCTGCCTCCATGTCTTCACTGCTGCATGAGATCGCTGCGGGCGTCGCTCCGCCGCCGCCCTCGCTGACCACCGCGGAGTTTGAGCGTCAGTGCGTGACCGGCGCTTTCCCGCCCGATTGGAACGTCGAACTGCTCGACGGAATGCTCATCCTGTGCGACCGCCGCGACGAGGCCGGGGAGATTAATACCGTGGGTCCGCAGCACAGCTATTTCACCCGCCGCCTCGACGAACTTCTCTCGCCGCTCGCCGCCGCGACGGGGTGCTGTTACCGGGCACAAATGGGAACGTCGCTACCGCCTGACGACGCCCCGCAACCGGATGGATTGATCGCGAAGGGAGCGACTGCCGACTACCGCGACCGCAACCCCGCCGCCGCAGACGTCTTACTGACGATCGAAGTCGCCCAGAGTTCCCTCGAACATGATCGCACGACGAAGCTGCAAACTTACGCGCAGGCCGGTCTCTCGCCGTACTGGATCCTGAACGTCGCCGCCCGGACGCTCGAAGTGCGGACCGATCCCGATCCGGCCGCCGGCTCCTATCGCACCCTCGTCACGCTCACCGCTGCCGACACGGCCACGCTGCCGCTGCCCGGCGGCGACGTTTCCCTGCCGCTCGCCGACCTGCTCGGCTGACTCTCGCTGCTGATCTTCTAGAACCGTTTATGGACCTCCCCAAGCAGTACGATCCCGCCGCCGCCTCCGCGAAGTGGGCGCCGGTCTGGGACGAGGCCGGCGTGGCGAACGCCGATCCGCCGGAGTCGCTGGGCGTCAGCCCGATTACCGGCGAGGCTCAGGCGGCTCCTCAAGGGAGCGAGCCGAAGCCGCCGCACGCGGTGATGATCCCCTTGCCGAACGTCACCGGGGCGTTGCACATGGGGCATGCGCTCAACGGGACGGTGCAGGATCTCGTCACACGTTGGCGGCGGATGCAGGGGTTCGAAGCCCTGTGGCAGCCGGGCACGGACCACGCCGGCATCGCCACGCAGGCGGTCGTCGAACGGCGGATGCTCGAGGAGGAAGGTCTCACCCGGCATGACGTGGGCCGCGAGGCGCTCGTCAATCGCATCTGGGCGTGGAAAGAAACCTATGAAGGTCGCATCCTCGGTCAGCTCAAATCGCTCGGGGCCAGCGCGGATTTCCGCCGGACCCGCTTCACGCTGGACGACATGTGCAGCCGGGCGGTGCGAGCCGCGTTCTTCAAACTGTTCAGCGACGGGCTGATCTATCGCGGCAAGCGACTCGTCAACTGGGACACTCACCTCCAAACCGCCGTCGCGGACGACGAGGTGTTCGAGGAAGAGACGCAGGGGAATTTCTGGACGTTCCACTACCCGGTCGTGAACGAGGCCGGCGAGGACACGAAGAAGTCCATCCAATTCAGCACGACCCGGCCGGAGACGATGCTCGGCGACGTGGCCGTCTGCGTGCATCCGTCCGACGAACGCTACACGGCGCTGGTGGGCGAACGGGTTCGCGTGCCGCTGACCGGGCGGCTCGTGCCGATCATCGCCGACGCCCTGCTCGCCGATCCGGAGAAAGGCACCGGGGCCGTGAAGGTCACGCCGGCCCACGACCCCAACGACTATGCCTGTGGTCTGCGGAACGGGCTGGAGATGTTGAACGTCCTCAACCCGGACGGCACGATGAACGCGGAGGCCGGCGAATACGAAGGGCTGGACCGGCTCGAAGCCCGCGGCAAGATCGTGGAGGCGATGGACGCCCTCGGCTTCTACGACGGCGTCGAAGATCGGGTGATCCAGCTCAAGCACTCCGACCGCTCCAAGACGCCGGTCGAACCGCTGCTGAGCGATCAATGGTTCGTTCGCATGGGTCCGTCAGAGGACGGCTCGGACGACGTCGACCTCGCCCAGTCCGCGATCGACGCCGTCGAGGACGGCTCCGTGCGGTTCTATCCGAGCCGCTATAAAAAGACGTTCACCGACTGGCTCGGCGAGAAACGAGACTGGTGCATCTCCCGCCAATTGTGGTGGGGGCACCGGATTCCGATTTGGTCGAAGACGTGGGACGCTACGGAGTACGACGAGAAGTTTGCGAAGGGCTGGACGGAGAACCCCGACGAAGACGGCGTGGTCGCGGTGCAAACCGTCCGCGACGAAGACGCCGGCACGGTGACGGTGTTGATCTGCATCGCCGACGACGCGGAAGAGACCGAACGCGGCTACGAAACCGCCGGCTTCGAGCGCGACCCGGACGTGCTCGACACCTGGTTCAGCAGCGCCCTGTGGCCGCTGGAGACGCTCGGCTGGCCGGAGGACACGCCGGATCTGCAATATTTCTATCCCACCGGCGTGCTGGTCACGAGCCGCGACATCATCACCCTGTGGGTCGCCCGCATGGTGCTGTTCGGGAAATACCTTCGCGGGGACGTGCCCTTCCAGCACGTTTATATTCATCCGAAGATTCTGGACGGCTTCGGGCGAACGATGTCCAAGTCGAAGGGCAACGGCGTCGATCCGCTGGAACTGGTCGAGAAGTACGGCGCCGACGCGGTGCGGTTCACCATCGCCAGCTTCGCCGGCGAGACGCAGGATGTGCGGCTGCCCGTCAGTTATGAACATCCCGAGACCGGCGAGATCGTCCAACAAACGCAGGCCCACACCGAAGCGAAGCCGGAGCAGGCCGACGACGGGACTCTTCTCAAACCCACGGTCCACTTCCCCAAGGCGAAGAAGGACCTGCAGTATGTCACCCCCAGCTATGAGCCGGACCCCGGCGTGCCGGTGGCCCGGGTGGTCGCGGACCGCTTTGAATACGGGCGGAACTTCTGCAACAAGATCTATAACGCCTCCCGCTTCGCGATCTTCAATCTGGAGGGCTACACGCCCGGCCCGGTCGACGCGGCGGCGCTTCAGTTGGAAGACCGTTGGATTCTCTCGCGCCTCGCCCGGGTGACGGAGGAGATCACGACGCTGCTGGGTCGCTATCAGCTCGACGCGGCGACCCGGGCGCTGCGGGGCTTCGTCTGGGACGAGTTCTGCGACTGGTACGTCGAGATGGTCAAGCCGCGTCTGCGACTTGAAGAAGGAGCGGAGCAGACCGACGAACGGGCCGCCGCGCAGCGGGTGCTGGTGCATGTGCTGGATTCGATCCTCCGCCTGCTGCACCCGTGGGCGCCGTTCGTGACGGAGGAGGTCTGGGCCACGCTGAAGGCGATCGCGCCGGAACGCGGCCTGCCCGAACCGGTCGCGGCGGCCGACCTGTGCGCCCTCGCCTCTTGGCCGGAAGCGAACGCCGAGGACGTGGACGAATCGCTCGAAGCCCGGTTCGACGCCTTGAAAGAGGTCGTCGTCGCGGTGCGAAACGTCCGCGGGGTCTACAACCTCCCGCCGGCGGCGCCGCTGGCGCTGCACCTCCGCAGCGCGGAGGACTTCGCGGGCGACCTCGGAGCGGTCGCGGAGCAGTTCGATCAACTCGCCCGGGTCGTGCTGGCGAAGGCCGGCGCGGAAGTGACCCGTCCGCCGGCAAGCGCCGCATTCTCGCTGAGCAGCGGCGGAGCCGACGGCGGACCGGCCGAGGGGTTCATTCCGCTGGGCGACGTGATCGATCTCGACGCGGAGCGCGAACGTCAGCAGGCCGAGGCGGAGAAGCTCCGCGGACATATCACCGGCCACGAGAAGAAACTCTCGAACGAGAACTTCGTCGCCCGCGCCCCCGCGGAGGTGGTCGAAGGCGTGCGGGAGACGCTGGCGACGTTGAAGGCTCAACTCGCCGCGGCGGAGAGCGTGCTGGCGGAGTTGAGGTGAGCAAGGCGAGCGGGGGGCGTTCGCCCTCCGAGGACGCGGATCGCCGGTTCGTCTTCGCCCGCTCATGGGGCTGACGCCCCGTGCTCGCCTATAATCGTTCCCCCGTCCCTCCCCCGGAGTTCGCCCGTGCTGGTGCCGATGCGCCTGAGCCGGATCATTCTGTCCGACATCAACGAACAACAGGTGCTGTGCCTGACGGAGATCGCCGACGACGGGTCGGACGGCGAACGTACGTTCCCGATCCTGGTCGGGGAGTTCGAAGCCGGCAGCATCCATCGGGCGATCAACGGCGACGCCGCCCCGCGGCCGCTGACGCACGACCTGTTAAAATCGGCGATTGAAGAATTAGGCGCCGAGGTGAAGGACGTGGTGATCTCGCACCTGCAGGATCACACCTATTTCGCCAAGGTCCGCCTGCGTCGGCTGGACGAGGACGGCCCCGGCGCGGAGTTGGACAGTCGCCCGTCCGACGCCATCGCCCTCGCGGTGCACCACCACCCGCCGCGGCCGATCTTCGTCAGCGACGCCGTCTTGGATGAAGTGACGTGACGTGGCGTGAGGCTTTGCTCACGCCCCCCACGCGGTCAGTCCATCGGCTCTTCGTCGGGCAGCTCCAACGCCTCCCCGAGCGTTTTCGCCAGGAAACGGGCCGCGTTCTCGCCGCGGATGCCTCGCACCAGCGTCTCCCGCCGCCCGTCGCCCAGCGCCTCGACGGCGTAGACGGTTTCGACCAGATCCGGACCCGAAACCGCGAAGCCGGCGTCGGTCGCCGTCGACCGGAGACGATCGAAGTCGGTCATCGCGATCGTTTGCCCGCCCCACCACCATATCGGTTCGTGGCGGGTGCGGAACTGCCCGTGGCCGGCGGTCAGGATGGTTTGATTGCGCAGGCCGGCGAGGGCGACGTAGCCCATCACAGCGCCGACGGCGAGGATGACGAGGGGGAGCACGACGAACATCGCCTCGCTCGCGAGTTCGCCCGGTCCTTGAACCTCCGGCCCGCTCGGCACTCCGCACACCCAGAGGATGAGGGCGAACAGAGCCAGAAACCCGAACCAGAGCAGCGTGAACAGAGCCAGCGCGACGGACTTCGCCGATCGCCAGGCCCACCGCACGGCGACGACGCCGTCGCCGTGCTCGACGGTCCACCGCTCCGGACGGGTCGGCGGAGCGGGCGGCGCCTCGGCGCCTTGCTCCGCCGGCGCTTCGGGCAGATCGGTGCATTCGCCGCATTCCGAACAGGCGGCGAACCCGCGCCGGCGATCGGCCGGCAGCAGTCTGAGCACGGCGTCACAGGATTCGCAGCGGGGTGCGTCGGCCATCTCGTCTCTCCGGCAGGGCGTTCGAGTCGGTCTTCCGTCAGGAACGCGGCATGCAGTCGGCCGGATCAAAACCGGCGTCGCCATTGGAGCGGTCAGTTGCAGTCGGCCTCCAGCGGACCTTCGAGTTCATCCAGATAGAACAACCGGCCCGGCAACGTGGGCATGTACGTCGAAGGAATCCACGGCGTCGGTTGATGCTTGAGCGTCGTCCAGAAGCTCAACCCCTGCCATTGCATCCCGCGGCCGAGCACGCCGTCGCAGCCGCCGATGATGCAGTCGCTCTGGAGGAACAGCCCCGGGCCAATCGTGTTGGCGTACGCGGGCACCAGCGTGGTGCGCGACTTGAAGGAGGTAATCGCGTTCTGTTCCACGGTGAGCGGGTGCAGCTTCGCCCCGAGCCGGTGCGTGGCGGCTCTCCAGTCGGCCTCGGAGTCGTACTCCGCGGCGAAGTGCGGTTCCCAGAAGGCGATGTGACAGACCCGGCCCACGCCGAACACGCATACAAGCTCGCCCCCGTCGGCTTTGATCGCCGCGATCTTCTCCGCATACGTCGGCAGGTTGTCGGCGGTGGCGAAGTTCCGCTGGCTCTCCGGCGGCGCCGCCTCGCCCAACGGGCCGTAGAAGGCGTTCGTCATCGCGTTGGTGAAGGCGCCGGAGTCGTCCGGCGGGAGGGTGCCGCCCTCGGCGTCGCTCCACTCGTCCATGTTGAAGCCGTGGACGTGGCCACAATCGACGCCCCACTCCGTCAGGAAGAACACCGCCCAGCGGTACATGCCCATCGGGCCGACCGGCAGGATCATCGCCAGCGGTTTGCCGGCCTCGCCGGCGCGGCGGATCGTCAGGGCGATCTCATGGCCCATGCGGACGTCGAAGTCCTCGACGGTCGCGCACTGCACCGGTTCGAAGTCCGCATGCCAATGCGATTGTCGATCGCGGGCCGTGCCCGGTTCGCCGACGCAGGCGTCGATCGTGCGGAGATCCCAGCCGGCGGGGAAGAAGCTCTCGAGCAGCGATCCGGGCAGCGTGTCGATCAGATTCATTGTGGAGACGACGGAGACGGGAGCGGGCGACTCGCCCACGTTAGCGGGGGTTCGTAGACTCCGCCGCCGTCCCCGGCCCCGCCGCTATGTCCGACGTCGATCTCTCCCCGCCGCCCCAGTCC
>NZ_WTPX01000158.1 GCF_013036045.1 Alienimonas chondri
CTCCCCAACCCCCCGCGAAGCCCCCCGATGGCCGCGACGATTTATTACGAAGACGACGCCGATCTGTCCCTGTTGGACGGCAAGACGGTCGCCATTCTCGGCTACGGCTCGCAGGGCCACGCCCAGGCGCAGAACCTGCGGGACAGCGGCGTGAACGTCGTCGTCGGCCAGCGGAAAGGCTCCGCGAACTACGACCTCGCCGTCAGCCACGGCTTCAAGCCCGTCAGCGCCGCCGAGGCCGCCGAGGCCGGCGACCTCGTCAACCTGCTCCTCCCGGACGAGGTGCAGGGAGACGTTTATAAGTCCGACGTCGCCGCGAACCTGAAGCCCGGCAACGTGCTGATGTGCTCGCACGGCTTCAACATCCACTTCAATCAAATCGATCCGCCGAAGGGCGTGGGCTGCGCCCTGGTCGCCCCCAAGGGCCCCGGCCACCTGGTCCGCAGCGAATACGAAGCCGGCGGCGGCGTCCCCTGCCTGATCGCTCTGGAAGAGATCGAAGGCACGAACACCGACGAAGTCCGCGGCCTCGCTTTGGCCTACGCCAAGGGCGTCGGCGGCACCCGCGGCGGCGTGATCGAAACGACCTTCGCCGAAGAGACCGAAACCGATCTGTTCGGCGAGCAGGCCGTGCTGTGCGGCGGCGTCTCCGAACTGGTCAAAGCCGGCTTCGATACGCTGGTGGAAGCCGGCTATCAGCCGGAAATGGCTTACTTCGAGTGCATGCACGAGCTGAAGCTGATCGTCGACCTGCTCTATCAGGGCGGCCTGAGCTATATGCGGTACAGCATCTCCAACACCGCGGAGTACGGCGATTACAAAACCGGCCCCCGCATCATCACCGACGAAACCAAGGCGGAGATGAAGCGCGTGCTGGAGGACATTCAGAGCGGCAAGTTCGCCCGCGACTGGATCCTGGAGAACAAGGCCAACCAGGCCAGCTTCAAAGCGACCCGCCGCCGCGAACGCGAGCACGGCGTCGAACAGATCGGCCTGAAGCTCCGCGAAATGATGAACTGGATCGACGACAAAAAGGTCTGACCGACCGTCGCGCCTTTCAGAGTCTCAGCGACCCGGACGCTCCCAAGCGTCCGGGTCGCTTTCGTGCGCTGCCAGCGGGATGATTTGGAGCGACGCCCACCGCTCCGCGCGACGACCGATGAATACGCACCGCATCATCAATCAGGACTCGGCCCGCGAGTACTTTCGTCAGGCCGGAACTGACGATCCGGTTTTGAAGACGATCGTGGGCAGAGCCTACATGAGACTGCTCAAGGCGTACTACCATTCCATCGATCATCGGCTCGAAGCGGATCTGGACCTGCGGTTCGTCGCCGAGGTCCTCGTCGATCTGTTCAAGGATCGTGACGTGATGAAGCGTATCCTGGAGGGCGAGCGGCCGGGGGCTTGGGACGACGATTGAGCTTCGGCGGAGGAAAGGCGTCCGCCCACCTGACCGGAGCGCCCCGCCGTTCCGGGAACCGTTGACGCGCCCGCGAACGCCCCCGGTACACTCGCGGTCGCCCGCCTGCCTTTGGCTCGTTCACAGACCGCTCGTTCGTCAGGCCGTATGGCCCCGCTCCCTCCACGGATGTCGCGTTCGCTGCCGCCGCGGGTCCGCGGGAAGAAGCGCGACCGCCCGCTCGCCGCGCCTGCCGGGCGGAAGCCGCCCCGGCCGCGGCCGCCCAAAAGGGCGTCGAAGCTGACGCCGAAGGACGTCGTCGCCGCGATTCAAAACGACGTCCGGCCGGTGCGAGCGTCGTTGGGATATCGAATCGTGGCACTGATCGCGGCGGCGGTCGCGTTGCTGTTGCCGATCGCCTATCTGGCTCTCATCGCAGCGGTCGGGTGGGCTACGTATTACCACTTCGCGGAGCACACCGCGTTGCTGAGCGCCGGCCGCGGTCGGCTGCAGATTCTCGCCGTGCTGCTGTATCTGTCGCCGGGGCTGGCGGGCGCCGCGGTGATTCTGGCGTTGCTCAAGCCGCTGGCGGCTCCGCAGGGCGGGCGGAGCCAGTGGCGGGTTCTGCATCGTACGAACCAACCGACGCTGTTCGTCCTCATCGACCGCGTCTGCGACGCCGTCAACGCCCCCAAGCCGGACCAGGTGCGGGTCGATGCGGAAGTGAATATGTCCGCCGGCTATCAAGGCGGGTTCCTGGGGCTGTTCGGGGGGAAGTTCGTCCTCACGATCGGCGTCCCGCTGACGGCCGGCCTGTCGGCGGCGGGATTCGCGGGGATCCTCGCGCATGAATTCGGTCACTTCGCCCAACGCGGCGGGCGGGGGCTGTCCGGGGCGGCGATGTCCGTGCAGTCCTGGCTGATCCGCACGGTCTTTAAACGAGATCGGGTCGACGAATGGATCGCGGAGGGATGCTCGGCGGACAGTTGGATCGCCCTGCCCTTCTGGTTGTGCGCAGCCTGCGTGTGGCTCGCCCGGCGGGCGCTGATCCTGTTGCTGTACGTCGCCCGAGCATCGACGGCAGCGCTCTCCCGGCAGATGGAATTCGACGCCGACCGCTACGAGACCCGTCTCGTCGGGGCGGACGTCTTCGCCGATTCCTCCCGCCGGCTCATCGAACTGAGCCTGGGCTACCGCGGGGCGATGTCCGAACTCGTGCCGGCGTTATTAAACGGCGCCCCGCCGGACGACCTGACGGCGCTCTGCGTGCACCACGCCCCGCGGCTCAGCGAGGAGGAGGCGTGCGAACTGGAGCAAGAACTCCGCGGCGGCGGGCTGTTCGACACGCTGTTCGTCTCGCACCCGACCACCGCCCGCCGGTTGGCCGCCGCCCGGCGGGAGGGGGAGCGATTGGAGGCGACCGGCGGCCCGGGGCTGACGCTGGACGGTCCGGCGATGCATTTATTCGGCGATTTCGCGGCGCTCTGCCGCGACGTCACGCTGGACAATTATCGGGCGATGCTCGGGCGGAGGCCGAACCCGAACGACCTCGCCCCCGTCCGCCCGCTCCCTCCGAACCCGCACCGCCCGACGGGTTCGCAGCCGAAGAAATCGCGGCGTTCCAAGCGTGTTCACGACGAATCGACCCGGCCCGCCGAAGACTCCGCCGCGTCGTCCCCGGACGCGAACGACGAGGAGATCGACGCCCCCTCGGTCCGCCTGCTGCCGTACGAGCGGGCTCACTTGGAGGCGCCGACGAACGAGAAGGCTCATCTCGCGAGACTGAAACAGCGGCGGGCCGACGCCGACGCCGCGGAGGGGCCGCTGCGGGACGCCGTGGCGAAACTGCACAAAGTCGGCGAGCGCCGCAGGAAGATCTTCGCCCGGCACGCGGGCGCCGCCTTCAGGCCCGCCGCCCATGCGGAGGCCGGCGCGGACCTGTTCACCCTGCGGAAAAAGCTTAACCAAGCCGAACTCGCCCGCGAGGAGGCGGAACTGGCCGTGCGGGACTGGGAGCAGGCTCCCGCCGACGCCCGCCTGCTGGCGCTCGACCTGTACGCCGCCCCGGGCGTCGCCGCAAAGCTGCCCGACCACGTCCTGCCGGGGATTGAAGAGCTGTTGACGTTCGCCTGCGCGACGCGTGAGGCCCGCCCGGCGGTCCGCGACATGCAGGACGCCGCCGTGCGATTGCAGACGGCGTTGAGGGCGGCGTCCGGCGAGAATGCGGTGCGGGGCGTCGTGTCGGAGATCGAAACCCGCCACGACGTGCTCTCGGGGGCGTTGCAGAGCATCACCAAGGCGCTGCTGGGCGTGACGGACCCGTTCACGTTCCCGACGGAGCCCCTGCCCAAGCCGGACCGCCCGCCCCGACCGCTCACCGACCGCCTGTCGACGCTCTCCGGCCTGGCCGCCGGCGACCCGATGATCCTGCTCTCCTCGGCGGCCCGCTGTCTGCACGAGCTTCGCGCCGCCGCCGACCACGCCGACCTCGCCCTCGCCGCTCGCGCGGACTGGATCGTGGGGCGGTTGAAGTTGGACGCCGCCCCGTCGCGGGACGCTGCGGCGGGGTGAACCCGAGGAACCGCGATCGGTAAGATGGGGGTCGGTTCCGCCTCCCCACGCAGTTCGCCCCCGTGTCTTTGCCCGTCCTTCCCTCCGCCCACACCCCGGACGACGGGGCGCAGGTGGGCGATGAATTGAAACAGCTGCCCCGCAATCCCACGCGGGCGGTGCGGGTGGGGTCGGTGACGGTCGGCGACGGGAACCCGATCGCCGTCCAGAGCATGACGGCCACCAAAACCCCGGACGTCGACGCCACCTTCGCCCAGGTCCGCCAGCTGCAAGAAGCCGGCGCCGATATTATTCGCGTCGCGGTCGACTCCAAAAAAGACGCCGAGGGCCTGCGGGCGTTGTCGGATCGTCTCAACGAAAACGGCACGCCGGCGAACCTGTCGGTCGATCTCCAGGAGAACTATCGGCTTGCGGAGGTCGTCGCCCCCTTCGTCGCCAAGCTGCGATATAACCCCGGGCATCTCTATCACCACGAGCGCGAAAAGCCGTGGCAGGAGAAGGTGAAATACCTCGCCGGGATCGCCGAGGAGCACGACTGCGCGATGCGCGTCGGCGTGAACTGCGGCAGCGTGGACCCGGCCAAGGCGGAGAAGTACGAGCAGGGCGACGACCTCTCGCCGATGCTGGAAAGCGCCCTGGATCACTGTGCGTTTCTCGACTCGATCGGCTTCGAGCGGTTCGTGGTGAGCCTGAAGGACAGCGATCCGGCGGCGGTCATCGAAGTGAACCGCCGATTCGCCACGGAGCGGCCGGACGTACCGTTGCACCTCGGCGTCACCGAAGCCGGCATGCCGCCGGAGGGGGTGATTAAAACCCGCATCGCCTTCGAGCAGTTAATTAGCCGCGGCATCGGCGACACGATCCGCGTGAGCCTGACGGTCCCCAACGACCGCAAGTACGAGGAGATCGACGCCGGCCGGGGCATTCTGGACGACATCAAACACGGCCGCGTCCGCAGCGTGGTGGCGTTCGACTCGAACGGCCTGAATATTATCAGCTGCCCGAGTTGCAGCCGGGTGGAGAACGAGGCCTTCGTGGACCTCGCCGCCGCCGTCAAAGAGATGACCGGCTATGCCAAACAGCACGCCGTGACGATCGCCGTGATGGGCTGCCGCGTGAACGGCCCCGGCGAAACCGACGACGCCGACTTGGGCCTGTGGTGCGCCCCGAACTTCGTGAATCTCAAGAAGGGCACGGAGCATTTAGGCCGCTACCCCTATGACGAAATCCTGCCGAAGCTAAAGGCAGAGTTAGATGCCGTGATCGCGAGCAAAACGGCGGTGTGACGCTATCTGCCTTACGGGTTCTTCTGCCCTGAAGCGTTGCAGATAGTCCGCCAGAACTGATGCCGACTGACGCTCTGGCCCGATTCGACTACGAAATCGGTGTAAATGCGTTCGAAGACCGGCGAGTACGGTAGACGATCTCTACTAGCGAGGGACGGCGCGTGTCGGTCGATCAGATCAGCGACCAATTCATCGACGCCTTGGAGCGGATCGGTATGGTGGCGGCTTTTATCTTTTTCTACCCGGAGATCTCCGTCTTTCTGTAATCGGCAGAGGCCTCGCCACAGTTCATTCTGACTGACGCCGACGCGACTCTCTGCGAGGAAGTCCCGGTAGAACTCATCGAAAGTATCCGTATACGGTAGCCGGTCCCGGGCTGGGATGTTCGGCCGAATATAGAGATTTGTGCAAACGTCTCTGAAGATGCGGTTCATCGCTCAGTCTGTAGCTGGGAGTTGTCGACATTTTACGCCTAAGAGCCCTTCGTGATAGAGGGAAAAATGGGACTTTTTAGTACACCGGGTGGTGGCACTGGCATCTTGGCAGTGCTGAGCGACGTGGACGAACCACGCGACGCCCGATCTGCGAACCGCGTCGCTCTCACTGGCGAGACGCCAGTGGCACACCGGGGAGTCGTTTCGGGGCATTCATGATCGCCCGTCGCTCGGCATGCTCACCCTGCGGCATGACGTGACAGAGCTGCCCGGCGCCGCTCACGCCGCGGTGAGAGCATGGCACACAGCGGGCAGGCGGCGCTGGCCCCCGCCGCTAGCCGGGCGGGGACGGGCGGACGACGTAGGACTTCTTGATCAGGGGACCCCTCCGTGGGAGTCGGTTCCCGATAAGATGACGCCGCCCCCCGACGCCGTCCCCAGTCTCAACGCTGACTATGCACCAAGGATAGGTAAGTGGATACCCTCTTCGACGATCCATCAGGCAACATTATAGGCTGGATTTGCGTCTTGACGGGGGCGTTTGCCATTTGCGGCGCAGTATTCCAGTGGGATTTTTTCATGAACCCCAGCAACCAGACATCACGTGCCTTGCGAGACTTTCTGGGAGCGTCGGGTTATCGCATCATTCAGACCGTACTTGGCACGGCCATGATTGCCCTTGGATGTCTCCTGAATTTCAGTCAGTGAGCGCCGACTGCCATTCGACGTTGGACTCGGGCCGGGTGGTTGGGGCAGGAGCGGAGCGGATGCCCCAGAACCAGTGACGCCCGAGCGAGGGCGTTCGACGATCAACCGTTCCGGGACATCCTCTCACTTCGCTCGACTCGGCAGCTGTGGCAGTCATCCGAACGCCTCTTGGAGCCCCGGCCGTCACGCCGTACCCTACGGCATGCCCGCCGCCCCGCCGCCGCCGATCGAACCCGGGGACGCCGCGACCGTCGCGGCGCCGGTGGGGTGGGTGCGGTCCGTGAGTGAACTCCGATTGCCGGACCGCACGGACCGGCGGTTGACGGAGTTAATGGACCGGAATACCGAGGGAACCCTCACACCCGCAGAACGGGATGAACTCGCCTCGTTGGTGGAGATGAGCGAAACCCTCGCCCTCGTCCGAGCGGACGCCTTCGGCCTGCTCGGCAGCGCTCCGGGGTGAGTGACCCCGGCGAACCCTCCCTGCTGGACGTCGTTCGTCAGCGGGCTGGCGATCGGTGCGAATATTGCCGGATGCACCAAGCGTTGCAGGGGGCGACCTTTCACGTCGAGCACGTTCGGCCCCGTTCCCGCGGCGGGGAGACCACAGTTGAAAATCTGGCTTGGGCCTGCCCCCAGTGCAATCTGCACAAGTCCGATCGCGTGCAGGTCTCCGATTCCGCGGACGGACGGTTCGTCCCGCTCTTCGACCCGCGTCGCCTCTCATGGACGGAGCATTTTCGGTGGGAGGGGGAAGCGATCATCCCCCTGACGGCGATCGGACGCGGGACAATCACGGCGTTGAATCTGAACCATCCAAGACGGCTCAAGATCCGTCAGGCTGAAGCCTTGTTCGCTCTCTTCCCTCCTGTCAATTAATGCATCGCCGAGCGCGTGGCTGGGGCGCCTCGCTCTAGCCACTCAACCGCCAGCGGGCTTGGCGGAGGACGGCGGCGTCAGCGTCGGCGGGGCGTTCGTACCAGACGGTCAGCAGCGTGCCGTCGTCGAGTTCCACCGTGGAGGGATAGCCGACGTCGGTCGACGGCGCGTCGGCGGAGATCGTCAGCGCAGCGGACCAGGTGCGACCGCCGTCGTCGCTGAAGCGGGCGCGATTGCCTATCGGTTGAAGACGATACCCGTAGGTCGTCAGCAAGCGTCCGCTCCGCAGTTTTAATAAGTGCGACGGATAGCCCTGAACGCCGATGCGATAAGGCGTCGCCCAGCTGCGGCCGCCGTCGTCCGAGTGCGTCTGCAGCGTCTCCCGGTTGTTCGCGGGGCTGTGGCTGCGAATATGAACGACCAACCGACCGTCGGGCGCTTCGACGGCGTGCAGTTCATGATAGTCCCCGAGGTCGTCCCCCGGTCGCGCGGGGATCTCGGCGAGCCACTCCCAAGTGAGGCCGTCGTCCGTCGACTGGGCGACGCCGACGCGACGGGGGGTCTGCCACAATTGCACGCCGGCATAGAACAATCGGCCGTCGGCCAGTTCGACCGGCCCGTGCGGGGCGTTGACGGGGACGCGGTATCGAGACGACCAGGAGCGGCCCCCGTCCGTGGAGCGAATCATCCAGGTTCCGAGTTCGGCGTGGCGTTCCTCCTCGGACAGCCGCTGCCGGGCGGCCTGCCAGCGGGCCAATTGCTCCGCCGGCCAGGACTCGGCGGCCTCCGCCCGTTTGAGAATCGGCTCCCAGGCGTCGGAGGTGAAGGTGGTGACGAGCAGCGTGCCGCGGGAGGTTTCGAGCACGCCGGCGTCCCGGTCGTCCGTCGCCGAATCGAGCAGCGTGCGCGGCCAGGTCCAACTCGCCCCTTCGTCGCGGGAGACCATCCAGTCCACCCGACCGAAGGGACAGACATGCGCCTCGCGTCCCCCGGAAAACACGAGAACCAGGTCCCCGTTCGACCGCCGGGCCAGCGTCGGCCAGCCGGCGTAGCGGCCCGGCTGCGGGCCGATCGTCTGCGTCGAGAGCACGGTCGCCGCCGGTTCGTCCTCCGCGGGTTCCTCCGTCGTCGGTACGTCCTCCACTGGTTCGTCCTGCGCCGCGGCGGCGCGTCGACCGACGCCCAGTCCGACCGTCGCGGCGGCCGCCCCCTGCAGCCACCGACGACGTTCCCAATGCGTGGACCGTTGCATCGCGCGGCGCACCAGATTATCCCGTCAAAGTTCGTTGATGAGTCTGCCGCGGGAGCGTAAACGCCTCCCGCAAGTGGAACAAGGCGACGTGGAGAACGCCCGAAGCGAATGCTCGAAGAACGAGTCCGTCGCTCGGCCGGCGTGGTATCTTGCTCGTCCCCGCCCCCGTGTCCCCGGAGTGTCGTCGTGTCGGAGTTGCCGAACGCCCTGCCTGTCCGCGAAGCGGATCATGCGATCGAACCGCTGTTTCTCAAGCGGTGGTCGCCGCGGGCGATGAGCGGGGAGGCGTTGGCGGAGGACCAACTGATGCGGCTGTTCGAGGCCGCCCGGTGGGCGCCGAGCACGTATAACGAACAGGAGTGGCGCTTCCTCTACGCCCGCCGGGAGACGCCGCACTGGACCGACTTCTTCAACCTGCTGGCCGAGCCGAATAAAGGCTGGTGCGGCGACGCGGCGGTTCTGGGGGTCGTGCTTTCCAAGAAGACATTCACGCGAAACGACAAGCCGAACCCGGTACACACCTTCGACTCCGGCTTGGCCTACCAAAACCTTGCCTTGCAGGGGGCGGCGATGGGGCTGGTCGTCCACGGCATGGCGGGGTTCGACTTCGACAAAGCTCGTCGGGACCTGAACGTGCCGGAGGACTTCGCCGTGGAGGCGATGTTCGCCGTCGGCCATCACGGCGACCCGGCCGATCTGCCCGAGGAACTCCGCGAGCGGGAAGAGCCGTCCGGCCGCAAACCGGTCGGCGAGATCGTCCGCGAAGGCAAGTTCTCGTTCTGACCGACGGGGCCGCGGCGCCTTGGAGCCTCGCCGGCGCTCGGACTGCTGCCCCAGCCGCCCGAGCGGCGACTGTCTCTATGCCGTTGCCGGGCGCCGCGACGCCGGTCGACCGACTATACTCTCCCCATGACCGCCCGCCTCACCGATGAACTGCGGGACGCCCTCGCCGCTTCGGCGGACGCGCCGGTGGAGGTTGAAGACGCCGCCACGCACCGGAAATACGTCATCCTGTCCGCATCGACTTATCGAGCGTTGCGAGCCGCCGCGGGCGCTGTTTGCGGGGGCACGCATGATGACGGGTTCGCCTCGCCCGCGGGCTACAGGATCGCCGAGGACACCTTGGCCGATGTGTGGGACGACCCGGGATTGGACGAGTACGCCCACGTCCCCGCAGCCGACGACGACGTTGAAACTGATAAAGGGGACGCGGCGTGAGCGGTTCGCCCCGCCCCCCCGCCGTTCATCGCGGGGACGTGGTGGTGTTGGACTGGGGTTACAGCGACGGAGGCGCCTCGAAGGTTCGCCCGGCCGTCGTGGTGCAGTCGGACGCGCTGAATCGCCGATTGACCGCGACCGTGCTCGCCGCCCTCACCAGCAACACGTCGCGGACGCACCTGTCGACGCAATTGCTGATTGAACAGAACACGCCCGCCGGTCGAACCGCCGGGGCGCTGCGAGACTCGGCGGTGACGGCGGAGAACCTGCTGACAGCCGACCGGTCGCTCGTCCTCCGGCGCATCGGCCGATTGACGTCAGCCCTGCTATCAGAGTTGGACGACTGCCTTCGCTCCGCACTGGGACTCTGACAGGCGCTCCCATGCTCCGTCTTCGCACTGCTGCTCGTTGGTCGCTGGCGGCGGCGTTCGTGGGGGCGGGATTGAACCACTTTTTTAATCCGCACTTCTATCTGTCCCTCGTGCCGCCGCAGTTGCCGGCGCCGGGGGTTTGGAACGCGGTCGCCGGGGCCGCGGAGATCGCCGGGGGGATCGGGTTATTGATTCCCTGGCTACGCAAAGCCGCGATGTGGGGATTGATCGCGATGCTGGTCGGCTTCCTGTGGGTTCATCTCGAAATGATCGTGAACCCGGACCGCACCGACGCGGGGCGGGCCGCGCCGCTCTGGCTGCTGTGGGCGCGGCTGCCGTTGCAGGGGGTGCTGATCGCCTGGACGTGGTGGGTCGGCCGGGAGGCGCCCAAGGATCACTCCCCTCGCCCCCCAGTTGAGGAACACCGGGGGGAGAGGGGTCGGGGGTGAGGGGGCTGGAATCGACCGATTGCCCTAAGAATCCCCGCTGCAT
>NZ_WTPX01000159.1 GCF_013036045.1 Alienimonas chondri
CCCCAGTCCCTCCCGCCGGTCTCCCCCCGACCGACGACGAATCAGGTCGACGGTCGCGCGCCCTATCTGCCGCCGGGCGTGCCGCACCCGGCGCCGTCGAATCGCCCTGTGGATTGGGCGCGATGGGTTCCGGAGTTCCGTCTGCTGGAAGCTCCGCGGATCGCGGCGTCGCCGGTGATCATCCTGCTGGCGTTCGCCGGCTTGGCTTTGACGGCCGGCGGCGATCAGGGGATCACGACGCTGCTCGGCGGCGCGCCGCCCCTCACGGAGCCGGTGACTCCGCCGGTCGCGGCGCCGTGGGAAGGAGCGCCCCTCGGCGGGGATCTCGACGAGGGCGGATTCGGGATCCAGTTCGTTCCGGCCGCCTCCGCCGCGTTCGCCCCGCTCCAGCCGGCGTACGCCGCAGCGACGGATCTGCTGAGTCTGAGGAGCGTCGAAGCCGTTTTCCGGGGAGCGGTCCGCTTGCTGTGGGCGTTGATCGTGTGGGGCTTCTTCGGAACCGTGATCTGCCGATGCGCCGCGGTGCGATTCGCCCTCGGCGCGACGGGCTCGCCGACCGCCGCGGTCCGGCTGGCCGGACGGACGTGGGTCAGCGCCCTGGGCGGTCCGCTGCTGCCGGCGACCGGGTTGGGCGTGCTGGCGTTGGGCCTGATTCTGCTGGGTTGGGCGGGCGACATCCCGGCCGCCGGCCCGTGGTTGGTAGCCGTGCTGTGGGGAGCGGCCCTGCTGGCGGGACTGGCGGCGGTCGCGTTGCTCGTGCTGGCGGCGGTCGGCTGGCCGCTGATGCTGGCCTGCCTGGCGGTCGAAGGGTCCGACGCCTTCGACGCGTTCAGCCGAGCGTTCAGCTACGTCCTCGGTCGGCCGTTGCGGTTGGCCCTGCACGTTGCGATCGGCGTGGTGATCGCCGCGGTCGCGGTCTCAGCGGTGCATCTCGCGACGACGGCGGCGGCCCAACTGGCGGCGGGGTTCGCCGCGGTCGGAATGGGTCAGGAGGATCTGACCGCGACCGGGGTGACGGGAGCCGAAGGCGCCTCGACCGCCGCCGCGGTCGGATCGTTCTGGACGGCGTTATGGAAGGCGCTCCCGGCCGCGTTCGCCGCCGGGCTGTTTTGGACGCTGACGACGGTCAGCTACTTCCTGCTCCGCTACGCCGACGACGCGGTGGAGACGGATGAAATCTGGCAGCCGAAAGACGGCCCGCCCGCCGACGACGGCGAAGTCCCCCGCGTCGGCGTCGCGGCCAGCGATGTCCCGACGATCGAGCGGCCCCACCAACCGACCATCTAGGCAGGCCAGGTCGGCGGCGGCTCGCGTTCTACCAGCGGAGCACGCCCGTGCCCCAGGTCAGTCCGGCGCCGAAGCCGCACAGCAAGAGGGCGTCGCCGGGTTCGACGCGGCCCTGCCGCACCGCCTCGTCCAGACACAGCGGAATCGACGCCGCGGAGGTGTTTCCGTAGCGAGACAGGTTGTTCCAGACTTTGTCCGGGTCGAGTCCCAGGCACCCCGAGGCGTGATCGAGGATGCGAATGTTCGCCTGATGAAGGAAGTAGGCGGCGATGTCCGAGGGTTGAAGGCCCTCCGTTTCCAGTACGTGGCCGATGCTGTGCTCAATCGCCTCGACGGCCCATTTGAAGACGGTTCGACCATCCATCGCGAGGTATTGCTTCCCCTCGACCAGCCCCTCCTGGGTCAGCGGGCAGCGGGTGCCGCCGTGGGGGATCTCCAGTAACGGCCCGCCGCTGCCGTCGCTGCCGAGTTGGTACCGGACCAACCCTTGGTCCGGTCCGCCGGCGGACAGCACGACGGCTCCCGCCCCGTCGCCGAACAGCGGGGCGACGGTCATCTCCTTGGGATTCACGATCCGGCTGTTGAGATCCGCGCCGATCACCAGCGCATGTTTCGCGTTACCGGTCGCGACGTACTGAGCCGCGGTGACGAGGGCGTACATGAAGCCGCTGCAGGCGGCCTGCACGTCGAACGCCGGGGCGTCCAAGCCCAACCGATGTTGGACGAGGTTCGCCGTGCTGGGGCAGGACTGATCCGGCGTGAAGGTGCCGACCACCAACAGATCGATGTCCGCGGCCTTCAGTCCGGCCGCATGCAGGGCGTCCCGGGCGGCGGGCAGACAGAGATCGCTGGTCGCCTGGTCTTTGGCGGCGTGCCGGCGTTCGAGAATGCCGGTCCGGCGTTCGATCCAACCGGGTTCGAAGCCGTGTTCGATCTCCAGCTCGTCGTTCGTGACCACGCGGTGCGGCACGAACGCCCCCGTGCCGACGACCCGCACGCCCGTCAGACGTTGGGTGCGCTGCGATCCGGAAAAATACTTCGGCGCTTTGCGGGGCCGGGCCGTCGAGGAGGAAACCGGCACGCTCGCGGGGGGAACTGGGACAGCGGAGCGAATCCCGTCCACCCCTGTAGACGGCTGCGGCACGGCGTGGGACGGCGGGGCGGAATGAGACGGCAGGACGAGGCTGCGCGGGCGGCGATCGACCGGGGCGGGGGCGTCCGGGAGCATCGAGCGACGGGCGGGGCGCGAGTGAGGACGGCGAAAACCACGGCGGACCAGACCGACGACGCCACCGCAGACTATACTGACAGTCGATTTTCTCGCCCAGCCCGGACAGCCCCATGCCTCACCCCCCGCACAGCATCCGCCTTCGGGGTCCATGGGAATGGGCCGCGGCCGGCGTGAAGCCGGTTCGCGCCACCCTGCCGCACACCTCCAAGCTCCCCGGCACGCTCAGTCGGCGGTTCAATGCGCCGACGGGGTTGGAGGACGGAACTCGCGCGGTGCTCCGCATCGCCGACGTCCCGCTGGGCACCTGCTTCATGCTGAACGGCTCCATGCTGCCGCCCGCCGGGCCGGATGAGTTCTCCGCGGACATCACCGCGCTGCTCACCGGCCCCTGCCGGCTCGAAATCGCGATGCCCGCGGACGGCACGATCTCCGGCGTGACGCTGGATCTGCACCTCCCGGAGCCGCCGGAGCAGAAGTCCGTCTGAAGGGACGTGCCCTGAAGAGTCAGACGGACGCTTCGTAGCAGACTCGCACCGGTCCGGTTTCGCCGTCCGGGCGGGTCACCTCGAATCGCACGCCCTGCGGCAACGCCCGCGCGGGTCGCACGCGCCCGACGCCGTCCGCCGGGTGACATTGGACCCGCGGCGGCGCTGCGAACGCCGGCCAGAACAGCACGTGGGCCGTACCCACGCCGTTCTCGCAGGGCACGAGGAGTTCTCCTTCGATCGCGTCCGCCGTGCGGGAGAACCACTGATCCGGCTCCGGCTCGTCCGATTCGAACTCTCCAAGTTCGAGGTCGTTCGACTCAAACTCGTCCGGCTCGAACGTCTCGGGGAAGAAGCCGTCCGAAAGTTGCCCATTCGCCTCCGGTTCGATCGGCTGTACCGATTGATCTGAATGCCCCGCGGCCACGGGCCGCCCCCATCGAGGGGGCTGCGGCTTCGTTCGGGCCCCCAGGAGGGCGATCCACGCCGCTCCGGCCACGACGGTCGCCCCGCCCCACCCGAACGTCCCCAGCGCCCACGCGGCGAGGGGCGCGCCGGCAATCCAGCAGCGCCAAGGCTCACGGGCGCTCCGCCATCCCCAAACCGCAGCGGCGGTTGCGACGGCGGCGGCGGTAACCGTGCGAACCGCCCACGGGGCCGCCGCGGCCGCGGCGATCAGCAGGGCAAGCAGCAACGCCGCCCAGCCCAAGGCCGCCGCCGGGACGGGCAGCGGGCGAAGGCGGGGCGGCGAAGCGAACATCCCCGCGACCATCGAACGAGGCGGCCCGGGAGGTCAACGCGGGTTTCTTCCCGCGCCGCCTCTGTCGTTCGACGAATCAGGCGCCGACGGCGGCTTTCAGATCCGCGGCATGCTCCGTCTTCTCCCAGGTAAAGGCCTCGCCGGTGCGGCCGAAGTGACCGCCATGCGCGGTGTCACGGAACAGCGGGCGCCGCAGGTCGAGGTGATCGATGATCGCCCGCGGGGTCAGGGGGAAGACTTCGCGGATCGCGGCGGTCAGTTGCTCCTCCGGCAGTTCGCTGGTGCCGAACGTCTCGCACCGCACGCTGACCGGATCGGTCACGCCGATCGCGTAGGCGAGCTGCACTTCGCAGTACTCCGCCAGCCCCGCGGCGACGACGTTCTTGGCGACGTGCCGGGCCATATAGGCGGCGCTGCGGTCGACCTTGGTCGCGTCCTTGCCGCTGAAGGCGCCGCCGCCGTGGCGGCCCCAGCCGCCGTAGGTGTCCACGATGATCTTCCGGCCGGTCAGGCCGCAGTCGCCGTCCGGGCCGCCGATCACGAACTTGCCGGTCGGGTTGATGTGATAGGTCACGTCGCCCGTCAGCATCTCCGCGGGGATCGCGTCCTTGATGACGGTGTCCCGGACGAACGCTTTGATGTCCGCCTGCGACACGCCCTCGGCGTGCTGAGTGGAGACGACGACGGCGTCCACCGCGACCGGACGGTCGTCCTCGTAACGCACCGTGACCTGCGATTTGCTGTCCGGCCGCAACCAGTCGACCTCGTTGCCGAAGCGCGCCTCGTTCAGGCGAGCCAGCACCTTGTGGGCGAGGCTGATCGGCAGCGGCATCAGTTCGGGCGTCTCCTTGCAGGCGTAGCCGAACATCAAGCCCTGGTCGCCGGCGCCGACGTCCTTCTCGTCCCCCGAGGCGGTCTTGCCCGAATCGACGCCCATCGCGATGTCCTGGCTCTGCTCGTGCAGGTAGGAATCGAACGAGAGCGTGTCCGCGTGGAACTTCACGTCCTTGTCGAGGTAGCCGATGTCCCGCACGACGCCCCGGACGACCGGTTCGAGGTCCGGGAAGGTCACGCCTTCCGGCAGACGCAGTTCCCCGCCGAGCACGACGCGATCGGTGGTGCAGAGGGTCTCGCAGGCGCACCGCACCTCGGCCCGCTGGTTCTCCGGCGTGGCGCTCAGCAGAGCGTCGAGGACGGCGTCGGAGATCTGATCGGACACCTTGTCGGGGTGCCCCATGCTCACCGATTCGCTGGTGAAGAGGAAGTTCGCCATGGAGACTCCGGCCGGCGTGCGGGCGCAGCGCGGCGTTTCGTGATAACGCGCCAGGCGCGTCGGAAGTGAATGATACGGGGGGCACGCCGCTTCACCGGCGCGGCGGGAGTCTAGCGGTCGATCGGCCGACCGGGCAAACCGCCCCGCCGACGCGGTTCACGCGGCCCGTGCCAGCGGGACGTTCGTCCCGATCGTCGCGACCGGCAGAAGAGCCACGAGCGCGTCCGCGGTCGCCGCGGTCGCCCCGGCGTTCTCACGCACCACTTGTTGCGCGCGTTCGCCGATGGCCGATCGCTCGGCCGCGTTCGTCAGGAATCGAGTCGAGGCGGCCGCGAGGGATGCCGTGTCCTGCACTTCGACGACGGCGTCGTTCGCCGTCAGCTTGGCGACCACGTCCGCGAAGTTGCGGGTGTTCGGTCCGAGCAGCACCGCCGCCCCGTACGTCGCGGGTTCCAGCATGTTCTGCCCGCCGCGGTCGTTCAGGCTCCCGCCGACGAACGCGACCGTCGCCAGCCCCCACGCGGCGGAGAGGTCGCCCAGCGTGTCCAGCAGCAACACCGGCGAGCGGGGGGCGTCATTCCCCTGAGGATTTGAGGCTTCCCCCTTCGCCTCAGCGGGCTGACGCCCGCCGCTCGCCTGCCGAATCTGGCTGAGGCGACGTGTCTGATGCCCCCGCGAAGCGATCAGCGTCGCGACGGCCTCAAAGCGTTCCGCGTGCCGGGGGGCGATCAGTAAACGGCAGTCGGGAACCGCCCGACGAATCTGCTCGAACGCGTCGAGAACGATCCCTTCCTCCGGATCGCCCGTGCTGCCGGCGAGCAATACGGGTTCGGTCGGTTCCAACCCGAACGCCTGACGGAGCGCCTCGGTGACCTCGTTGCGAGGGTCGGTGCGAAGGCCGTCGAACTTCACGCTCCCGGTGACTGCCGCCCGCTGCGGGTCGACGCCGAGGGCGACGAAGCGGTCGGCGTATTCGCGCGTCTGAGCGCCCACCCAGCCCAGCCGGGCGAACGTGCCGCGGATCAGCGGACGCGCCCGCCGGTAACCACGGAAGCTGTTGGCGCTCAAGCGCCCGTTCACCACCGCGACCGGCACGCCAGCCGCTTCGCAGCAGCGGACGAGGTTCGGCCACAGTTCGAGTTCGACCAGCGCCAACGCCGAGGGCCGCGTGCGTCGGAGGAAGGCGTTGATCGCCCAACTGAAATCCATCGGGGCTTGATGCACCGCGATGCCCGGCAACTTCTTGCGGGCGACCTCCAGTCCGGTCCCCGTGGACACGGTGACGACGGGGACGACATCCGGCCGACGCTCCTGCACGGCGGCGATGAGGTTCGGCAACTGCAGCGCTTCGCCGACGCTCACCGCGTGCCACCAGATGCAGGGCGAATCGTCTTGGGAACCGGCCCCGGCTCTCGGTTCGACTCGTCCCGTCAGTTTCTCCCGCCAACCGGTGCGGTCCTTTCCCTGCACCAGCCGACGCCAGGCCAGATACGGCCCGGCGAGGACCAGCGTGAGAAGATAGGCGGCGTTGAGCAGATGCGGCATTCCCTTGCCGTTCGAGAGCGTGCGTCAGCGAGCGGCGGTCGTCAGGCGTCGGCGCCGTGGCACTTCTTGTACTTCTTGCCCGAGCCGCAGGGGCACGGGTCGTTGCGGCCGACGTCTGGGGCGGTGTTCTTGATGGGAGCGACCGTCGCCTCCCCCTCGCCGTCGCCGCGGTTGGTGGAGAGTTCCCGTTGGCGCTCTCCTCGTCCTTCGACGCCGCCGGCGTGGTCCGGGGCGGGCGCCGTGTCGGCGGTCGGGGCGGCGTGGATCGCCTTCTGCTCCGTCAGTTGCCAGAGGTTCCCGACGAACTGCTTGCTGTCTCGTTCGAGCCGGAAGATGGCCCGCGTGACCTGCTCGCCGACGCGATCCCACATGTCGTTGAAGGCTTTGCGTCCCTCACGCTTGTACTCGGTCTTGGGATCCTTCTGGGCGTAGCTGGACAGGCCGATGCCGCTGCGGACCTGGTCCATGTGGTAGAGGTGATCCTTCCACGCCGTGTCCAGCACTTCGAGGATCAGCAGCCGCTCCGCGTGGGCCAGCTCGGGGCGATAGCGTTCCTCGTACGGCTTCAGCAGCACCTGGCGGGCGCGGGCCTTGGGAAGCGTGGCGACCTCGGCGGCTTCCAGACCGGCTTCGAACTCCTTGTTCGCCCAGTCGATCAGCGGGGCGAGATCCTCCGGGTGCTCCGCCTTGCGGGTGCGGTCGGGGGCGTCGCCGCGGGGCATCGGATCGACGCCGCGGCCGCCGTAGACGCGGTCCAACGTGTCGTCGACCTTCTCCGCGACCTCGCCGTTGATGAAGTAGCCGCGAGAGGCGTCCGCCAGCAGACCTTCGAGTTCGTTCTTGGGGCTGCTCTCGACCGCCTCAGGATCGAGCGGCTTCTCGAACCGACCGCTCGCCCAGCGGGCCAAACCGAGCCGATCGCCGCCGCCGCTGCCGTCCTGCAGGAAGCGGGTGAGGCCGACGGTGACGGGGAACATCACCTCTTTGTCCTTGTACATCCGGTCGAGGCGGTTCATCACCTCGGCCTTCACCTCGTCCGGATTGTCGATGTCGGCGAAGTCCGCCGGGTCGACCCGCAACGCAAACTGCTGACCCAGGAAATGAGCGAGGCTGATGCGCGGGTAGTCTTCCCGCAACACCTCTTCCAGCACGCCGGCGACCGTCCGCTGGGGCGGGATCGGCATCCCGCGGTCGTCGCGGAGCGTGACGTTCCGCATCTTCTTGTCCTGGGCGAGGCTCTCCTCGACCTCCTGCCCCAGCTCGCTGCGGTCGATCGACTGGTGGGCCCGTTCGCGGAGGTAATCCTCGACCTCGGCGGGGCCGATCTTTTTCAGCTCGCGGTCGTTGGTGTTCAGCCCGAACCGGCCGTTCGCCCAGCGGGAGAGGGCATTCCAGTTGTAGGTCTCCGTCTGCATGCCCTCCTCGTCCTCCGTGATGGAGAGGTTCACCTCGACGTTCTCCGCGATGGAGGCGTCCGCCTGCTCCAACGCTTCGTCGCGGAGGATGACCATCAATTGTTCGAGCGTGGACCCCTCGATGCGGTCCGCGTCCATGTCCAACCCGAACGCGTTGTGGGCGATCTCCGCGGCGGTCTTCCACGGATAGAGCCGGTCGTAGAAGTGGTCGACCCGGCGGTCGACCTGCCGACGGATCATCTCGTGGATGATGTCCCGGCAGTTGGCGCCCTCGAGGATGTCCTGCCGGAAGCGATAGACCTGCTTCCGCTGGTCGTCCATCACCTCGTCGTATTCGAGGAGATTCTTCCGCTGGTCGAAGTGGCGTTCTTCCACCTTCTTCTGAGCGCCCTCAATGCGGCGGGAGACCATCTTGGATTCGATGAACTCGCCCTCCTTCATCCCCGCCATATCCAGCGCCCGCTGGACGAACTCGCCGGCGAAGACGCGCATGAGGCGATCTTCAAGAGAGACGTAGAAGCGGGACGACCCCGGGTCGCCCTGACGACCGGCACGGCCGCGGAGCTGGTTGTCGATCCGGCGGGAGTCGTGCCGCTCGGTGCCGATGACGTGCAGGCCGCCGGCCTCGGCGATCTGCTTCGCCTGCTCCTTCATGCCCTCCTCTTCGCGGATCTTGGCGATCAGCCCGTCCCACTCGTCCTTGGGAACGTCCAGACGGCTGTCGTAGGTGTGGCGCAGCTGCTCCCAGGCGGCGTATTCCGGGTTCCCGCCGAGGATGATGTCGGTGCCGCGACCGGCCATGTTGGTGGCGATCGTGACCGCGCCGGGGCGTCCGGCCTGGGCGATCAATTCGGATTCTTTTTCAATGTGCTTGGCGTTCAACACGAAGTGTTTGACGCCGCGTTTATTGAGCTTATTGGAGACCTTCTCGCTGGCTTCGATCGAGGTTGTGCCGATCAACACCGGACGGCCGGCGGCGTGCTCCTCGGCGACTTCCTCGGCGACGGCGTCCCACTTCTCTTTCTCGGTCCGGCAGACGAGGTCCGGGTGGTTCTGCCGCTGGAGCGGCCGGTTCGTCGGAACGGCGACGACGTCCAGTTTATATATCTTCAGAAACTCGTCGGCTTCGGTCATCGCCGTACCGGTCATCCCGGACAGCTTGCCGTAGAGCTTGAAGAAGTTCTGCAGCGTGACCGTGGCGTAGGTCTGGGTCTCCGGTTTGATCTTCACCCCCTCCTTCGCCTCGACCGCCTGGTGCAGGCCGTCAGACCACTGGCGGCCCTCCATCGGGCGGCCGGTGTTCTCGTCGACGATGATCACCTGCCCGTTGCGGACCATATATTGGTCGTCGCGCTTATACAGGTGATGCGCCTTGAGGGCGTTGTCGATGAAGTGCGGCCACTCCATGTTGCCGGCGGTGTAGAACGACTCCACGCCGGCCAGTTCCTCGGCCCGACGCACGCCGGACTCCGTGAGGTGGCAGGTCCGTTCCTTCTCTTTGATCTCGAAGTCGCTGCCGGCCTTCAATTGGCGGGCGATGCGGTCGGCGACCGGATAGCGGGAGACGTCGTCGTGGGCCGGGCCGCTGATGATCAGCGGGGTGCGGGCCTCGTCGATCAGGATGTTGTCGATCTCGTCGACGATGGCGTAGTCCAGCGGCCCCTGCACCTGCAGTTCGAGCCGGGGCTTCATGTTGTCCCGGAGGTAATCGAAGCCGAACTCGTTGCTGGTGCCGTAGGTGATGTCGCAGGCGTACTGGGCCTGCCGCTCCGGCGGCTGCATGCCGGACTGAATCGCGCCGACGGTCAGACCGAGCGCGGTGTGGATCGGGCCGATCCACTCCATGTCGCGCTTGGCG
Source organism: Alienimonas chondri (assembly GCF_013036045.1). GTDB lineage: Bacteria > Planctomycetota > Planctomycetia > Planctomycetales > Planctomycetaceae > Alienimonas > Alienimonas chondri. The sequence goes on from NZ_WTPX01000159.1 coordinate 9,855, forward strand.
AGGTAGTCGTTGACCGTGATGACGTGCACGTGCCCGGCCAGGGCGTTAAGGAACGCCGGACCGGAGGAGACGAGGGTCTTGCCTTCGCCCGTGGTCATCTCGGCGATCATCCCCTGGTGGAGGATGGCGCCGCCGATCATCTGCACGTCGTAATGACGCATCTTGGCGACGCGTTTGCTCGCTTCGCGGACCCGGGCGAACGCCTCGGGCAGCAGGTCGTCGAGCGTCTCGCCTTTCTCCAACCGGGCGCGGAAGTCCGCGGCGGTGTTCTTCAACTGCTCGTCAGAGAGCTTCTCCAGCTCCGGCTCGAGCTTGTTGATTTTGTCCAGGGTCGAGCCGGGAACGACGGTGGTGGAGCCGTCTTTGCCGCGGACGAAGCCGAGCTGCCGGACGCGGCGCTCGTTGCTGGAGCCGAACAGCTTGGTGATCGCGTTGGTGATGCCGCCGGTGGCGGCCTCAAACACGTCGCCGATGCGGTCGAGTTGTTCCATCGTGGGGGTCGGTCGTCGGCCGCGGGGCCGGTAGGGGGAGATCGCTGGCGGGCGGCTCGCGGGTCCGGTCGGGGGAGCCGGGCGGGCCGTGCCGGATTTGACGCAAGTTCCGAAACCGTCCAACCTTATTAG
>NZ_WTPX01000016.1 GCF_013036045.1 Alienimonas chondri
CCTCACACCTCTCCCCCGCTCATCGCCCCCCGGGCCGCACAGGCGCCGCGGGCGATGCCGCTCGGGAGTCCGCCCGGTGCGGCCCGGGGGGCGATGAGCGGGGGAGAGGTGTGAGGGGACATCGAGACGCCCTTCGACGGTTCCTCCGAGTCGCCCCCACTTCATGTGTCACGACGCCTAGAACCGGCGCCGCCCTCCCGGTCGAGTCGCCCCCCCGGCCAAGTCGCGCGCGGCGGGGCGTGACGTTCCGGCCATCCTTGTCAGTCGCCTTTCGGCAACAACCGGTCGCCGTCCATATCCAGCGAGCCGCCCTCGTCCGGGATGCCGCCGACGACGTTCAGCACGACCACGGCGCCGCGGGTCTCGTCGTAGCCGTAGCGTTGCGACAGCCGCGGCATCGGCATCGCGTACTGTCGGTTCTTCTGCAGGAATCCGGTGAACTGCTCGTAGGTCGGGTACTCGCCGTTCAGCGCATACTCGCCGTTGACCCATTGCTGCATGGGCATCTGCCCGGCGAAGCTGGAGATGCTGCCGAGGGCGTTCAGCGGTCCGGAGACGGGATCGGTGTAGAAATCGCCCTGCCCCAACGGGGGGCCCTCGCCGATTTTGTCCTGGGCGATCGTGTGGGTTCCGGCGGCAATGGCGGCGGGGGCGTCCAGCACCTCGATGGTCTTGCGGCCGACGATGCCCGTCTTCTGCTCCGGCGGCGGGGCTTTCTCCCCCTGGAGCGCGGCGTCGACTTCCGGCGGAATTTGGTCCTTCTTCTTGCAGCCGGCCGACGCGGCGACGCTCGCCGCCAGCGTGACGAGAAGGAGCGTGCGAGCGGGGAACATGGCGGTCAGTCCGTGGGAAGGTCGAGATCCCGGAGCGCGGCGAAGCCGGCGGGGTCGGTCAGATCGTACCGCAGCGGGGTGAGGGCGGCGTACCCGGCAGCGACGGCGCCGGCGTCGGTGTCCGGGGCGGGATCGCCGGCGGTCGCGGGGTCCATGCCGGTCCAGTAGTACGGGCGGCCCTCCGGGCTGTCGCGGCGTTCGAGCAGATCGCCGCGGCGGTCCGGGCTGCATCGCACCGCTTTCAGCCCCTTCGGGGCGGCGGCGGGGAGGTTCAGATTCCACAACGCCGCCGTGTCGCCGTGGCGCTCGGCCAACTGCCCGGCGACGGAGACGGCGTACTCGGCCAGCGGGGTCCAATCGTCGGGATCGCGGCTCACGCAGCTGACAGCCACACTCGTCACGCCGTGAAACGCCGCCTCGATCGCGCCCGCCACGGTGCCGGAGTAGAGCACGCCGTGCCCCACGTTCGCCCCGAGGTTGATGCCGGAGAGCACCAGATCCGGCCGCGACCCGCGCAACAGCGGGCCGAGTTCCAACACGCCCAGCTTCGCACAGTCCGCCGGGCTGCCGTGCACGGCGTAGCCGTAGTGGTAGCGCTCGCCCGGTTCCCCGTTCCGAGCGGGGCGGCGGCGGTGCACCTCCTCATACATGAGGGGGTGGCGGTAGGTGATCGTCAGACCGACGCCGCTTTGTTCGATCGCGGGGGCGACGACGGTGACGTCCCCCAGCGCGGCGGCCGCGCTCGCCAATGCGGCGAGGCCGGGAGAATGAATTCCGTCGTCGTTGACGACTAAGACGTGCACGGCAGCGGTGTGGGCGGCGAGGAGCGGGCGGGACCGATTGTGACGACGTGTCGGTTCATGCGAGGTGGGGCAGTGTGTGCGGGTCGGGGAAGGGTGTCGAGCGGCGCCGGCTGGGGGCGGCCCCCGCGAGGCCGTTCCGGGGGGGAGGGTTCTGCGGATCTGTGATTTTTCGCCACATCCCGGCTCCCCTGTCCGTCGCAGCTTGCCCAGCCGGCCGACCTTCCGCGTGCGAAGTTTTGAGAGGAACCCGCGTCGGCGGCCCGGTTCAAACGATCCGTGGCGGCCGAGGCGTTTTCCCTTTGCGAACCCCCCCGCGCCCACAGGACACTGTGTGACAGGAAAGGACGCGGCCGACCCGCCCCGCTCAGGACGAGCAGGCGTTCCTCCGGTATCAGGCTCCAAGACGGGCTACCGGCGGGGATGGAAAGCGTCGGCCTCGCACAGACGCGGCGTCCGGGGAGATGTGCGATGCGTTCGTCGGCTCCGAGTCGGAGCGGGCGATCGGATCGCCGCAGACGGCCTCCCCCCATGAACCCGCTCCCCCGAGATATCCCATGAAACCCCGGATTATCGCCGCGGCGACCGCCGCGGCTGCCCTCGCCCTCATGCCCGCTCCCGCCAGCGCGGGGCTGTGCGGACTGATGAGCTTTGGTTGCTGCCCGCAGGCCGCTCCCCCGCCATCCTGCTACACGGCGAACCGCATCGAGCGGACCACCGCCTACCGCACCGTCTACGACACCGTCGTGGAGCGGGAAGTCTCTTACGTCCCGCAGCAGGTCACGGAGAACGTCTTCGAGACCGAAACCCGCACTGCGATGCGCGTGGTGTTCGAGCCGCAGGTGCGTGAAGAAACCTACACCGTGCGGAAGCCGGTCTTCGAGACCTCCCAGCGGGAGCAGACCTACACGGTCATGCGGCCGGTGACGGAGACGATCATTCAGGAGCGTCCCTACACGGTGATGCGTCCGGTGACGGAAACGAGGACCCGCGAAGTTCGCCGCGTGGTGATGAAGCCGGTCACGGAGACGGTCATTCAGGAAGTGCCCCGCACGACCTACCGGAACGTCACCGAAACCCGCGTTTCGGAGCAGTGCTATACGGTGATGCGGCCGGTCACGAGCTATCGGACCGTCACGACGACCGTGCCCCGGTGGCGGATGGCCCGCTATCAGGGACCGTCGATCCCGGTGCTCGGTTTCCAGCCGCCGGATCCGTGCGATCCCTGCTGCCTGCCGCGTCTCGGCTTCAAGCCCTGCTCCCTGGGCTTCTGCGCTCCGCAGTACGCCCCGCAGGTGTGCCAGCGTCAGGTGCCGTGCACCACGATGGTGCCGCAGGTCGTGCGTCGTCAGGTGCCCTACACGATCTGCCGCCGCGTCCCGGAGACCACCGTGCAGCGGATTCCGGTGACCACCTGCCGGATGGAACGTCAGGAAATCTGCGAGCAGGTGCCCTACACCTGCACCCGGATGGTCCGCGAGCAACGCGTCGCCCGCCGCCCCATCACCACCACCCGGATGGTGACGGAAGAGCGGACCCGCACCGTGCCGGTGCAGGCCTGCCGGATGGTCGAGGAGCCGCGGACCCGCCAAGTGCGCTACTCGGTGCGGAAAGAGGTTCCCTACGAGTACCAGGTGCAGGTTTGCCGCCCGGTGTGCCGGACCGTCCAACGGCCGGTGACGCGGCTGGTGCGGAAGTGCGTGGCCCGTCAGGTGCCCTATGAGGTCTGCCGCGTGGTGCCCACGGAGGTTTGCCCGAACGACTGCCCGACGAACGACTGCGGCGGCGTGTCGGTCACCGGTCCGCTGACCCCGACCCCGGACTTCGGCGGCGCCCCCGGCGACAATTTTGGGGGAACCTACGGCGACGGCTACCGCGATCCGCTGCCGCCCGGCGGCAGCGACGCCTTCGACGCCGCCGACCCGAATAACTTCGGCGGCGAGTTCGATGACTTCGGCGGCGCCAACTATGGCTCCTACTACGGCAACGGCTTCAACGAGGACTACAGCGCCGGCTACGGCGTCCGGTCCCGCACGCGGTTGCCGCTGGGGTCGGAGGGCATCGATCTGGCCCCGGGCGAAGTCATCACCGGCTACGGCCCGCTTCGTCAGATCGACCCGGCGACCTCCGGCGACTTCGAGGCGGACGGCGACGCCAACGGCAGCCTGAACCTGGACGACGGGGACGACGAGATGGACCCTGTTCCGCTGCTCGACACCTGAGTCGTTACTGAACATGACCGAGCGATCGGTCTCGTCTGCGCCGTGAGGTGCGGGTTCCGGCAGCGCCGGGGGATTGCGGTCCCCCGGCGTTGTTCGTTTGATGGGTTGATTCCTCACGGTTCGCCGTCGCCGCTAGGCGGCGCGCCCTTTCGACTTCCGCTGAACTCGAGTCCGCGCCATGCCCCGTTGTCTCGTCACCGGCGGCGCGGGGTTTATCGGCTCCCATCTGACGGAGCGTCTGCTGGAGGCCGGGCATGAAGTCGTCGTGTTGGACGACCTGAGCACCGGCCGCGAGGGGAACCTCGCCGCGGTCGCCGACCACCCGCGGCTGACGCTGTTCCGGGCGTCGATCACCGATTCGCAGGCGGTGACCGAGGCGACCGCGGGGACGGACGTCATCTATCACCTCGCCGCCGCGGTGGGGGTCAAGCTGGTCGCGGACGATCCCGCCCGCACGATCGAAACGAACATCCAACCGACCGAGACGCTGCTGCGGGCCGCCGCGGCCGGTCGCCAGCGGTTCTTCCTCGCCAGCACCTCGGAGGTCTACGGCAAGAACCCGAAGTCGACGTGGACGGAGGAGGACGATCTCGTGTTCGGCCCCACCACCCGCCCCCGCTGGGCGTACGGGTGCAGCAAGGCGATCGACGAGTTCCTCGGGCTGGCGTACCACAAGAAGTACGGCTTCCCGGTGGTGATCGGGCGGTTCTTCAACGTCGTCGGTCCCCGGCAGGTGGGGAACTACGGCATGGTGATCCCGCGGTTCGTGCAGGCCGCGTTGGCCGGCGAGCCGTTGCAGGTCTACGACGACGGTTCGCAGGAACGCTGCTTTGCCCACGTCGGAGAGGTGGTCGATCACGTCCTGCGGCTCACGGACCACCCGGACGCCGCCGGCCGGGTGTGGAACCTCGGGGCTGATCAGCCGGTGACCGTCAAACGGCTGGCGGAGACGGTGCTCGAACTGACCGGCAGCGACTCGCCCATCGAGTTCGTCCCCTACGAACAGACCTACGGCTCGAACTTCGAGGACATCCAGCGGCGCGTCCCGGACACCTCGGCTCTGGCGAAACTGCTCGGCACCGCCCCGTCGATGAGCCTGGAGGAGACGCTGTCCGACATCATCGCCCACATGCGGGCGGAACGGTGAGCGCGCCCGCCGCGTCTCCGCCGACGCCCGGCGCCGCCCCCGTCGCGAAGCTCCCTCCGGTGGATGAGGGACCGAGCGACGCCGAGGTGCTGATGTTGGCCGCGAAGCCGGGCGAGCGGTTGTTCCGCGTGCTGGAAGAGCCGGACCCGCTGCGTCCGCTCTTGGCGGTGCTGGCCGTGCTGCCGGCCGTGCTGGCGGCGCCGCGGTGTCGACTGGACCGCATCGATCCGGACTGGGGCGTGACCTGTCTGGAGGCGTACGGCGGCGATCCGATCTCCGTCGCCGGTCCGGCCGCCTGGCTGACGGGACAGTTGCTGAGGCTCGTCGGCACGGACGGGGCGATGCCGTACTTCGCCCTCAGTTGGGCCGGGGCGACGCTGCTGGTGTGGGCGGTTTGGCAGTTGACGTATTCGATGGCCGGGGGCCGACCGGCGGCGTTCGCCGCCGTGCTGACGGCCACGAACCCGGTTACGGCCGCGGCGGCCGCCACCGCTCCGCCGACGTCGCTGGGGGTGGCGTTCGCCGTGATTGCCGCGTGGTTGTGGGTTCGGGCCGGCCGCATCGAGCGTCGCGGAGCCGCGGCCGGCGTCGGCGTGCTGCTGGCCGGTCCTTTCGCCGGGCTGCTCCCCGCCGCGGTCGTCGTCGTGACCGTGGGGCTGAAGCTTATTCCGGGAGCACAAAGAGAGGTTCCCCGCCGCGATCGTCTCCCGGCGACGCTGAACCGCGCGGGGTTGTTCTCGATCGGATTGCTCGCGGCCGGGACGACGGCGGCGTTCATGAACGACCCGCCGTCCGCCTGGGAGGCCGAGCGGCTCCCCGTGCATGGCCTGTGGCTGCTCGCGGGGCTGGCGGCGGCCGGCACGGCGGCGACGCTGGGCGGTCAGCTGTGGATCGATTCCGTCGTCCGACGCGTGGTCCTCGGACTGGTGGCGTCGACGGCGGTTTGGGCGGGGCTGACCGGCGCGCACGACCCCGACGCGGGCACGCTCTCCGCCCTGGTGACGGCGGCGATCACGGCGGCGATCGCCGTGGAGGGCGCCTGTCGGCCGGCCGTCAGTCCCCGGGGGATCGCGGCGTTGGCCTGTGTGGCGTTGATCGTGCTGCTGGGAATGTGGGTTTGGACGCCCTCGACCGTGGCGACGGTTTGGCGGGCGCTGTTCGTCGCCGCCGCGGCGACCGGACTGTGGGGGCTATGGGAGGTGGCCGCGTTCCGATGGTCGCGGAACGTGCGGGACCGGCGTCTGCTGATCGTCGCGATCGTCGCGCTGGCGGCGACCGGGCTGGGGTGGGCGGTGGAAGGAACCGAATCCGTCGCGGGGCGGGGCGCTCGGCAACTTGTCGCGGCGGTCTCGAATCGACCCGAGCCGCGAGTCTTCGTGCTGGCGGAGGCGCCGGATCAGCAGGCCGCGAAGTTCCTCTTCTCCGCAGCGGCGCCGGGCCGCATGGTCTTCGTGCTCGATCCCGACAGCCCCCAGGTGGCCGATTCGCTGAACAAGGCGTTGTCCGTTGAACCCAGCCCGCTGGTCGCGGTGGTCGGGGGCGGTCCCGCCGCCCGGCTCAACGCCCTCCGCCCGGCCGGCGCCGCCCCGCCCACCTCGGCGGGCGTGCTGCGCGGGGCCGACGGCGTCATGAAAGAAGTGCGATTACTCGTGCTCCCCGGGCAGCAAGACACGCTCTCGCCCTAGCCGCGGGGCGTCGAGAAGCGGGCGGTCGAAGCGCGGGGCTTCGAGGAGCCGGGAGAGAGGGGGGCGCCGCCGGGGCGCCTCACTCGTACTTCGCGATCTCCGGCTCCGGGACTTCCGCGATCAGTCGCTCCACGACGGTGACGCTGTCCACGCCTTCCGCTTGCGCCTGGAAGTTCGTGCTGAGCCGGTGCCGCAAGACGGGCACGGCGATGCGACGGATGTCGTCCAGCGTGACGCTCGGTCTCCCGTCGATCGCGGCGATCGCCTTGCCGCCTTGAATGAGGTACTGCCCGGCGCGCGGGCCGGCGCCCCAGTCGACCAACTCCCGCACGAACGCCGGGCTGCGGTCGTCGCCCGGTCGCGTCGCACGCACCAGACGGGTCACGTACTGGATCGTCCGCGGCGTCGCTTCGATCTGGGCGATCTGCTTTTGCAGGTACACGATCGACTTGGCGCTGAGCACCTTCCGCACCTCCTTCTTCACCCCGCCCGTCGTCGCGGCGAGGATCTGTTCCTCCTCGTCCAGGCTCGGGTAGTCGACCTTCACGTTGAACATGAACCGGTCCAACTGGGCCTCCGGCAGCGGGTAGGTGCCCTCCTGTTCGATCGGGTTCTGGGTGGCGATCACGAAGAACGGATCGGGCAGATCGTAGGTCGTCTGGCCGGCGGAGATCTCCTTCTCCTGCATCGCCTGCAGCAGCGCGGCCTGAGTCTTCGGCGGGGTCCGGTTGATCTCGTCGGCCAACAGCACGTTCGTGAACACCGGGCCGTGCACGAAGCGGAACTCCCGGCGGCCGTGTTCGTCCTCGTCCAGCACATTGGTGCCGGTGATGTCCGAGGGCATCAGGTCGGGGGTGAACTGAATCCGCTTGAAGTTCACGTCCAACACCTGGGCCAGCGTGCTGACCAGCAGCGTCTTCGCCAGCCCCGGCACGCCGACCAGCAGGCAATGCCCGCCGGTGAACACCGCGGCGAGGAGCTGCTCGATCACGTCGTCCTGACCGATCACCACCTTGTGCAGTTCCTCCCGCACCAGGGCGTAGTGCGATTTGAACTTGGTGAGGAACTCGTCGAAGTCGCGCTGGTCGGACACGGGGCGGACCGGAGGTGCTGAAGGAACGGCGTCGGAATCGAATCAGGCGGTCTTTCGCTCGCGCCGCCGGTTCTTGGCGAAGAAACCGGACTGGGCGGCGAAGCGGCAGCGTCCGATGATACGCCCCCCGCCCGAAGGACGCCCCCGATGCCTGCTGCACGCCGCACAATTGCCCGCCGATCGACTGCCCCCCGTCGATGGAGCGTCGCCGCGGCGTTGGTCGTTGCGGCGGCGCTGTGCCCGCCCGCTCCGCGATCCGCCGCGGCCCAGGACCTCTCCAGCGCGGAGGTCAAACGGTCCATCGACCGCGGGGTGACCGCCCTGACGAAACTGCAGAACGCCAACGGCTCCTGGGATTCGCCCGGCGTCAGCCACCTCCCCGGCTCCACGGCGTTATGCGTGTTGGCGCTGCTGAACAGCGGAGAATCCGTCGATTCCCCGCCCGTCGCCGCCGGGCTGAAGTACCTCCGCGATCTCCCGACCGGCGACATCGTCGGCGGGGGCACCTACGACACCTCGCTGGCCCTGATGGCTTTCGCCGCCGCCAAAGACGGGCGGCGAGACGGCGCCCGCATGCTCGCGCTGACGCGCCGCCTGGAAGACGGCCGGGTGAAGGCCGGTCAGAATCGCGGCGGCTGGGGCTACGGGCTTCCCAGTATCGGCGGGGGGGCGGACCGGTCCAACAGTCAATATGCGGTGCTCGGCCTCCGCGACGCCGCCTACGCGGGCATCCCCGTTCAGCGGGCCACGTGGGAGGATATCTCCAATTATTGGTTGGGACGCAACGTTCAGAACGGCGACGGCGGCTACACCTACGGCTCCGCCGGCGGCGGGGCCCGCGGATCCATGACGGTCGCCGGCATCGCCACCCTCAGTATTTTGAAATCGGTTCTGAAACAGGACGACCTCAAACCGGACGGCACCCCGAACTGCTGCGGCAACGACCCCCTCGAGCAGGAACTCAACGAGGCCGTCGAGCGAGCCTCCAACTGGCTCACGAAGTATTTCTCGGTCTCCCGAAACCCGCAATATAATTCGCACACGCTGTATTACCTCTACGGCTTGGAACGAGCCGGACGGCTGGCCGGCAAGCGTTTCTTCGGACAGCACGACTGGTATCGGGAGGGCGCCGCGTGGTTGCTCCGCAATCAGAACCCCCGGACCGGCGGATGGGTCGGCAACGGCTTCGGAGAGACGAACGAGATCGTCGGGACGGCTTTCTCATTGCTCTTCCTCGCGAAGGGTTTGAGTCCGGTGCTGCTGAATAAATTGAAGTACGAACAGGGCGACGCCTGGCAGACGCACCCCGCCGACGCCCGCAACCTCACCTTCCACGTCAGCGGCCTGCCCAAATGGCCGAAGTTAGTCACCTGGCAGGTGCTGGACCTGCAAAAGGCCGTGGCCGCGAACGACCTCGCCGGGGCGCTCCAAGGGCCGGTGACGTTGATGACCGGCCGGGACGCCCCGCGGCTCAACGCTCAGGAGATCAAATTCCTGCGCGACTATATCGACGCCGGCGGCTTTCTGCTGGGCGTGGAGACCTGCGAGGGCGGCGATTTTCGAGCCGGGTTCGAGCGACTCCTCGAAAGCATGTATCCCGAGGACGTGCCCAAGTTAGAACGATTGGGCGCCGAACACCCGGTCTTTCGCAGCGAATATCTGCTGAACGCGAATACGGTCGAACTGTACGGGGCGGACCTCGGCTGTCGCACGCCGATTATGTTCAGTCCGGTGGACCTCAGTTGTTACTGGGATCTGTGGACCCCCTACGATCTGCCGAATCGCGATCCGCAATTGCTGACGCAGATCACCCAGAAGATCAATACGGGGGTGAACATCCTCGCCTACGCCACCGGTCGCGAGCCGCCCGATAAACTGGATGCGAAAACGCCCCTCGAGGACGGCGGCGCCCGGGACGAGGTGGAACGCGGTCTCCTGCAGGTCGCGAAGCTACGGCATGAAGGCGAGTGGGACGCCGCTCCGCGGGCGCTGCGGAACCTGCTGCTGGCGCTGAACGGCACCGCCGGCGTCGCCGCGAGTACGAAGGTTAAATCGTTGCCGCCGGGCGACGCGAACGTCTTTCGCTATCCCGTCCTCTATATGCACGGCCGCGGAGCGTTTTCGCTGGGACAGGCGGAACGAGAGCGGTTGAAGACCTATCTGGAGAACGGCGGCGTGCTGTTTTCGGACGCCTGCTGCGGTTCGGAACCGTTCGATCGCGCGATGCGCGAATTGATGCAGGAGATGTTTCCCGACGCCCCGCTGATGCGCATTCCCCCGGACCACGAATTGTTCACGGATCGCATCGGGTTCGATCTGTCACGCGTCCGGCGCCGGGTGCCCGGGGCCGTCGGGGCGGGGGCGTTGGAATCCGACGTGGTGATCGGGGAGCCGTTCCTCGAAGGCGTGACCGTCAACGGGCAGCTCGCGGTGATTTACAGCAAGTACGACATCAGCTGCGCCCTGGAGCGGCAAACGACCGTCGCCTGTGCGGGATATATTCCCGAAGACGCGTTGAAGATCGGGATCAACGCCCTGCGATACGCGCTGCTCCGCGACCCGGTGGCCCCGGACGACGAATAGTTACCGCCGTCTGAGGACGAACCGGGGGGCGATCCAGAACGCTTCGTCCCGCACGCCCCCCAGCGTGCCGGGCGAGACTGTTAGAGCGACCGACTCGGCGCCGTCGAATTCGATGCGTACCGGATGGAACGCCCCCGATCGCACGCCGTTTCGTTCCCAGCGCGTTGCCCCGTCGACCGTGATGCTCGCATCGCAGTCGGCGAGTTCGCCGGCCGCGGCGTCGACCGCGAAGGCCGTTACGACCGCCGTCGCCTCAGGCGGGACGGCGAACGTCAGCGTCGTTCCCGCCGCGACGCCCCAGCCGAGCGTCCGCGGTCGCCCGTCGGCGACGGGGCGACGGCCGACGACGCTCCGGTCCCGCCGCGGCTCCGCTCGTCCGTGCGGTACGGCGGCGATCTCTACCGTTGGCTCGCTTGCCTCGGCAACGCCGGGCGTGACGGCCGTCAATTCTCGAATCGCATCGGGGCCGAGAGGAACGGTCAGCCCCTCCGCGGTCAGCGCCTGCCCCCCGGCCGGTCCGTACGTCAGGGAGGTCGCGGTCAGATGCGAACCGTCCGCCAGCAATGCCTGAAAGAATCGATTCGGCCGCGGGGCCGGCCGCTGCAACTCCGGCGAGAGGGCGACGGCCCGCACCGTCGATCGCGGGAGTTTGATCTCCCCCGCGGCGGCGAGGAGCCGCACCGCGTCGGCGTCGAATTCGAGCAATTCCCCGCCGACCCGCCCGCCGACCTGTAACAGCGCCAGATCGTCCGCTCCGCGGTCACGGAGCGCCGCCAACCGTTGCACGTTCGTCAGCGGCCCCGTGCCGGCGAAGCGCATGAACCGCACCCGGTCGGCGGGCAGGCTCAGCGAGTCGCCCCGCGGTCGGGAGAAGGCGATCGTTTCTCCGTCGAAGCCGGCGACGGTCCCGAACAGGCGGTCGCCGCCGGTCAGTTCGACCCAACCCCGATCGCCGTCCGGCGCGATCGGGCCGGGAACGAACACGTCCAACACCTCGTCCCATGACCACGACTGATCATCCAGCCGGATGGTCTGATCGCTCACCTCGATCCGACTGCCGGTGACCGATCCGCCGCCTGAAAGCGTGACTTCGATGCAGTTCTCGGCCGATTCGCCCCGGGCGAAGTCACCCGCGAAACCGCAAGCGAGAGTCGCGGACTGAAGGAACGTCCGCCGGGTGGGAAGGGAACCGCTCATCGCCGGTAGATCGGCAGGAGGCGGTGCGGCACGCGGAGGGAGAGGACCGCCATCGCGGTGGCGTATTCGTCCGTGAAGCGGGCGCTTCGCCAGAAGATGAAGGAATCTTCCTGCACGGCGGTGCGCAGCAACTCCTCCCGCATCGGGGGATACCAGGCGGCCCAGGTCTCCCCGCCGGCCTGCCAGGCGGCCCGGGTCGCATAGAAGCGACCGTAGTACGGGTACGCCCCGCCGCTGCGCCGCGGTCGATTCGCCAGCACGTACCGCAGACCGTCCGCGATCTCTTGCTCGACGGCGGGATCGGTCAGCCCGGCGGTGCGGAGGGCGCTGACGGCCGCGGCGGAGCGCTCGAACCGGCTGCCGTCGCGCCGCTCCGCCATGTAGAAGTAGCCGCCGTCCGCGGGGTTGCGCAGGCTCCGCACATAGCGGATCGCGGCGGGGACGACCGCGTCCGGGACCGTCAAACCGGCGTCCTTGGCGCTGCGGAGGGCGGCGATCTGGCAGACCGTCACGCTGATATCCGCCTCCGCGGAGGTGGGCACGTACCGCCAACCGCCCTCTCGATTCTGGCTGTCCGCGATGCGACGCACGGCCCGTTGCAGGGCGGCGCGCACCGCGGTCGGGTCGAAGTCCGGTTCCTGCAACTCGCCGAGAATTTCGCAGAGGTACAACGTGGCGAAGCCGTGCCCGTACATGGACCCGTCCGGCGGGGTATCGGGCGACTCCGCGGCGAAGAACAGCCCGTCCGGCTCCTGATGATCCAGCAGGAACCGGGCGGCGGCGGCGGCGTTCGAGGCGTGCGGGCCTCCGCTGGGAACGCTGCCGCCGGACGCCCAGGCCAGTCCGCACAGGGCCGTCACGCCGACGTTCCGTTGATACCGGCGCCCGGATCCCATCGAACCGTCCGGCCGTTGCCGCAATGCGAGCCAGCGGTCGGCGGCTTCCGCGGCGGCGATCGATTGCGGCGTCGTCAGCCGCGGCGGCAGGTCGTCGGCTCGGGCGGCGGTCGCCGCCGCAAGGAGGAGAACCGCCCAGCCAGCCGGGCGCCACTTGAAAGAGGTCCGGAGGGATAAACCCCCCGGCTCGCTCGCCCTATTCCACCACGTTCGGGTACAGCCCGCCCGTGCCGGGGAACATATCGAGCGGGTTCTGCCGCGACGGCGGGGCCGGCGCCCGGCGGTTTTGCAGCAGGGTGCGATTCTCGTCACGGCCGTTCTGGAAGTCCGTCGGACGGGTGAAGGTCTCCGGTCCCATGTCCTCGTCCGGGAACGGGTCGAACCGCTCCTGGCTCGGTCCCTCGATCGGCGGCGGGGGGAGCGGACCGAAGTCCGGCGTCCGCGTGACGAACGGGTTACAGCCGAGCGTCGCTCCGCAGAGCGCGCAGGCCAGCGCCGCGATCAACGGGCGAATCGGATCGGAAAATGAACGTCCATGCACGGGGGGCCGCCTCCTCGCGGCGGTTCAAACTTTAGGCGATTCGTTATCCTCCCGGAAGATCGACTCGATTCGCTGTGACCGCCCCCCATGTCTGCCCCCCGCGCCCTCGTCGTCCGTGCCCCCGGGACGAACTCTGACGAGGAAACCGTCCGCGCCTTTGAAACGGCCGGCGCCGTCGTCGACCACCTGCACCTGTTTCGGGTGTTGGAGGAGCCGGACATGCTCGACCGCTATCAGATCTTCTGCGTGCCCGGCGGGTTCAGCTACGGCGACGACCTCGGCAGCGGCGTGATCTTCGCCCGTCACCTGTCCGGCCCGCTGGGCGACGCGCTGGGGCGGTTTCTGAACGCGGACAAGCTCGTGCTGGGCATCTGCAACGGCTTTCAGGTGCTGCTGAAAGCCGGCGTGCTGCCGGGCGGAGCGGACGGATGGGGGGCGAATCAAACCCCGAAGGCGACGCTGACCTGGAACGAATCCGGCCGCTACGACTGCCGATGGGTGCGGCTGCGTAACGACCGGCCGGATCACGCCTTCCTGCGGGACATGCCCGACGTGGAGATGCCGATCGCCCATGCGGAGGGCCGCATCGCGGTCTCCGACCCCGCCGTGCTGAAGGAATGGGTTGCGAACGGCAACGTCGCCCTGCGGTACGCAGCGCGTCAGGGCGATCTGCCCGAGGGTGGCCCGACCGCGGACGTCACGCTGGCCGCCCCGCATAACCCCAACGGTTCCTTCGCGGATATCGCCGGCCTCTCGGACGCCTCCGGCAAGATCCTCGGGCTGATGCCGCACCCGGAACGCTTTCAATTCGCCCACCAGCATCCCCGTTGGACGCGGCTCGGGCTGACCGGCGAGGGCGCCGGAATGAAGCTGTTCCGCAACGCGGTCGAGTGGTTCGACTGAGACGGGACTCACGCGCGACGGACTCGCCCGAGACGGGTTCACCCGAGAACCGCTTCGCTCGTCACTCCCCGATTCCAGCCGGGCTGGTCGGCGGGAGACCGGGGCCGCCGATCGGGCCGTCGCCGGGCGGTTGGGTGGAGGCCGGCAGCGGCATCGGGGCGGACAGGGGATTCGCTTCGTTCCTCGTCGAAGGCGTCCGCGGCGGGGCGCTTCCCGGCCCGTCGAACCGCCGGGCGCTGCCGGCGAACTGCTCGTACCCCGCCGGCATCGGGGCGTACACGTGCGTCGTGTGGTATTGCGGTCGGCGGTGACTGCAGCCGGCCTGCAAGCCCGGGAATGAGGTGAACGCTTCGACCGGCGGCCGGTACGGATCGCGGCCGCGATCGCATTCTTTCAGGCCGCACAGCCCGCAGAAATCGGTCGCGTAGCAGGCCGGTTTGGCGAACCCGGCGTACGCCCGGCCGGTGGTGCAATCCACGTAGCCCGGCCGGGTCGCGCAGCCGGTCATCATGCCCCCGACCCCCGCGAGCAGCAGGAGGCCAGGCAAGCGAACGGCGGACATGCGGGGCGGGGACATCGGAACCTCGGGCGACGGACAGAACCGTTCATCGGCCGGTGCGACGCTCAAGTCCGGCACGCCCGGCGCCGCCCGCACAGCTTGCCAAGTCTTGGCCGGCCCGCTTGCCAAGCGCTGATCGGTCGGCGTCGGGTCTGGCCTGCGAAGAGGTTCCGTTACCATTCACCCGGCCCGGCGCCCCGACTCCTGACGACGAACGCTTTGCCTGACCCCGCGGCCCCCGCCAAGTCCTTACCGAAGGACGATTACCGTCGGGTGACGACGCGGCAGATGTGGAATCTGGCCGGTCTCACCCCGCTGGAGTGGGTGAAGCGGGCGGTCGCCAGCTATCGGGAGCACAAGCTCGAACACCGGGCGGTGTACTTCGCGTTCTTCGCCCTGTATTCGCTGGCGCCCGCGTTGGTGGTGGCGGTCAGCACCAGCGTGTTGGTCCTCAACGAAACGGCCCGCGAGGAGGTGCTGACGGATCTGAAGATGACCATCCGCGAAGGCCTGCCCGGCGACGCCAGCGTGCTGATCATCAGCGAGATGGAACGACTCCGGAAGAGCACCGGCTGGATGGTGATCGCCTTCGGCTGGACGTTCCTCTTCTACTCCGGCCGCACGACGCTGCTGACGATCTCCAGCGGGTTGGACGCGGCGTACGGCGTCGACGAGCGTCGCAGGTACTGGCATCGCAACGTGGTGGCGGTCGGGCTGGTGTTGCTGACGACCTTTTCCCTCCTGGCGCTCAGCGTCGTGTTGCAGTTCGCCGCCGACGAATTGCTGCTTCGACTCAGTCCGGAGGGCCGATGGGGTTGGGTGCGGCTCGTCGCGGTCTACGGCTTCAAATGGGTCTTGGCGATCGGGTTTCTGCTCGCCGCGGTCAGCCTGGTTTACACCTACGTGCCCAGTTGCAAACTGCGGTGGACCGTGCTGACGCCCGGCGGGGCGTTCTTCGCGGCGACGTTCCTGATCTCCACGCAGGCCTTCCGCTTTTACATTCAGAACTACGGCCGTTACGGCGACACCTACGGGGCGCTGGCCGGCGTCGTCGTGCTGATGACCTGGCTGTGGCTGACCGGCATGCTGTTGCTGTTCGGCGGCCAGTTGAACAGCGTGATCCACCGGCACGCGCTGGCGGAGCTGTTTCGGAAGGACCGCGAGCGAATGTTGGCGGCTCGTCGGTTCCCCCCGATCGGCGCGATCTCCGATCCGACGCCGGAGGAGGTCGACGAGGAACTTGAGCGGGACGAGGCCGAAGAGGTGGCCAAGAAGGAGGCGGCGAAGAAGGACGACCCGCCGCCGATCTCGGCCGCGGCCCGATCCGGCGTCATGCCGTAAGCGGCTGGAATCGCGACGGACAGGGCCGGATCCGAAAACTTTTTCGGAAATGCGTGAACCTTCCGAACCCCGGCGGCGTCTAGCGGGTAGAACCCCGGCCGACGTCCCGCCGCCCCGCTCATCCCGGGCCGGCTCGGACGTGGTCTAAGTTCGCTCCGCCCGGCATGTGCCGGGTCGGGTTTGCTCCTCGGTTACCTCGTTCGTCTCAACTTCTCTGGTCTGCGGACATTGTCCGCGGGAGGCCCCGATGCTGTTCCGCCACCTCGACGCCGCCGCTCTCTCGAACGCCCTGAACGGGCTGTTCGGCGCGGACGCCGTCGTGATTGGCGGACGCGGCGGCCTCAGTGGTGCGGAACCGCGTTTGGTACACGCGTCCTGCACAGCCGTCGCGGAGTCCCCGCAATGCATGTATTCGGCGAAACAGCCGACCATGCCAGCGAGAAAAACGCCCGCGACCGCGACGCCGACGCCCCCCGTTACGACCGCCGAGCCGCGGTTATGCGGCCCGGCTGCACGGGTCTGGGCGTCGTGGGTGGTCAGTCGGGCCGTTTCTGCCTGACGCGGTTTCGGCTCTCTGCCGAACCCAGTGCCGCCCGCCCGCTGCCGCCCCCGCCGGGCGACCCGCGCTCGTTCCCTGGTCGGAACGCCGCCGGTCGCGCCTCGCGGGCGCCGCTCCTCGTGTTCGCACACTGAAGTGTTCGCACGCTGAGCCGGGTCGTCGCCCCGCTGCCAGAATTTTCTGAGAACCCATCGCCGCGGCCGCGTTTCTCTTGCGCAGCCATCCCGGCTCGGTCGTGTCCTTCCGCACGCCGAAGTCCGGACGCGCTTTCGCACGGCGATCACCGAACGGCAACGCACGATTCCCACCCCCGCATCCGGGGCCGGTCGCGCGTTGAGCACGCTCGAAAGGAGCGGACCGATGAACGCTTCCTCCCTCCTCGCCGGGGATTACCGCACCGGCGACTACCGTACCGGCACGATGGAGCCCGCCCGGCTCGTCCGCTTGGTGATCGCCGCCCAGACTGGCGACCGCGACGCCTTCGGCGAACTGGCCGCCCACTTCGAGCCGACCGTCTTCGCCGTCGCCCTGCGTCGGTTGCGCAACCGGTCCGAGGCCGCCGAGGTCACCCAGGAGGTCTTGATGCGGGCGATGCGGAAGATCGACCAGTTGGAGGACCCGGAGCGGTTCGCCGGCTGGCTGAAGCAGGTCGCCGTCCGCATGAGCATCAACCGGGCCGTCCGTCGGCCGAAGGAGGCCGTCTGCGCCCCCGAGGCGTTCGGCGGCGAGGCCGTCGGCGGGGAGACCGCGCTCGACTCGCTGTTGCGGGGCGAGGCCGCGGACCTCGTCCGCGGGTCGCTGGACCGGTTGAAGGAGCTCGATCGGCGGACGCTGACGGCGTTCTACTTTGAGGGTCGGTCCTTGAAGGAGATCGGCGAGGAGTTCGCCTGCCCCGTCGGCACGGTCAAGCGCCGGCTGCACACCGCCCGCGGGCGGTTGAAGGCGGAGCTGGCCGCCGTCCTGCCGGCCTGAGCTGACGCTGAGTCGATGATCGAGACCGCCGTCCGTCGGGGATCCGCTCCCCGGCGGGCGGCTTCGTGCACGCCGGGGGAATCGTCTATTCTCGAAGCCGATGGCCGCTCCTCCGACTGCACCGACCGCGCGCCGTCCTGCTTGGCGGAGCGCCGCGACGCTGCTTCTGGGGGCCTTCCTCGGCGCCGCCGGAGCCCTGATCGGTCTCTGGGCCGAGCGTATACCTGCGAACCCGCATGACGCTCCGGCGTTTGTCGGCAAGCCGTTGAGGGCGCCGGGCGACTCGGCCGATTCGGACGACAGTTTCCGCTGCGTCACCTGGAATGTTCACGGCTTCCGCGGAGCCGACGGCGATCCGAACCCCGCGCTCGCCGTCCAATGGTTGTTAGCGTCTCAATTCGACGTCGCTCTGCTTCAGGAAGTTCCCGGACCCGACGCGGTCTCGTCCGAGGGACCGGCTTCCGCCACGCTTGGTCGGTTCACCGGCGCCTCCGCCGCATTCGTCGGCACGGAGCGTCAGTACGGGAGAGAGCATGTCGGCAACGCGGTCCTTTCGACGCTCGCCGCGGGGCCGGTTCACCGGATTCCCCTCCCGGACACCCGCGGCAAGGCGTTCCGCACCGCGGTTCTCACAACCGTGTTCGTGCCGACCGCAGTGAACCCGGAGGGTCAAGCGGTGCGGCTGCTGAACGTCCACCTGACCCGTGAGGGCTGGGAACCGGGGCAACTCGAACGGGCGCTCGACCTCTTCCTCGCTTTGGAGGCGCCCTGCGTGTTGGCGGGGGATTTCAACGCGGAGATCGACGCCCCACCGTTGCAGGCGTTGCTGGCCTCTGACGAAGTGAAGGACGCGCTCGCCGCCCTCGATCCCCGCGAGGTGCGCGACGCGCTGCCGGTGGGCAAGGAGAAGGTCGACCACATCTTCACCCGCGGCCTGATCGTCCGTGAGGCCGCGGTCCTGAGAACCGAGGCCAGCGATCATCCGCTCTACTGGGTCGATCTAAGCCTGCCGGCGCCGTCGGCGGATTGACTCAGAAAAGCTGTTGCAGAACCGGATACCAGCCCGATGCGCGAGCATCGGCCGTCGGAGCAGCCGGCGGAATCCTCGGGGGTTGAAGGCTTGCTTCAGACGACACGCGGCCGACGCTTGCGCGTCGGGCTGGTACTGCAATTGTTCCCTACGCCGCTCGGCGGGCGTTGAAGGCGTACAGCTTGCCGAGGTGCTTCAGGTAGGCCAGTTGCTGGCCGAGCGTCAGCTTGCTGGAGCCGCGGGTGCGGTCGCGGAAGGTGATCGGCACTTCGGCGACGCGGCGGGCGCCGCACTTCACCAGCAGTTCCAACCCGATCTTATAACCCACCGGATCGAGCGGCCCGCAGGCGGCGAACGTCTCCCGGCGGAGGGCGAAGAACCCGGCGAGCGGGTCCGCGGCGTTCGTCAGTCCGCGGGCGAGATGCGTGGCGACCTTCGAGTTCCATTGCCGGAACCGTCCCCAGCCGGCGTCGATCTGACCGCCGGGGACGTATCGGCTGCCGATCGCGAAGTCCGCTCCGCCGCGGCCGTCGGTTCCGAGTACCGCGGCGATCAGGTCCGGGATCGCCTCGGGCGGGTGGGAGAGATCCGCGTCCATCACCGCGAGCACGGCGCCGCGGCTTTCAGACAGCCCCCGCACCGCCGCGGTGGCGAGTCCGCGTTCGTTGCGGCGGAGGATCAATCGCAGGGGGTGATCCTTCGCCAATTCCGCGCAGAGTTCCTCCGTGCCGTCGCGGCTGTCGTCATCGACGATCAGAAATTCCGCGGAGAGGTGGGCGCCGCTCACGGCGTCGCCGAGCCGGGCGATCAATTCCGGGAGGTTCTCCGCTTCCCGGTAGGTCGGCACGACAACGGTCACGTCCGGCTGCGTGTCGTTCGCTTCGACCGTCGCGCTGTCCTCATCGGGGGGGACGTACAGATGCGGGGCGGGGGGAGTTGACACGGGCGGCGGCCAAGCAGGGCGAGAGGCCCGGCGGGCATAGGCGATCCCGGCGAGAGCGGTCAACGCGGACCGATCCTCAGTGAACGAACATGCAGAGGCCGCCGACGAATCCTGCAACATAGCCTCCAGCCAGCGAGGCTCGATAATCCGACCAAGATCCGGCTCTGCGGTCACGGATCCAGCGACCGACCTGCCCGCCCATCAGACCGAGAAACGCTCCGCCGAACCCGCCGACCAATACGCATGCCATCAGCGCTTCCCACCAACTGTCCGGGACCTCGTCGGGGAAGAACAGGAACGCCGTGATCAGCGCGGGGGCGAACCCAAGCACCCCGCCCAGCACGGCCCCTGCGCGGCTGGCCTGAAGATTGTGCGGTCGCTGCTTCATTCCACCGTCGGCAGCGGGAACGTGACCTTCGGGCGCAGCGTGCCGTCGCGGTCACGTTCCGCGAGGCAGACCGGGCGGCCGACTTTGTCCCGCACGCCGCACTCGCCCGGCTCGCCGGGGGCGTCCTGAAAAGGGATCTGGGCGTACCGGCCGCCGCGGAGGTCGCCGGCCTGAGCGTCGTCGCAGGTCAGCGTCGTCAGACCGAATCGCTCGAAGGAGAGCGAGAGCAGGCCCGGCAGCGATTCGGCCGTGACATCGTCCGGAGTCACGGCGCCGTCGAGGTCGAAACCGCCGATCCGGGAACGGAGCAGGCTCTCCATCACCGCCTCCGTGCCGAGGGCCTTCGCCAGATCACGACCGAGGCTGCGGACGTAAAACCCGCTGCCGCACTCGATCCGCAGACCCAGCCGTTCGCCGTCGTAGCCCGTGACTTCCAACCGATCGACCCGCACCCGCTTCGATTCGATCGTCACCTCTTCCCCCTCCCGGGCCAGCTTGTAGGCCCGACGCCCGCCGACCTTCACGGCGCTGAACGCGGGGGGCGTCTGGTCGATCTCGCCGAGGAACGCCGGCAGGGCGGCGTCGATCTGGTCGCGGGAGAGCGACGGCGGATTCGGGACGGGGACCGGCTCGTGCTCCACATCCAGCGAGGGCGAGGATGTGTGCAGGAGGAAGCCGGCTTCGTAGGTCTTCGGTTGGGCCTGCACGCGGTCGATCAGCCGGGTCGCCTTGCCGACGCAGACGACCAGCACGCCGGTCGCGATCGGGTCGAGCGTCCCCGCATGGCCGACCTTCACCCGCCGCCCCCACCCCGCGTCGCGGGCGGCGCCCTGCACGATGTTCACCGCGGCGCGACTCGTCACGCCGGCCGGCTTGTTCAGCACGAGCAGACCGGCGGGGGGGATCGGCGGAGGCGGTTTACCCATCGCCGCCGAGCGCCTCCGCCAGTGGAATCGACAGCCCCGGCAGCAGCGGGGAGCTATAGGAATCCTCGGGGCCAAGCGTCGCGGCTTCGACGTAGCCGGCCGGTTCGTGACGCAGGACGGTCACGCGGCGGCGGATCGGATCGACGATCACGTACTCCCGCACGCCAATGCGGTGGTAGTCCGCACGTTTGTCTGCGTAGTCCCGTTGCCTCGCCCGACTGCCGGGGGAGACGACCTCGAAGTAGACGTCCGGTGCCCGAGCCGGGTCGGTGAAGTCGTCAGACGCCCCAGCGAGCGGGCTGTCGCGCAGCATCACGGCGGCGTCGCCCTGCCGCTCCCCGTCATCGCCTACAAGAGCCCACCGTTCCGACTCGAAGTCTTCAACGAGATCGTTCCGGGCGACAAAATATCTCATGAGCGCATGCCGAAACACTCCTGAGGCAACGCGATGCGAACGGCCGGGCGGGGGCATGAACTCCAGTCTGCCGGCGACCCGCTCGGCTTTCCACGGCTCCAGAACGTGCAGCGAGCAGAACTCCTCGCGGGAAATGAGTTTGCCTTCGTCTTCTGGGCCGAGTACATGCCCCGCCGGAAAGCGGAACCCGGTCAGAAGATCCGGCGGGCCATCGTTGCGGGGGTCCGCGGACCAGTCGGCGGGCGTCGCGGGCGATTCCGGACTTGCGACGGACACAGCGGACTCCGAATGAGGGACGGAACCAGTCTACGCCGAAGCGACCGCTTTCGCCGCGGTGCGTTCGGTCTGGCGGTCGAGGGCCGCCTGGATGAAACCGTGAAACAGCGGGTGCGGGCGGTCCGGTTTGCTTTTGAATTCCGGGTGGAATTGCACGGCGACGAACCACGGGTGGTCCGGGACTTCGATCACCTCGACCAGCGTGCCGTCCGGGCTGGTGCCGACGGGATGCAGGCCGTGTTCGATCATCCGATCGCGGTAGGCCGGGTTGAACTCGTAGCGATGGCGGTGGCGCTCCGAGACGTGGCGGGTGTCGTACAGCGCCGCGGATTTGCTGTCCTCGGTCAGCACGCAGGGCTGGGCGCCGAGCCGCATCGTGCCGCCCATGTTCTTGACGGCTTTCTGCTCTTCCAGCAGGCAGATCACGGGATCGGGCGTTTCGGCGGCGAACTCCGTGCTGTCGGCGTGGGGGAGCATCAGCACGTTGCGGGCGAACTCCACGACGGCCACCTGCATCCCCAAACAGATGCCGAAGTAGGGCACGCCCTTCTCCCGAGCGAAGCGAGCCGCGAGGATCTTGCCCTCGATCCCCCGCTTGCCGAACCCGCCGGGCACCAGGATCGCATCGACGCCGGACAGGTGGGCCGCGGCGCCGTCCTGCTCGACGCTTTCGGCGTCGACCCGTTTGAAGATCACCCGGGCGCTGTGGCCGAAGCCGGCGTGGGTGAGAGCTTCGTAGATACTTTTGTAGGCGTCGCGGTGCTCGATGTACTTGCCGACCACGGCGACCGTGACCTCATGCTCCGGGTGACGGTTCCGACGCATCAGGTCGGTCCAGTCGTCCAGCCGCAGCCGGCCGGCGTTGAGCCGCAGGCGGTTGACGATCTTCTGGTCGACGTTGTCTTCCGCGAGGCTCTGCGGCACCTCGTAGATGCTGTATTCCTTGTCCACCTCGACCACGACCATGTCCCGCTCGACGTTGCAGAACAACGCGATCTTCTCCGCGTGATCGCGGGGCAGGGGACGCTCGCAGCGAACGACCAGCATGTCCGGCTGAATGCCGATCGTGCGCAACTGCTGGACGCTGTGCTGCGTCGGCTTCGTCTTCGCCTCGCGGGCCGCCTTCAGGTAGGGCACGAGGGTGAGGTGCAGGAACATGCAGTTCTGCCGGCCCACTTCCAGCGGGATCTGCCGGATCGCTTCGAGGAACGGCAGCCCCTCGATGTCGCCCACGGTGCCGCCGAGTTCCGTGATGACCACGTCCACGTCCCCGCCGGCGAGGTCGAGGATCGTCGATTTGATCTCGTCCGTGACGTGCGGCACGACCTGCACGGTGCGGCCGAGGTATTCGCCGCGGCGCTCTTTTTCCAGGACGTTCTGATAGATCTGCCCGGCGGTGTAGTTGCTCTGCCGGGTGAGCGGGCCGTCGGTGAAGCGTTCGTAGTGGCCGAGGTCGAGGTCGGTCTCGCTGCCGTCGTCCAGCACGTAGACCTCGCCGTGCTGGTAGGGACTCATCGTCCCAGGGTCGACGTTCAGATACGGATCGAGCTTCTGCATCCGCACGCTCAGGCCGCGCCGCTCCAGCAGCAGGGCGATGCTGGCGGCGGTCAGGCCTTTGCCCAGCGAGGAGACCACTCCCCCGGTCACGAAGATGTGTTTGGTCCGGCGGTCGCCGGGAAAGGGATCGAACGGGGAGACCATGCGGGCTCGTCAAAGCAAGAACCCGCGATCGCTCGCGGGCTGGAGACGCACGCTTGCGGTTTCGCGGGCGCCCCTTCAGGGAGAGCGCCGGGTCAAACGGCGGTCAGGGGGCCGGGCGAGTCTCCCGCGCGTGGAACCGGGCGACGAAGGCATTGTAATCGGCACGGGTGTCGACGCCACACGCGTGAGCCGCGACCTCGCAAACCCGCAGCGTGCAACCGGCCTCCAGCGCTCGCAACTGTTCGAGCTTCTCCACCCGTTCCAACCGCGACGGCGGGAGTTCCGAGAGCCGAATCAGAAAATCTCGTCGGTAGGAATACGCCCCGATGTGCAATCGTGCGTTCTCCGGGACGCCGCCCGGATGCTCCGCGGCGTCCCGCGGGTGGGGGATCGGCGAGCGAGAGAAGTAGAGCGCCCGCCCCGTCGGGTCGCAGACCACTTTCACATTCGCCGGGTCGCGGAAGGCGTCGAGATCCGTCATCGGCGAGCAGAGCGTCGCCATCTCCGCGTCGGTGTCCCGGACCGCGGCGGCGAGCAGATCGATCGCCGCCGGGTCGATCTCCGGTTCGTCGCCCTGCACGTTCACCAGCACGTCGAATTCGTTCCGACGACGGGCGACTTCGGCGAGACGGTCGGTGCCGGAGGGGTGCTCGCCGGTCATCTCGACCACGCCGCCGAAGCGTTTTACCTCCGCGGCGATCTCGGGGGAGTCCGTCGCGACGACCAGTTCGTCCAGCGACGTCGCGTGCGAAGCGGCCCGGTAGGTATGTTCGAGCAGACTGCGGCCGGTCTCGCGGAGCAGCAATTTCTCCGGCAACCGAGCGGATTGCAGCCGGGCGGGGATCACGCCGAGGACGGGCATGCGATCAACTTTCCACGTCCCCCGCTTTGCCGTCGCCGCGAGGCGGCGCGCGTCGAACGGGGCGCGCCGCCTGTCGGCGACGGCGAATCAGGGCGAGCAAACGAGCTAAACGGTAGCAGATTCGCGACTTTGTACCGTCGCCGACGCTCCCGAGGCGAACGCCTCCGCGGGAATGTGCGGGGCCTTCATCGCCTGCTTTTGGGCCTGCTCGATCCGGGCGAGGCTGCCGCCCAGCGTTTCGATGCGGGTCCGCACCTCGTGGGTGGTCTTGTCCATCCCGCCGGCGATCAGGGTGACGATCCCCAGGAAGAGCAGCATCTGACCGGCGGTGGTGAGCAGCCAACCGGTCGGCGCGTAGCCCGGGGGGCCGCCGAAGTAGCTCCAGACGATGAACGCGCCGCCGACGGTCAAACCCAGCACTCCGCCGTAGGCGAGCAACTGGCCGAGCGGACCGGCGGTGCGGGCCGGCCCGCCGCCGAAGGTGCCGGCGGCGACCGGATCAAAGTGCGGCGCCGAGGGACCGGGGGCATGCCCGGCGTGCACCCGCGGGGCGTTCATCGGGACCGTGTGGGGCGGAGGGACCGCGGCGCCCCCCCCGGCTGAGAGAGACTGCGCGGCCCGGCTCGCGGCGGCCTGGGCGGGGGTGCCGTGTTCCGCGTCAAAGCGCCACTGCGGCGGCTGGGTGCGGACCCGCTTCTCCCGTTTCGGGCGCTCCGCCACGGCGACCGGGGCGGCGACGGTTTGCGGGGCGATCGCGGGTTGCGGTTTGAGCTGCGGCTGCGGAGCGGGGGCGGCCTCGCGGCGTTCGTAGTCCTCGGCGAGCTTCGCGGCGCCGCCTTCCTCGAACAGGTGACTCCAGCGATCCAGCAGTTCGCGGGCGCGGCGGGCGGCGGGTGGTTCGTCCGGCGTCGACATCTTGGGTCCGTTCGCGGTCACCGGGCCTCCGCAGGAAACGCACACCGCGGAGTCGGTTCCGCCGCCGTCGGCGGCCGCGGCGACGTCACGGCGGCAACTCGGGCACCACATCGCGGCGTCGGGTCCGGGAGGAAAGGGGCAGCGGAACGCCGCGGGTGCTAGTTCCTTCCCGCTCCCGAAGGCAAGACCGGCCCGGCGGTTCGCAGGCATGGACCGGGCGGCGCCGTCCGCAAAGCGTGGGCAAGGTTCACGCCGGTCGTCCGTCACGATCTGGTGGACGGATCGTCACGGGTTGGCGAGGGATCGCCGGGTGCGTCACCCTTACGTCAATCGCTCCTCATGGCCGTGGCCGATCGCCCCGTCGGCCTGTAGCATCCCTCGCTTCGCCCGTCGCCGAACTGCCCCCCGCGTTCGGCGCGGTCGCCGCCTTCCTCGCCCCCGGTTCTTTGCAGCGTCGCCCGGATGTCCGACCGCCCCGACCATGAGCGGATCGTCATCACCGGCGTGGGGATGACCGCGCCCAACGGCAACAGCCTCGCGGAGTACCGCGCCGCGCTGTTGGCCGGCAAAAGCGGCGTCGTGCCGTTCGAGACCCGCTACATGCCGCCGGTGCTGGCCGGCGTGTGCGACTTCGACCCGCTCCGTCACCAGAACCGCCGCGAAGTTCGCCGCGGCACCCGGGCCGGCTCCGTCGCCGTCTACTGCGCTCACGAGGCGATCGCCGACAGCGGCTTGCCGTGGGACGAGGTGAATAAGGAGCGGGTCGGCGTCTATCTGGGCATCACCGAACACGGCAACGTCGAGACGGAAAACGAGATCTTCGAGATCTCCCAATTCGAGTACGACACCAAGGTCTGGAGCCACCACCACAACCCCCGCACCGTCGCCAACAACCCGGCGGGCGAGGTGACGCTGTCCCTGAAGATCAGCGGCCCGCACTACACCCTCGGCGCCGCCTGTGCCGCGGGGAACGCCGGGTTGATCCAGGGCTGCCAGATGCTGCGGCTCGGCGAGGTGGATATGGCGCTGTGCGGCGGCGTGAGCGAATCGATTCATACCTTCGGCATCTTCGCCTCGTTCGCTGCACAGGGCGCGTTGGCCTGCTGCAAGGCGAGCAGCCCGGCGGAGGCCTGCCGGCCGTTCGACCTCGCCCGCAACGGCATCGTCGTTGCCGAGGGCGGCGGGATCGTCACGCTGGAGCGGCTCGATTCCGCCAAGAAGCGCGGTGCCAAGATCTACGGGGAGATCGCCGGCCACGCCATGAACAGCGACGCCAGCGACTTCGTCCTGCCCAGCCGCACCGGTCAGGCTCGCTGCCTGGAGATGGGCCTCGAACGGGCGGGGCTTGGACCGGGCGAGATCGACGTGCTTTCCTCCCACGCCACCGCCACGGTGCAGGGGGACATCGAGGAGGCCACCGCCATCGGCAGCGTGTTCGGCGACGCAAAGACCCCGCCGGCGGTCAACAACACGAAATCGTTCATCGGCCACGCGATGGGCGCCGCGGGCGTGCTGGAACTGCTGGGCAACCTGCCCAGCTTCGAGGACGGCGTCGTGCATCCCACCATCAACTGCCCGGACCCGGACCCCAAGTGCCCGGTGCCGAACCTCGTGGCGAACGACGCCAAACGAGTCGGCCGCGTCGACCACGTGCTGAACAACTCGTTCGGCATGCTGGGAATTAACTCCGTCGTCATCGTGAAACGCCCGCCCAACGACGTGACGTCGGCCTGGGCGAACTAGTCGAACCTTTATCTAAAGCCGTGCTTGTATGACTCGTCCCGAAATCCGCGGGGTCATTCTCGACATCCTCGAGAACATCGCCCCGGACGAGGATCTCACCGACCTCAACGATAGCGACCCGTTCCGGGAGCAGATGGAGCTGGACTCCATGGACTTCTTGGACATCGTGATGGAACTGCGCAAACGCTACCGCGTGCAGATTCCTGAGGAGGATTACCCGAACCTCAATACGATGAACGGCACGGTCGATTATCTCGAGCCGAAGCTGGCGGACACGCCGGTGTGAATGCGGTCCTCGCCGCCGTCGTCGGACCGCTCCTGCAGATCGCCGCTCCTCTTGTCTCGGCGTATCTTTGGGCCGAAATGCAGCATGACGGCGTACCGAAGTGGATCGGGGCGCTGGGAGCGTTCGTGATCGGCGTCGCGGGTTTGGGAATTGCAGGTTACTTTGCCGTTTGGCTCGGCGTGATGCCGTGGAAGAGGGCCGAAGCGGTCCACTTCATCTCGGCGGCGTGGCTTTGCTTTGGTCTCGCCGTCGGCCGACTCTTCGGCGGGGGAGCGGAGGACTTTTACTTTACGGCTTATCTCGTTTCGCTCGTCAGTTTCTTGGCCCTTCTGTTCCTGTAGCGATTGAATGGCCGGCCCCGCTTCTCAATACGATGTGCTGATTATCGGCGCCGGCCTCTCCGGCCTCGCCGCGGGGATCCGGCTGGCGCACTATGAAAAGCGGGTGGCGATTCTTGAACGTCACACGACGATCGGCGGGCTGAACAGCTTTTATCAGCTCCGCGGGCGTCGGCACGACGTGGGGCTGCACGCGGTCACGAACTTCCGGCCGCCGACGCTCAAACCGCTCGGGCCGTTGGCGAAGTTGTTGCGGCAACTGCGGATCTCCTGGGACGAGTTCGACCTTGCCCCGCAGTGCGGCAGTCGGGTGGTGATGCCGGGGGCCAGCCTGCGGTTCACCAACGATTTCGACCGGCTGCAAAGCGACGTCGCCGAGCGATTCCCCGATCAGATCGACGGGTTCAAACAGCTCGACGCCGCAGCGATGTCGGCGGATACGTTCGACGAATCCCGCGAATTCCAGCCCAGCCGGGAGCGGGTGCGGTCCTTGATCACGAACCCTCTGCTGGAGGATCTACTATTCGCTCCCGTGCTGTTTTACGGCAGCCCCACGCCGCACGATTGCGACTGGCGACAATTCGCCATTCTGTGGCGGGCGTTGTATCGGGAGGGGTTCGGCCGACCGCGGGACGGGGTGAAGCCGATTCTGAAGACGCTCACCAAACGCTATAAAGCGTTGGGCGGCGATCTGTGGCTGCGGCACGGGGTGCAGGCCATTCGTTCCAACGGCGGCAAGACCGTCGGCGTGACGTTGGACGACGGAACGGAGATCGACGCCCCCCACATTCTCTCCTCCGCCGGTCTGCCGCAGACCGCGGCGATGGCCGGCGACGCGGCCGATCTACCGACCGACCCGGGGCCGTTGAGCTTCGTGGAGAGCATCAGCGTGCTGGACCGGCCCGCGAGCGAACTGGGGTACGACGACACCGTCACCTTCTATTCCACCCGCGACCCCCGGGCCGGCGATCGCTTTCGCTACGCCAATCCTGAAGATCCCTGCGATTTGACCAGCGGCATCGCCTGCTCGCCGGACAATTATCAATACTTCGAAGCGAGCGGCGGGCCGCACGACGAGGGCTGTTTACGCCTGACCGTGCTGGCGAACCCCGAGTATTGGGCGAACCTCGAACCCGATGTTTA
Source organism: Alienimonas chondri (assembly GCF_013036045.1). Lineage (GTDB taxonomy): Bacteria > Planctomycetota > Planctomycetia > Planctomycetales > Planctomycetaceae > Alienimonas > Alienimonas chondri. Next base: position 28,298 of record NZ_WTPX01000016.1, read on the forward strand.
TACGAGAGAAAAGGCGAGGTGGCACGCCGCGGCGTTGGACGCCGGGCGAGACTTCGACGTGTTGCCGGACGTGACCGGCGCCCAGGCCTCGCACGTGCTCGACACGGACGTGTTCACCCCGAAGACGATCACGCGCTTCACCGGACATCCCAACGGGGCGGTGTACGGCTCCGCGACGAAGATCCGCGACGGACGGACCGGGCTGGACGGGCTGCACGTCATCGGGACGGATCAGGGCTACCTCGGGATTGTGGGGGCGATGCTGTCCGGCGTTTCCATTGCAAACCGACTTCTCACATGACCCGCTCGACGGAGGGTTTCCGCTCCGTTTAGGGTTGGTCCGTTCAACGTCCCCCCTCGCTCCCCGTCGATCGTTTTTATGAAGATTCTCGTCACCGGCGGAGCCGGCTTTATCGGCTCCCACATCGTCGATGGATTGATCGCGGCGGGGCACACGGCCGTCGCCATCGACGATTTGAGCAGCGGGTTCCGCGAGAATCTGCCGGCGGACGTGCCGTTGCACGTGGTCGATATTCGGGATGCGGACGCCGTCGCGAAGGTGTTTGAGCTGGAACGGCCGGACCGCGTCTGCCATCAGGCGGCCCAGATGAGCGTCTCGCGCAGCGTTCGGGAACCCGTGTTCGATGCGGAGACGAACATCGTCGGCCTGTTGAACGTCTGCGAAGCCGCCCGCTCCCACGGCGTGGACCGGATCACCTTCGCCAGTTCCGGCGGCGCCCTCTATGGCGACGTGACGGAGCCGGCGGACGAGGATCACGCGCAGCTTCCCATCGCCCCGTACGGGATTACCAAGAAGGCGGGCGAGGATTATCTGCGGTTCTACGCGCTGCAATACGGCCTCACGACGGTCGCGCTGCGGTACAGCAACGTCTACGGCCCGCGGCAGAACCCGCATGGGGAGGCCGGCGTGGTGGCGATCTTCGCCAAGAACCTGTTGGCGGAACAGCCGATCACCGTGAACGGCGACGGGAAATACGTTCGGGACTACGTGCACGTCTCGGACGTCGCCGCGGCGAACGTCGCCGCGCTTGTCGGCAGCCAGACGGGGGGCGACCTGTCGGAGGGTTTCAGCGCGTTCAACGTCGGCACCGCGGTCGGCAAGGACGTGAACGAACTCGCCGAGTCCGTGATTCAAGGCGTGAAAGCGACGCGGCCGGGACTCTCCCCGCCGGCGCCGACGCACGGCCCGGCGCGCGACGGCGACTTGCGCAGCAGCATCATTTCGCCGGCGAAGGGCAAGACCGGGCTGGGATGGGAACCGCGCGTCGCCTTCGACGACGGTATCCGCGGCACCGTCGAGTGGTTTGCCGAAAACGCCTGAGCGTCGCCCTCAGTTGTCGAGGCTCGGCCAGGCCGCCTTGTTGCTGCACGACTCGCGGCTGATGTCGGAATCCGGGAACTCGTCTTCGAAACGTTCCTCAAACGCTTGGAAGGAGATGTACGTCATTTCCTCGCATTCGAAGTCGCACAGACCGTTTTCCGGGGCGAGGTTTACGGCGTCGTAGTACCGCTTCCCGCACGCCACGATGAAGCCACGGCAGTAGAGGAATCCGTCGTCGGAGCCGTCCGTCACCGCCTGAATCTCCTCGCGGTCGATGTCGTATAGCTTGCGTTCAAGAATGCGATCGAAGGCAATTAGATCCTCCTTCGAGAGGCCTTCCAGCTCCTTCGTCAGCGCTGCGAGAAACGTGGACTCGTCGGCGATCATGCCGAGGTCGTCGTCGTCGAAATAGCGCTCGACGAAGGCGTCTCGCTTCGTCTCGTCGCCGATGGCGTCTTCCAGCGCCCGCTGAAACGCAGCATTCTCCGGCGAGGACTTCCAGGCCGCGTCGATCATCTGCCAGAAACGATCTTCGTTCATCGACTTGGCTCAAGCGTGGGGAGGGAACGGAGGAGTTCTTTCAAGGAAGATATCGTCGCCGTGCGTTCGCTGCGCCGATGATATGCTCCGGTTGACCGACAGCAGGAGCGACGAGACGGAATGCGGTGGCGACTGGGAACGACCGGCTATTTCAACCGGGGCTGGCGGGGACCGTTCTTCCCGCCGGGCCTGCCGCAATCGAAGTGGCTCTCGTATTACGCGACCCGGTTCGACGCGATTGAGTTGAACACCACGTTTCACGCGCTGCCGACGCGGGATCGGGTGCGCAGCTGGGCGGATAAGACGCCGGCAGAGTTTCGCTTCAGCCTGAAAGCGCCGAGGGCGGTCACGCACGACGCTGATCTGCGTCATGCCGGGGGGCCGCTGTCGGAGTTTCTGGACGTGGCCTCGGAATTAGGGGCCAAACTCGGCGTGGTCCTGTTGCAGTTCGGCCCGCATCACGGGGTCCACGAGCTGCCGGCGCTGGATCGGTTGCTGGGCACGCTGTCGACGCGGTCGCCGTCGACCCTGAGATGCGCGGTCGAGTTTCGTGACGCCTCTTGGCTCACTCCCGAAACGTACCGCGTGCTGCGGGTGCACGGCGTTGCGTTGGTCGCTTCAGACCTCGACGAGCTGCCCGCGGCGGCGGGCATCGTGCCGACCGCGGACTTCCTCTACGTCCGATTGCTCGGCAAGCACGGTCGATTCGAGACGGACGACCATGAACTGTTCGACCCCACCCCGAGGCTGACATGGTGGCGCGACCGACTGCGCCGCGCGATCGCTTCGCCGCAGTTCGGCGGGAGCGGGCCGGCGGTGATCTGGACGCTCAGCAACAATGATTTCGCGGGGCACGCCCCGGCGACGCTCAGACGGTTCGCCAAGCTGGCGGGGGCCGATCTGCCCGGCGATGCGGTGAAGGAGCAGGCGGGACTATTCGAATGATTGAATCGGAGACTCCGCCGCGCGCGAAGGGTGCGGATCGGCGGGCCGGCGACCGATGCAAACAAAACGATTCTTCCGTCTGTCCGTCCGGACCGCCGCTGTGCTGCGCCTCCCTCGCCGATTGCTGTTCTCCGCCGCGGCGATCCTCGCCGTCTCGGCCTCCGTTCCCGCGGCGACCGCCCAGGGCGTGGTGCCCGGCAGCGGCAAGCTGCTGACGCGGGCGCTCGACGATTTCGAGGCGGAAGACTGGCAGTGGGTTCCGAACGGCCCGAAGTCGTCCAACGAAGACGATAACCAGCGGCGGACCCCCGCCGGCCACAGCTCGAACGGCTTCTGGGCGGAGTCCATGAAGCGGGGGATGCCGGACCATATCCTCCGCATTCCGACTCCGCCGAACGGTCTGCCCGGCAGCAAAGGGAGCCTGCTGATTTGCACGCTGAACAGCGGCATCCCCGGTCGGACGAGTTACGAGCCGATGCAGGACGACCTGATCCTGAACTGCTCTCAAAAGGTCGGTCAGATTCCCGTGGGGCGTTCGCCGAACTTCACCGTGCGGGTTTGGATGCCGGCGTGGGAAGACTGGAGCAACTACAAGGGCAGCCACTTCGGCATCCGCGGCGCCTGTCGCACCACCACGACGGAACAGAAGGGCAAGTTCATCTTCACGCGGAACGTGACCACGACCGAGCCCTACTGGCCCGGCTTCTTCGTGCAATACATGCCCCGCGGCATGGACGATCGCAGCGAACCCTGCGCCGCCTGGATCGTCCGGGGCAACAATCAGGGGAACGATTATCGCGGCCCGGTCATTAATAAACCGGGCTGGTGGACCGTCGGCATGAGCTTCACCCCGGACGGCCGCGTTCATTATTACTTGTCCGAGGGCGTGGACGAATTGACCGTCTCCGACCATGTGGGCAGCGCTTTGCCCTACGGATACCGCTGCGAGCAGTTCGTGACGCTGTTCTTCAACTCCCTCAGCAAGAACGACGGCCGGGAGTGGGGCACGCCGTTCGTCGTGGACGACCCGAAGGTCTACTCGCTTTATTGATCCGATTCGGTTTGAAACCGATCCGCCGATCGAACGATGAACGCGGCCGGGGGCTATGTCTCCGGCCGCGTTTTATCGTCGTCTGCGGAGTCCGCGTCGATGCGATTCGGCTCCACCACGACGACGTCGGGTCGCGACTGAGGCGGGACGAAGGAGGCGACGGACATGGAGACCCGGCCGCGTAGATAGCCGGCGGCCAGTCGTTTGATCTGCCGACGCAGGCCCGGAATCAACAAGCTGAAGCCCGCGACGTCCGTCAGGAGTCCCGGGGTGAGCAGGAACGCCCCCGCGATCAAAATTAAGACGCCGTCGATGGCGGCGTCGGCGGGCATTTTGCCGGCCGCGGCGTCCGCCCGCAGCCGACGCCACGTCGCGGCGCCCTGATACTTCGCCAACGCCGCCCCGGCCATCCCGGTGGCGACGATCAAGGCGATCTCCGTCCAGACGCCGATATATCCGGCCAGCCAATACAGCAGCGCCAGCTCCACAGCGGGAACGACGACGAACAGGAGTGCGAGGCGAGCCAACATCGAAGCGATCAGCCTTCCATCCCGGGGCCAAGGTCGTCGGTCTCAGCGCGACCGCCCACGTGTTCGAGCATGAACCCGGCCAGCGCCGTCCAACCGGTTTGATGGCTGGCGCCGCAGCCGCGACCGTTGTCGCCGTCGAAGTATTCATAAAAGAGGATGAGATCCTGCCACGCGGGATCGTCAGCGTAGCACGCATCTTCGCCGTGGCAGGGGCGGCGACCGTTCTCGTCCGGTTGAAACAAGGAGATCAACCGGCGTTCTAAATCTTGGGCGACCTCCGCGAGGTTCATCATCGTGCCGCTGCTGGTCGGGCACTCGACTTTCAAGTCGTCGCCGTAATACCGATGGAAGCGTTGCAGGGCCTCGATCAGCAGGAAGTTGAGCGGGAACCAGACCGGCCCGCGCCAATTGCTGTTGCCGCCGAACATGGAGGTGCGGCTCTCCGCCGGCGTATAGCGGACCTCGTGCGTCGTGCCGTCCAACTTGAAGACGTACGGATTCTCGTCGTAAATCTTGGACATGCTCCGCACGCCGTACGGGCTGAGAAACTCCTTCTCGTCCAGCACGTAGGCGAGAATGCGTTCGAGCTTCTCGCGGGTCGGGACGCTCAGCAGTCGCAGGCCATGTTCGCCCTCCCCGGACTCCTGCTCCATATAGGCCAGGCCGACGAGCATTTCCTGGCGGTTCTTCAGGAACCATCGCATCCGTTTGCGGAAATTCGGCAACCGGTCGATCACCGCGTCCTCCAACACGTCGACCGTAAACAGCGGGATAATGCCGACCATGCTGCGCAACTTCATGGTGAAGGCCCGTTCGCCGCAGATGAGACGGTCGTAATAGAAGCCGTCCTCCTCGTCCCACAGGCCGGACCCGCCGGCCGTGTTCATCGCGTGGCCGATGGCGATGTAGTGCTCGAAAAACTTACTGGCGACGTCGGCGTAGACGGGGTCCTCGCTCGCGAGTTCGAATGCGATCGACAGCATCGAGGCGCAATAAAACGCCATCCAGGCGGTGCCGTCCGCCTGTTCCAGGTGGCCGCCCTCCGGCAGGTTCTTGGATCGATCGAACACGCCGATATTGTCCAGCCCCAGGAACCCCCCGCCGAAGACGTTCCGGCCGGTCGGGTCTTTGCGGTTCACCCACCAGGTGAAGTTCATTAGCAATTTTTGGAACGACCGGGCGAGAAACGCGCGGTCGCGTTTGCCGGGTTCGCCGCTCATTTGATAGACCCGCCACACCGCCCACGCATGGACCGGCGGATTCACGTCGCTGAAGTTCCATTCATAGGCCGGGATCTGTCCGTTGGGGTGCATATACCACTCCCGCAGGAACAAAATCAGTTGGTCGCGGGCGAAGAACGGGTCCAGCTTGGCGAAGGCGACGCAGTGAAACGCGGTATCCCACGCGGCGAACCACGGGTACTCCCATGCGTCCGGCATCGTCAAAATGTCGCGACTAAAGAGGTGTTTCCACTCGCTGTTGCGGCCGACCTTCCGCTTCTCCGCGGGAGCCGGTTGAGCGGGGTCGCCTTCGAGCCAGTCCTTCACAACGTAATAATAGAACTGCTTCGTCCAAATCAGCCCGGCATCCGCCTGGCGGCAGATCAAGCGATCCTGCCGCTTCATCCCGGCAGGATATTTTGCGTCGTAGAAGTCGTCCGCCTCCGCTTTGCGGCGATCGAAAAGCTCTGAGAACGTCGGGCCGAACGGTTCCTCCGTCGACTCCGTGACGTTCGAGAGCCGCAACTCCACGACGGCCTCGCCGCCCTTTTTGACGCGAAGCTTGTAGTGCGCCCCCGCTTTGGTGCCGGCTCGCTTTCGCTTCACGACGCCTTTTTCGGCGTGGACGATCAGGCGATGGAAAGCGTCTTTGCAATACGGATCCGGGTTGTCCGCGTTGAACAGGGCAGCCCGGTTCGTTTCGTTGTCCGTGAACAGCCAGCGGGGCTTTTTGTCGCGCGGACCGGGGCCGGCCCAGAAATTGAACGGTTCCAGGCTGGCGTGATCCGTCCGCAGGCAACCGGCTTGGCGATCCAGCCGAATTTCAGGCTGCGGCCAGGCCCCTTCCTGGCCGTCGCGGCCCCAACTCCAGGTATTGCGGAACCAAAGCTGGGGGATGAGATGCAGCGTATTGAGCGGCCCGTGATTCGTGATCGTCAGCCGAATCAGGATGTCGTTCGGGCTGCCCTTCACGTACTCCGCCTGGACGTCCCAGTGGCCGTCGTCGAATGCGGAAGTGTCGGTCAGTTCGTATTCGGGGACGTCCCTGCCGCGACGGCCGTTCTCCTCCAACAGTTCTCGATAGGGAAACGCCGCGTGCGGATACTTATAAAGCGCCTTGCAGTAGGACCCGGTCGGCGTCGCGTCTAAATAATAATAACACTCTTTCACGTCCTCGCCGTGGTTTCCCTCGCGGCCGTCGAGACCGAAGAGGCGTTCTTTCAGAATGCCGTCCTGGCCGTTCCATAACGCGAGACTGAAGCAGAGCCGGCATTCCCGGTCGGTAAATCCCAGCAGGCCGTCCTCGCCCCAACGATAGGCCCGGCTGCGAGCGTGGTCGTGGGGGAGATACTTCCAGGCGCTGCTGTCCGCCGAGTAATCCTCGCGAACGGTGCCCCACTGACGCTCCGACAGGTACGGACCCCAGCGCTGCCAATTGCTGCCGGGGACGCGGGCGACTGCGGCGGAAAGCCGTTGTTGTTCGACGGTGGAGCCGCTGGGCTGCATACGGGACGGGTGGTGGGAGCGAACGTGGCGTCGGGGGGCGGCGAGGCGGCGGGAATGGTATCCCCCGCCGGCGCGTTCCCGAACCGCTCCGGCCTTCGGCTGCGTCACGACAGAGCGAGACCGCCGCGAACTTGTCCCGTTCAGTCGGCTTGGGTCTCGCTGCCGACCGCGCGATCGTCGTCGTGGCGGGGCCAGGCGAGATGGAAGGTGGCGCCGCGGTTCTCTTCGCCCACGCCCTGGTTTTCGACGGTGATGTCGCCGCCGTGCTCCCGCAGGATCTTACGGCTCACGGCGAGACCCAGCCCGGTCCCCTTGGAGCCTTTGCCGCTCTCGAACGGCTCGAAGATCGCCTCCGCACGGTGGGGCGGAACGCCGGGGCCGTCGTCGGAGATGTTCACGCCGACGTAGTCCGACTCCGGCCAGTGGGCGGTGCTGATGCGGACCAGCCCGCCCGTCCCGCCCCGGGCGTCGCGGCCTTCGGCGGCGGCGTCGACGGCGTTCAGGGCGACGTTCAGCACGGCGCGGTGCATGGCGTCCGCGTCGAACCACGCCGGGGGCACGGCGGCGGCGTCCAGTTCGACCTCCACGCCCACTTCGGCCGCCCGGGCTCTGGCCAGGCCCACGGCGTCGGCGACGGTCGCGGCGAAGTCCCCGCGCTTCAATTCGGGCCGTCGATCCTTGCCGAACGTCAACATGTCCGTGACGAGATGTAGAATCCGATTCTGGTTCCGCTCCACGATCTCCCAGCCCTGCCGGGCGAGGGCTTCGTCCTGGCGATCCAGGCCGGTCTTGACCAGATGGCCGCCCCCGCCGAGACCCTGCAGGATATTTTTGATGTGGTGGGAGAGGGCGGAGATCGTTTGGCCGACGGCGGCCAGTCGTTCCGCACGGACCAGGGCCGATTGATAGCGGACCGCCTCCACCGCCAGCGCCGCCTGCCGCCCCACGGCCAACAGCATGCGGAGATGATCGTCCGTGAATCGTTCCGGCAGCGGGGAGAGAATGCTGGAGCCGGCGTCGGCCGTGGTGTCCAGATACATCACCCCTTCCACGTCGTCCCGGCCGCGCAGGGGCACGCACAGCGCCTCCTTCACCCCGACCGCCATGATGCTTTGGGTCGGGTCGAACCGAGAATCCTGGGCTGCGTTCCCGGTGCGAATGGCGCGGCCCGAACTGTAGACGTGATCCGCGATCGACCGGCTGACCGGCATCGGCCGAACGCTGGGCAGGCTGTCGTCGAGGCCGCCGATCGCGTCGCTGCGGGCGTGGTCGCGGTCGCGACGGGCGGCGGGACGCAGGTGTCCCTCTCCGTCGGCCAGCAACACGCACCCCCGCTCGGCGCCGACCGCCTCCAGCGCCAGATCCAACATCCGGCCCAGCAACTGCTCCGTGTTCAACGTCGGCCGCACGGCTTCCTCGGTGACCCGATAGAGCACCTGCAACGTGGTCGCCGCGGAGCCGACCGGTCCGGGCGCCCTTCGTCCTGATCCGGCCGGCAGAGCCGACAACGTGGCGCCGACGGGATCCTCGTGGGCGGAGCCGATCAGGCTCACCCCCGCCCGTGACCCGTCGGAGGTGGGGCGAGAGAACAGCAACGTCGTCCGGCCGACCTGAACCCGGTCGCCGTCGTTCAGTCGCGCCGGGCCGTCGAGTTTGGCGCCGTTGACGAGCGTCCCGTTCGAACTGCCGATATCGGACAACTCGTAATGCCGTTCGCCGCAGCGAATGACGGCGTGTCGGCGGGAGACCTCGGTGTCCCGCAGACGCACGGGGTTCGCCGTTCCTCGTCCGATGCCGACCGGCACGGTTTCACCCGCGGAATGGCTGGCGGTCGGCAGCGTGAACCGTCGCCCGCTATCAGGCCCGACGGTCACCAGCAGCGTGCCGACAGTCACCGGGGCGCGGGGGGCGTCGGGGGAGAAAACGGGAAGAGAGCCGTCGACGACGCACGGTCGCCTCGATCGTACGGGGACTATAGCCGATCGAGCATCGCCAGCGGACCCCCGGCGGCCTCTCGTTCGCTCTCGGACGCCTCAGGACCGGCTTCGCGATCCGTTTCCAGCGGGAAGACCGGTTCGGCGATCACGGGTCTGCCGGATTCGCCCGACGACGGAGAATCGACCGCACCTGCGGCGTCCACCTCGGCGGCGCTCACTGCGGGAGCCGCCTTCGAGACCGATGGCGGAAACGGCCCGGCCGGCGTTTGCTTCAGCTGAAGCCGGCTGAGGGCTTCGCGATCCGTCGGGCCGGCGGGGACTTCCCCGGCTTGAACGAGGGCGAAGCGGTAGGTGCCGCTGAACCCCATCGGCAGGTCGTAGTCCGGCCGCGGCGAGTAGTAACGCGGCAGTCCGCAGCCGCCCAGCATCATCGCCCCCGCCGCAATCGACGAGGCGAGCGCGGCGAATCGGAGCGAAGGTCTCACTTCCGCTTCTTCGACAATCGAAACCCGCGTTCGCCGGTCAGGGGCCGGTGGCGCCGGACCGGCGAACGCGGGGGACCGTGCGGGTCGTGCCGACGGGGGCGTCGGCACGACCGCCGTCACGAGCCGTTACAAGCCGACGGTTCAGCCCTTGGCGGCGGCGAAGCGGGAGGCCACCTCGTCCCAGTTCACCACGTTCCAGAAGGCGGAGACGTAGTCCGGCCGCTTGTTCTGGTAGTTGAGGTAGTAGGCATGCTCCCAGACGTCGAGGCCGAGGATCGGCGTGCGGCCTTCCATCAGCGGGTTGTCCTGGTTGGGGGTGCTCTCCACCTTCAGACTGCCGCCGTCGACCGTCAGCCAGGCCCAGCCGGAGCCGAAGCGGGTCTTCGCGGCGTCTTCGAACTGCTCTTTGAACGCGGCGAAGCTGCCGAAGGCGTCGTCGATCGCCGCGGCGAGATCGCCGGTCGGCTCGCCGCCGCCGCCCGGCTTCATGATCGTCCAGAACAGGCTGTGGTTCGCGTGCCCGCCGCCGTTGTTGCGGACCGCGGTCTGCTTGTCGGCCGGCACCGACGAGAGGTTCCGCATGAGGTCTTCGACGGACTGCTCCGCCACGCCGGAGCCTTCCAACGCAGCGTTCAGCTTGGAGACGTAGCCGGCGTGGTGCTTGTCGTGATGGATCTCCATCGTCTTCGCGTCGATGCTGGGTTCCAGCGCGTCGAAGGCGTAGGGGAGGTCGGGGACGGTGTAAGCCATTGCTGCGATTCAGGGTTGAGAGTTCTGGGAATCTCTGAATCAGCCATTGTGGAACGGCTCGCTCGGACCGACAACCGATCGATGCGCCCGAGCCGGCCGAACCCGCTCGATCACTGCCGTTCTCCCCGCTCGCACGGCGGGGATCTCCCCACCCCGAGCGGCGAAGCCGGCGCGTGGTCGGACTTCACGGGACGTTTACACTCGGGGACCGCCCCGGCGTCGCCCCCCGACGTCCCGCCCCGCGACCCTCCCAGAGCGTTCCCGTCTCGTCTCCGCCCCGCACGCTGACCGCCTTGCCGGTCTACAACGAAGTCACGCACCTCCGCCCCGTCCTGGGCGAGGTGAGACGGTATGCCGATGCGATTCTGGCGGTGGATGACGGTTCGACCGACGGCAGCGGCCCGCTGCTGGATGAGCTGGCGGAGGAATGGGAGGAACTCACGGTTCTGCACCTCCCGGAGAACCGCGGCTACGGCGCCGCCCTCGTCGCCGCCTTCGCCGCCGCGGTGGACCGCGGCTACGACCGGCTCGTCACGATTGACTGCGACGGCCAGCACCAACCGGCGATGATCCCGGCATTGGCCGGGGCGCTGGACGCGACCGCTGCGGGAACCTCCGATCCCGTCGATCTCGTCTCCGGCAGCCGTTACGCCGAAGAGTTCGCCGGCGACAGCGACGCCCCGGAGGATCGCCGGGCGATCAACAAGCTCGTCACGCGATTCCTCAATGAACGGCTCGGATCGGTGTGGGACGTGACGCTCACCGATGCGTTCTGCGGGTTTAAGGCGTACCGGGTCTCGGCGTTGAAGGCGCTGTCGATTACGGACACGGGGTACGCGATGCCGCTGCAGTTGTGGGTGCAGGCGGCGGCTGCGGGATGGAACGTCGTCGAGTACCCTGTGCCCCGGGTGTACCTGGAAGAAGAACGCAGCTTCGGCGGATCGCTCGACAAGTCCGCCGCCCGCCTCGCCCACTACCGCGGCGTGCTGTCCGCGGAGCTCGCCCGGCATCCCAACCTGCCGAGCGAACCGGACGCGGATTCGTTCCTGGTTCTGCCGGATTCGCCGCCCGCGTCCGCCTGAAACAGGTTCGTACACGTCCGCTTGCAGCGGACGGCTAACATCCCCCTCTCGTTCCTTCGTCCCCCGCCCGTGAAGTCCGTCCTGACGACCGCCGGTCCCGCCTCCGCCGCCGACGCCGGTTCCCTGAAGGTGCCGCGGGAGGATCGTGCGATGCTGGCCGTGCCGGCGCTGGACGACTTGCCGACGCTGGCCGAAGCAAATGCCGCCGCCTCCGGGCCCTCGTCCGCGTCGGCCGGCCTGGACGTGCAGGGGCGGCCGTTCGGCGCCCTCCGGGATTGGGCGCGGAAGGAAACGCTGGGGGCGGCGGCGACCTACACCCGCTCCCTGGGCGTGACGGTCGAAGAGGTCGACCCGTCCGCCCCGCTGATCGCCGGCGGTCACCAGCCGGAGCTGTTCCACCCCGGCGTTTGGGCGAAGAACTTCGCGCTCGGTCGCGTCGCCCGCGCGGTGGGCGGGACGGCGTTGAACCTCGTCATCGATTCCGACCTGCTGCCCGGCACCCGGGTCCGCGTCCCGGCCGGGACGCGACGGAATCCGCGAATCGAGTCGATCCCGTTCGACAGCGATCGCAGTTCCCGTCCCTGGAGCGGCGCCCTCGTCCGCGACCCGATCCTGTTCGATTCGTTCGGCCTGCGGCTCGGCGAATCCTTGGGGCGGTTCGGTCTCCGGCCGCTTGCCGCGGATCATTGGGGGAAAGCCTGCTGCGGCGACGAACTCGCTCCCCGGCTGACGGCCTTCCGTCGCCGCATGGAAGGGGCGTGGGGCCTGTCGAACCTCGAAGTCCCGATCGGGCAGGTCTGCGAGACGGATTCGTTCCTCTGGTTCGCCGGCCACCTGATCGCCCACGCGGCCCGGCTGCGGGAGGACCACAACGCCGCCCTCGACGACTACCGCGAACGAGTCGGATTGAAGGCGGAGAACCGCCCGGTCCCGCCGCTCTCCCGCGTCGCCTCGAAAACGGCCGGCGATGCGATCGAGTTGCCTTTCTGGATGTGGGAGGACTCGAACCCGACCCGCCGTCGGGTGTTCGTGCGGTCGGTCGGCAGAAACCGGGTCGCCCTGTCGGACGGCCCGCCGGGGGAGGGGGAGGACTTCGCCGAATTCCCCCTGTCGGAGAGGATGGACGCCTGCTGTGCCGTCGAAGCCTTGAAGCAGTTGCCGGCTCGCGGTGTGCGACTGCGGACGCGGGCGCTGGCGACGACGTTGTTCGCCCGGCTCTGCTTGGGCGACCTGTTCCTGCACGGCATCGGCGGCGCGACCTACGACGCGGTCACCGACGGAATCGTGCGGCGGTTCTTCGGCCTCGAACCGCCCGGTTACGGGGCGGTCTCCGCGACCGTGCATCTCCCATTTGCGGAGTCGTTCGGAGCGAACCCGGACGACGTCGGTCGGCTGGAACGGCGGCTGCGCGATCTGCGGTTCAATCCGGATCGGAGCCTCCCCGACCCGCCGCCCGCCGCCGCGGCGCCGCTGGTCGACCGGAAGCAGGCGTTGATCGCGGAGCAGCGCGACGCGAACACCCACGGCCTGAGCCGCGCCGAACGCCGCGCCCGCACCCCCGCGAACGAGGCCCGGCGGGACGCTCTGCACGCGACGAACGCCGCCCTCGGGGCGTTCGTCTCGGATCGCGTCATCGCCGCTCGCGAAGAACTGGCCGATCTCCAGGCGAAACTGACCGCCGACAAGCTGCTGACCAGCCGCGAGTTCAGCTTCGCCGTGTTCCCCGAGGACGTGCTGCGGCCGTTCCTCACCGGGATTCTGGACGGGTGAGCGCCGACCGCCGCGTGCTCATTACCGACGTTCCGTGGGACGACCTGTCCCTCGAACGGGCTGAATTGGCGAAGGTCGGGGCGACGCTGACGCGGGCCTCGGCGAACGACGAGGCGACGCTCGTCCGGGAAGTTGCGGGGGCGAGCGGGCTACTGACCTGTTGGGCGACCGTTTCCGCCGCCGTGCTGGAAGCGGGCGGGGCGGAGGACACGGCGCTGCAAATCGTCGCCCGGTTGGGGACGGGCGTCGACAACATCGATCTCGCCGCGGCGGAGCGGCTCGGCGTCCCGGTGACACGGCTGCCGGACTACTGCGTGGGGGAATTGGCGGACCACACGCTCGCCCTGCTCCTGTCGATCCGTCGAGACGTCGTCGGCAGCGTGAACGCCATCCGAACCGGCGAGTGGAACCCCGATCGGGCCGCGGGCCTGCGGCGTCTGGAGGGGAACGTGCTCGGGCTGATCGGCTTCGGCCGGACCGCCGCCGCCGTGCGTGAGCGGGCGTTGGGGTTTGGGCTGACCGTCCTCGGCGAGAATCGCTCCGACGACAACCGCGGGACCGGCTGCGAGATGGTCTCGCGGGAGGAACTGCTGGAGCGGAGCGACGTCGTTTCGCTACACGTCCCGTTGGCGGACCACACCGCGAGGATGGTCGACGCCGACTTTCTCGCACGCATGAAGCCCGGGGCGGTATTGTTGAACGTCGCCCGCGGCGGGCTGATCGACCCGGATGCGGTACTCGCCGCATTGGAGAGCGGCCGGCTGTCCGCGGTCGGGCTGGACGTCTTCGAGCCGGAGCCGCCCGGGGCGTGCCTCGCCGACTGGCACCCGCTGGCGATGCATCCGCGGGCGTTCGTCACGCCGCACACGGGGTTCCTCAGTCGAGAAAGCCTGATGGAACTTCGCACCCGGGCCGCGCGGCAGGTCGCGGACGCGCTGGCCGGTCGGCGGCCGGAGCATCTCGTCGATCCGGCCGTGTGGGACCGTCGCTGATCGACAGTCCGACGATCAGTTTCATCGCCCGAACGACTTGGTGCCGCTTTTCAAAAAGATCCAGCCGATCGTGAGGCAGGCGAAGCAGATCGCCACGTAGCCCATCGGCGAGAGGTGAATCCAGCATTGGTACACCCAGTCCGCGTACCACGCCGCGTACCAGCAGACGTTTTCCCAGAGAGAATCGAGCACGCCGGACATGGGGGAGCGAATCGAAGGGGAGGTGCGGATCGTCCGAACCGTGCGTCACGCGACCCGTCGCCGCGGCGATTCCCGGCCGCGTCGCGTCCAAGGAACCGTTGCCGGATCGCCTCCCGCCCGCACAAACGGACGGGCGGCCTCGCCGATCCCTCCCGCTCGCCCCCGCTCAAAAACTGTTTCCATACCAGCCCGACGCGCGAGCGTCGGCCGTCGGCGCAGCCGGCGGAATCGCCCCGCACAGGGGATCGAAACCACGCACGGCCGACGCTTGCGCGTCGGGCTGGTATCAGTGAGACGGGTCTGAAACAGCGTCTCACCCGGCGGCGGGGCGGGTGAGGGTGAGGTTGTCCCGGTGGACGACGGTGTCGTCCGGCACGCCGCCGAGGAGTTCGGCGATCTGATCGGTGCGACGGCCGGCGACGCGGCGGAGTTCGTTGGAGGAATAGTTCGACAGCCCCCGCGCGAACTCCCGTCCGCCGACGGTCAGGATCCGCACCGGACCGCCCCGGGGGAATTCGCCGGCGACGTCGGTTACGCCGATCGGCAACAGGCTGCGACCGCGTTCGGTCAGGGCGCGGACGGCGCCGGCGTCGACGGTGATTTCGCCGGCGGGCAGCAGCGTGAAACCGATCCAGCGCTTCCAGGCCGTCGGGGCGCCCGGCTCGCCGCGGATCAGCGTGCCGACCGGCTGCCCGTCGGCGATCCGGTCCAGCACGTCGTCCTCCCGCCCGTCGGCGAGGATCGTGTCCACCCCCGCGGCGGCGGCATCTCGGACGGCTTCCAGCTTCGAGGCCATCCCCCCGGTGCCCAGCCGCGTGCCGGTCGAGCGGGCGAGGCGGAACAGGCCGTCGTCCCAGCGTTCGATCAGGGAGATGACGTTCCCGTCTTTCTCCGGATCGCCGTCGCACAGGCCCGGGGCGCTGGTCAGCAGGATCAACAGCGGCTCCGGCACGAGGCCGGCGGTCATCACGGCCAGACGATCGTTGTCGCCGAGAGAAATCTCCGCGGTGGAGACCGTGTCGTTCTCGTTGACGATCGGCACCGCGGCGAACTCCCGCAGCGTCGCCAGCGTGTTGCGGGCGTTGAGGTAGCGGGTGCGATCGCGGAAGTCGTCGGCGCCCAGCAAGATCTGGGCGGCCCGCAAGCCGTGGGTTCGCAGCGATTCGTCGTACCAGCGGATCAGCCGCGCCTGACCGGCGGCGGCGGCCGCCTGGAGGTGGGCCAGGTCGGTCGGCCGGCGATCCAGCCCCAATAAATCGAGTCCCGCCCCGACCGCGCCGCTGCTGACCAGCACGACGGCGCGATCGTTCGTCCGGGCGCGGGCGATCTGGCGGGACAGCGACACGATCCGTTCCCGGTTCGGCCGACCGTCCGGCCCGCTGAGAACGTTCGTGCCGACTTTCACCACCAAAGTCCGCTTGACGCGGCCGAGTTCATCGGCGGCGTCCGCGTGCGGGACATCCGTGGAAGGAGGTGTACGGTCGGCGGGGGGGGCGAACGGTTGGACGATGACGAAACGCGGGGTTCACGGGAATCAGGGCGGACGTTCCTTCGTCCTCGACGGGGGAACGGCCGAGGCGACGTAGCCGCGGCGGCGGCGAACGGTAGGATAGCGCTGCCCGGCCCGGTCCCCGAATGGTCCGGTCCAAGCTTCTCCCACCGCGCTCCGAACGACGTTCCGACCCGCCGAGGGCGGATTCTTTCCCCATGGCGGAACTGCATCACGAGTGCGGCCTCGCCGCGGTCTACCATCTCCCCCCGGAGCCGGAGGCCGGCGACGGCCCTCCCGACTGGAATCAGGCCGGCGACCCCGCGCCCAGCCCGCTGGTTCCGTACGTCGATAAAGTCCCTCGGCCGGAGCAGACCAGCCGGCTTATCCCCCGGGTGCTGCTGGACATCCAGAACCGCGGGCAGCTCGCGGCGGGGATGACCTCCTTCAACCCCCAGCGGGCGGCGGTGCTGTCCACGCTGAAGGACGTCGGCAGCGTCACGGAGGTCTTTCGGCTCAATCGGGAGCCGAAGTACCAATCCCTGATGAACCAGCACGCCGGCGTCGCCGCCATCGGCCACGTCCGCTATGCGACCTGCGGGCCGGAGGATCCGAGCTACGCCCAACCGTTCGAGCGTCGGCACCTCGAACTTCGCAAGTGGTTCGCCTTCGGCTTCAACGGGCAACTGTCCAACTACGCGGAGCTTCGGGAAGAGATCCTCGCCACCGGGGACCGGCATCTCTCGCGGGAGACCGATACGGAGATCCTGCTGCACCTGTTCTCGAAGGAACTCTCCGAAGACCCGTACGTCTCCCCGGCGGAGCTGATGGCCCGCGTGGGGGAGCGCCTCGACGGGGCGTACAACCTGGTGTTTCTCAACGCCCTCGGCGAGATGTTCGCCGCCCGCGACGCGCTGGGCATTCGGCCGCTGTGCTGGGCCCGTGAAGGGCGGATGTTCGCCGTCGCCAGCGAATCGGTGGCCTTGGCGAACCTCGGCTTCCGGCACGAGAGCATCCGGGACGTGGAACCCGGCACGGTGGTCAGCGTGCGTGGGGGCCGGGTCGAGACGGAGCGATTCGCCTCCCCCCCGCCCACGGAAGACCGGAAGACCGCCCACTGCTTCTTCGAGTGGATCTACTTCGCCAACGTCGCCAGCAATCTGGACGACCGCGACGTGTACTCCGTTCGCAAGCACCTCGGCGAGGCGTTGGCCGATCAGGAGCAACTGATCCCCGACGAGGACACGATCGTCGTCCCCGTCCCCGACACCGCCAAGGCCGCCGCGGACGCGATGGCCTACCGGCTGGGCGTGCCCTGCTTGGAAGGGTTGTTGCGGAACCGCTACGTCGGTCGGACGTTCATCGAGGGCGGGAATCGAGCCGACAAAGCCCGTCTGAAATACACCCCGCTGCCGGAAGTGCTGGCGGGGAAGAAGGTGCTGCTGGTGGAGGACACGATCGTCCGCAGCACGACGATGCGGGCGCTGATCGACCAGCTGCGCGACCGCGGCAAGGCGGCGGAGGTGCACGTTCGCGTCGCCTGTCCGCCGATCGTGGCGCCCTGCTTCTACGGCATCGACATGAGCACCATCGGCGAGCTGTTCGCCCCGGCGTTCCTCGAACGTCCCGACGAGCCGCCCCGCGAACTCAGCCCGGAGATCGAACGGGCCATGGCGGAGGATCTGACGGCCGATTCGCTCCGCTATCTGCCGGTCGACAGCATCGCGGCCTCGATTCGGATGAGTCGGAACAGCCTTTGCCAAGCCTGCATCGACCGCAACTATCCGACGCCGCAGGGCCGCAAGCTGTACCAGCTGGCGATCAACCCCGGCGCCGGCGACGGCCGCACCTACGCGGCGGCCGCGCAGTGCTCCTGACAGGACGTTTTCAGGAAATCCGGCCGTGAAACGCTCCCACACCACCGAGATCCGCGTTCGTTACGCCGAGACGGACGCGATGGGCGTGCTGCATCACGCCGGCTATCTGATCTACTTCGAGATCGGCCGCACCGAGGCCCTCCGCGAAGACGGCGGCAGCTACGCCGACGTGGAGAAGGCCGGGCGGTTTCTCGTCGTCGTCGAGGCGAACGTGAAGTACCGCACCCCGGCCCGCTACGACGAACTGCTGACGCTGACCACAACCGTGGATCGCGTCACCCCGGCGAAGCTGGAGCACACTTACGAACTGCGTCGCGGCGAGACTCTCGTCGCCACCGGCCGCACCGTGCTGGCCTGCGTGGACTCAGGCGGCAAGGTGCACCGGGTCAGCGAAGCGCTGCCGTCGCTCGCCGATCTGATGTAGCGCCGCTGCCAGCGGAGCGGGACGAGGCGAACCGCGGCGGTCTTGGGCGACCGCCCGGTTGATCGGCGGCGTCCCGGAGCGCAGCGGCGGCGGCGGCCCGGACGGCGCCGCTTTCATGGTCGGACAGCGCCAGCAGAAGCCGCGGCCAACCCGGCACGCGATGCACGACGAGCAGTTCGGTCGCCCAGGCGACGACGTCCACGTCCGACGAGTGCAGCGCCGTGGTCAGCGCCTCCCAACGGGCGTCCGCGGGCAACTCGCGGAGCACCGGTTCCGCCGCCCGCCGCCCCGCCGCGGTCCCCCGGGCGATCAGCCAGAGCCGGACCGCCCGCCGACTGCGGCCGGGTTCGCACACCCGGTCGGCCAACTCCTCGATCGCGGTTTGCAGGTTGCGGGGCACGGTCCGCAGCGCCTCCTGCGGCGATGCCAACCACTCCAGCGGCGGCAATCCCGGCAGCGAGCCGGCGCCCGCCCGCGCGACCGTCTTCAACAGCGGAATGAGAAACTCCGGGTCCGTCCGTCCCGCCGCCCGCACGGCGGACCGCGGCGGCCGCCGCAAGCTCAACAGGCTTAGCAGCGCGCGTGCGGTCCCCGGGTGACGGACGGATTGCAGCGCCGCGTCGAACTTCGGCCCCGCGATCGGGTCGTCCGAGACGGCGATCAGCTCCTTGTCTCCCGCCGCCGCGGAGATCGTCAGCCAACCCGCCGCCGCCTCCGACTGCGGTCCGTCCGCGATAAGATGGGCCGCCAACGCCGCGACGAATGCCTGCCGGCCCGGGTCGTCCCTTCCGTCGGTCCGCATCGCGGCGCCCGCCGCCTCGGCCAGCGCGGCGGCGGCGGAGGTGGCCGCTTCCCGCACCTCGGCCCGTTCATCGGAGAGCGCTTCCAAGACGGCGCTCCCCTCGCCCAGCAAGCCCGCGTCCGCAACCAGATTCAGCCCCGCCACGCGAACCGCGGGATCGGGATGACGCCAGATCAAGCGGAGCAGCGTGTCCCAACCGCGCACCGCGGTGCGCAACTCGCGATCGACCGCGTCGGAGAGGGAGGCGCGCGACTGGATCATCTCCAACCGCTCGCGGTTCGTGCCGTCGCGCAGCACGTTCGCGAACTCCGGCGGGATCGCGGCGGTCGGGGGGGCGGCCATGTGAGGACGAATCGGCGCCCGCCGCCCCCGGAGATCATTCCGCCGCCGTGCGCCCGCAGGACCGGCCGTCGCTCACAGAGCGCCAGGGCGGGATCACGGCTCTCTCCGGGAACCGGGCTTCGCTGGCGGTTTCGCAGCGCCCGAGAGCAGCCGGGAGCCGCGAAACCGCAAGCGTTGATCGAAGCCGCCACGCTTCAATGCGCCCTCAGAAACCCGCCTCGGTCTTCACGAGACGTCGGTCAGGCAGCGGAACACCAGATCCGGAATCTCCGCGTGCCGGGCCGGCCCGCCGGCGGGGCGGAGGTCCGGGTCGGAGATCAGCAGCACGGTATCCGTCGCCGCCCCGCCGCCGGTTTTCCGCGTCAGGCCGTGGGAGCCTTTCACCAGCGAAGCGTCCAGCGGCGTCTCGCGGGTTCCCGGCTTCAGGAACATCTCGACCGGGTCGTAACCCGGCTTGCGGTGGATATCGACCGTCCGGGCAAACGGCGGCGCCTTCGCTTCGTCCGTCCACCAGTAGTAGGCGAACCAGCGATCCGGGTCGGCCGTGACGACGATGTCGCCGGCTCGCGGATGGTCCATGCCCATCGGTCCGCGCCCCTCTTTCGCGGACATCGACTGGATCCCGTCAATCTGCGACAGCGCCGCCATCACCCGCGCTGATTGACTGGGATCATCCAAGTAGATGTGCGCGAGCTGATGATCGCACAGCGCGAAGGCGCCGGCGGTCGCCGGGTTCAGGTACTCATGCCCGTCCCGTTCCTCGACCGTGAGGAAGCCCGCGTCTCGCAGCGCCGTGTTCAGGAACACCGGCCCGCTGACCGGCGTGATCGCGTATTCCCCGGCGACGATCCAGGTGGCTTCGTCTCCGGCGAAGGCCTCCTTGAGGCCCGCGGCGAGCGAACCGATCACCTCGTCCAACTCGCCGACCGCCTTGTCGTGCTCCGGGCTGTCCGGGCCGAACTTCTGGGCGCCGTAGTCGAGGTGCGGCAGATAGATGAACGCAAACCGCGTGGGATGCGTCCGCTGGGCGAGGACGGCGGAGTCCGCGATCCACTGCGAACTCTTCACGGCGGACAACGGCCCCCAGAAGTTCATCAGCGGGAAGTGGCCCAACTCGCCCATCAACTCGCCGTACAGCTCCGTCGGCTTGGTGTAGCACCACAGCGACTCGGAACCGTCCGGGTTGTGGATGGGCGCCGGGGTGCAGATCGTCTCCGCGGTCGCCCCTTTCGCCGGCATCGGGAACCAGACGGCGGAGGTCAGCGATTCGTCCGCGTCCTTCAGCCGATCCCAGACTCGCGGACTCTGCACGGCAGCGTCCCAAGCGGTCCACAGCTCGACCGTGCCGGGCTTGGAGCGCTCCGGGACGTCCGTTCCATCGCGCCAATAGAACCCATTCGCGGTGATCCCGTGCTCGGACGCCGCGGCCCCGGTCGTCAGGGCCGCGTGCACCGGGCAGGTGACGGCGGGGAAGTCCGGCTCC
Source organism: Alienimonas chondri (assembly GCF_013036045.1). Classification (GTDB taxonomy): domain Bacteria; phylum Planctomycetota; class Planctomycetia; order Planctomycetales; family Planctomycetaceae; genus Alienimonas; species Alienimonas chondri. The sequence continues at coordinate 49,066 of NZ_WTPX01000016.1, forward strand.
AGCGGAACCGTCACCCCGGCCTTCATCAGCGAGGTCAGCCGGGGCATCCCCGCGAGATCCCGCTCGCGCAGGCCCGGAATCGACAGCACGACGCAGCGTTTGCCGATCGGGCCGGGTTGAACGGGTCCGTCACTCACCGGAAAGGTCCTTGTATTTCAGATTGCGGAAGTAAACGACGCTGTTCGGGTCGTGGGCCTGCAACGCGATCACGCCCTTGCCCAGCTTCCGGGGGATGGTCACGCCGGGCGGTTCGACGAACTCGTACAGCAGTTCGTCGTTGATCGAGACCCGCACCTTGTCGCCGCGAACTTCGATCCGCTGCGTGTACCACTCGTCATCCGGCACGCCGGCGTCGAATCGCTTGACCGTGTTGTACAGCGAGCCGGACTTCACCGGGTCTTTGTGCGAGACGTTCACCTGCACCTCATAGCCCTGCGTCGGCCAGCCTTCATCCTGATACTTCGTGCAGATGAAGATGCCGGAGTTGCTGCCGGGGGTCGTCTTCACCTCGCATTCGAAGACGAAATCGGTCAGCTCTTTGCCGTGGAACAGGTGGGAGCGGTTGCCGCTCACCTTGATCGCGCCGTCTTCCACGGCCCAGGCGCCGTTTTCGCTAATCTTCCACCCGTCCAGCGTCTTGCCGTCGAACATGGAGACCCAGCCGTCCTCGGCCTCTTCATGGTGATCGGGGGCGGCGGCCCCCAAGGTGAGGCAGAGGGGAGCGAGGCAGAGAGCGAGCGGCGTCATTCGTCGAGCATTCTTGAGAGGAAGGGGCAAGTTTCGTCAGTGTGACGCACCGTGGGGGGGGCCGCAAACGGCGCCGGCGGGCGTGGCTCGGATCAATCGAAGACGAGCGTCTCCGCCCGAAACACCGGACCTTCCAGGCAACTGCGGCGGTAGTCCCAGCCTTCCGCGGCGTCGCTTTGTTTCACCCGCACCACGCAGGAGAAACAGGCGCCGAACCCGCAGGCCATCGGGCTTTCGAGGCTCGCCCAGCAGGGCACGCCGGCCGCTTCGCACAGCTTGGCGACCGCCGCCATCATCGGCTCCGGCCCGCAGGTGAGAACCCGCGCCGGTCGGGGGTCCGCATGGAGACGGCGTTCCAGCAACTCCGTCACATAGCCGTGATGGCCCTCCGAACCGTCGTCCGTGGCCACGGAGACCGAAATGCCCCGCGACGTGAACCGATCGACTTCCGCGACGTACTCGGCGGATCGCGCGCCGTACAGCAGTTCGGGAGGATGGGCCGACGCCTCGAACCGACCGCGCTCGCCGTACGCCGCGGCGCCGAGGATCTCGCGCCCCGCGGCGAGGAACGGCGTTTGTCCGATGCCCCCGGCGACCATCAACGTCGGCCCGGCGTTCGACTCGGGCGGCTTGGGGAAGCCGTTGCCCAGCGGACCCCACAGCTCGACCTGATCGCCGGCCCGCAGCTCGGTCATCAACCGGGTCATCTTGCCGATGACGACGTACCCGATCGAAAACGATGTGCCGTCCGATCCCACGTCGTAGAGCGCAAACGGGCGGCCCAGCAGCGGATCGTCCCGGCCGGGCAGACGCAGCATGAGAAACTGCCCCGGTTCGATCCGAGCGGCGATCTCCGGGCACTCCAGCACGAGGCGGAACGTGTCCCGGGCAATGCGTTCCTGCAGGCCGACCGTCGCGATCGTCTGGACCGCGTCGGCATGCGGGAGCGGCTCATGGGCGAGCGGCTCATGGGCGGGAGCGTGAGGACCGCTCATCGCCGACCTCGTCCGCTCGGGCGCGCTCCGCCGCCCATCCCGCCGCGGTGCCCCTTCTTGTCCGGCGGGCCGTATCCGCCCTTCTTACCGCCGAACCCCCCGCGACCTTTGCCGCCGAAGCCCTTCGGCGGTTGGTTCCCCGGCCGTTTCGCGCGGGCCGACCGACCGATCGCGTGCGGAGCCTTGTCTGCGTCTTCCGGCTTGAGGTTCTGAAGCGCCTTCACTTCCTCGCGGGTCAGTTGGCGGAACTTCCCCGGCGCCAGATCGCCCAGCTTCAGCGGGCCGAACTGCACCCGTTCCAGCTGCATCACCTTGTGTCCCACCCGGGCGAACAACCGGCGAATCTCGCGGTTGCGGCCCTGGGCGAGTTCCACCTCGACCGTGGCGCTGCTGCCGTGCGTCTTGATTCGCTTCGCCGTGTTGAGGCGGAACAGTCCCTCCTCGAAGTGCAGACCTTTCCGCAGCTCCCGCAGCGTCTCCGGCTTCGGGACGCCGGCCACCTGCAACCGATACTTGCGGATCACCCGGTTCGACGGATGAGCCAGCTTCTGCGTCAGCGCTCCGTCGTTGGTAACGATCAGCAGGCCGCGGCTGTGTTCGTCCAATCGACCGACGGTAAACAGCCGCGTGTCGCCCGCTTCCACCAGATCGACCGCCCGCGGCCGGCCGTGCGGGTCGCGGTTGGTGCACAGCACGCCGGCCGGCTTGTTCAGCAGGTAGTACTTCCGGGCGGCGACCTTCACCCGCTCCCCGTCGACGCGCACCTCCTGTTCGCCCGGCACCACTTTCGTGCCGAGTTCCGTGACGACTTCGTCTTCGATCGTCACCCGGCCCGCGGTGATGAGTTCCTCGCACTCCCGCCGGGCGCCGAAGCCGGCGGCGGCGAGAAAGCGTTGCAGGCGAATCGCATCCTCTTCCTTCGGCGGCCCCGGCGTGGGCGGCGCCGGCACGACGGGCGGCGGAACCGATCCCCCGGAGGACGACGGACCGCTCGGGCCGCCGGCGCGAGGATCAGCGGGGCGGGACGAGGCGGTCACGGGGAGGAGTCGGGCGTGGAGGAGGGAAGTGGGGGCAAAGCGATCGACTCGCCCAGGAGCGATCGATAGCGAGCTGTGAGGTCGGCGAAGCCGGGGGCGGCGGAGAGATCGGCGGCGTCGGCGAGCCGTTCCCGCAACCGGGGCGGCAGTCGGCCCCAGGGGAACGTCGGTCCGTCTGCGACGCCGGCGGGGAGCAATCCTGTGCCCGTGGACCCTTTGCCCGTGGACGAGCCGCCCGCCCCCGCGGTCGATCCTTCGGCGCCGGCTGCGTCGGCGTCCGGCGCGGTCGCAGCGGACGTCCCCGCGTCGGGCAGTGTACCCGCGTCCGCGTCCGTCGGCGATGCGGACGCCCCCGCGGCCGACTTCGCCTCTTCGATCATCGATTCCAACAGTTGCAGCGTCGCCTGCTGTCGGTCCGCGGCGGCGAAGGAATCGCCCTCGTCGAGCCGATCCGCCGCCTCCGTCGCGGCGACGCCGACCGGCGCCTCGCTCGGCAGGAGCGCCGCGAGGCTCCGCTGCTCCCCGGCAAGCGCGGGGAGATCGGGGGAGTCCGAGAGCGTGCGCTCCCTCAGAAACCGCTGCCAGCCGATGAGCGTCGTCAGGTCTGGTGAGTCCCCGTCGGTCGGGTCGCCCTCGGGGGGAGAAGGTGGATCGGCAGCCGACGCTTCGGGAGCGGCGGCTTGGGCGGCAGATGCCAACGCCTCCAATCGAGCCGCGGCGCGCTCGGCGAGGGGGAACAACTCCTCCGCGGACCGACGGTCCGTCACGCCGACGACGACCGCGCCCGCATCCTCAGCGGACGCCCGCAGCGCCGCTCCGGTCGCGGGGTCGGTCGCGGTGATGAGTTCGTTCAACTCCGCGACGACGGCTTCCTCCTCGTCCCCCATGCGACGCAGCTCCCGCAGGGCACGGCGCCCGACGAGGCCGTCGTCGATCAACGTTTGCAGGGCCGCCGCCGCGGCCCGCTGCCGGGAGGCGAGCGCGGTGATCGCGGCTCTGGTGCGTGCGGGGGACGAACCGCCGGACGCGGCCTTCTCCAGGGATTCGTCCCAGACCGCGAGCGCTTCGCGTTGCCGAACAACGGCCTCCGCAGGCCTTCCCGCGGTCAATTCACGCGCCGCCGCTCGCAGCGCACCGGCCGCCGGGCCGTCGCGGAGGGCACCCAGCGCCGCGGCGATCCGGCGTTGCTCATCAGTCAGATTCGCCGGGGCTTCCGCTCCGCCGACCGCGGCGACGGTCCGCTCGGTCAGCGCGATCTGTTCGGCCTTGAGCGCGTCAGAGGTCGCGGTCCCGTCCGCGGCGGCGATCGCTTTCCGCAGCCGATCGGCGCTTTCGGCAAGCCGCTCCGCGAATCGCTCCGCGGCGCCGGCGCCGTCGGTTCTACCCTCCCGCAGCGCCGTGCGAAGCTGATCGGCCGTAACGATCGCCGCCGGCAGCCCGTCACGTTGTTCACGTTCGGCCGCCGTCAGCCGCGGGCCGGGGGGAACCGTGTTCGCCCGGGCTTCCGCGATGAGGGAGCGCACCGGGGCGGCGAACGTCGCGTCCAGCCGGTCGAGCCGACGGCGTATCTCCGCCGGCTCGACGGCGCCGCCGGCGGCGAGCCGGTTTGCCAGGTCCTCGGCGTCACGGGCCGCCCGGCTCAATGCGTCGGCGATCGGGGGAACGGCCGATTCCAACGCCGCGCGTTTCTCCTCTTCAGAGACCACCCGCACCCTCCGCGGCTCCGTCTCGGTTCGGCGTCCACTACTGTCGTTGGCGGCGGCGAGCACGACGAAGTCCCCCCCGACCGGCACATCCGCCGGCGCTGTGATCGAACCGTCCAGCGCGACCGCGAGTTTCTCACCGGCCTCCGCCGTCAGCGCCGCTCGGCCGTCGACCATCGCCTCGATTCGCAGCCCCGAGCGGTCGTCCTCCGCACGGGCCGCGACGGGCAAAGACCCGTCGGGGGTGACCGTGGCGCCCTCGGCGGGCAACGTGAGGTCGACGCGAGGCGGGGCGTCGGCCTTCACCCGCAGCGTGAACAGGGGACGCACCGAAGCGGCGTCGCCGGCGGGGGCGGAGACGAAGGGCCGCTCGCGGGAGGTCAGCACGACGCCCACCGGCCAATCGCCGGGGGGGAGCGCCGCCAGCGTCCAGCCGTCGCCGTTCCGACGGGCGGTCGGCCCGTCTGGCGGGACGACCAGACGCATCTCGGCCGGGCGAGACGGAGTGATTTTGATGCGGACGCGATCCGCCGGCTCGGCCGAGACGACGGTGGGAGAGAGCGCCGGCGAGATCGCACCGCTCGGCGATTCGACCGTGGTCAGGAACTCCGCGACGACCGGCGCGGGAATCGGACGCAGCGTGAGGAGCGTCGAACGAAAGCCATCCGCCGCGGCCGCGATGATCGCCGGGCGCTCGCCGACCGTCAGCCGCACGGCGCCGGGGCCGTTGGGCGTCGGCACCGTGCCGGCGGCCCGCCAACGAATCGCCCCGGGCGAGCGGCCGTCGACGCCGACGGCCCGCACCGTCGCATCGAGTCCCGCGGCGACCCGAATCTCCGCGACGCCCCGCGGAACGAGTCGCCCGGCGATTTCCAAACGTAACTGTTCTTCTCCCGCGGTCCCGGTCAGACGGGCGGCGGCCGCGGCGGCGGTGGAGGGAGCGACGAGCAGCCAGCCGCCCGCCGTCGCGAAGCAAAGCGCCAGCGTCGCGATCGCCCACCGCAGGCGTCCGGGGAGGGGCGCCGGCGGCGTGAGGTTCGCTCCCCTCAGCAGGCGATCGCGCATCGGTCCCGCTGCCGCCGCGGGGGAGGAGAGCGCCGCGGCCAGTCGGTCGTTCGC
>NZ_WTPX01000160.1 GCF_013036045.1 Alienimonas chondri
TCCTGTCGCCGACCACGTCCCCGGTGCCGGCCGACGTGTCGGGTGCGCTGGCCCGGTTCCTCTCCGCCACGGCGCCGGGGACGTGGTCGGCGACAGGAACCGACGCGGCCCCGGCCGCCCGCACAGCCGGAGCGAACGGCACAGCCGGCACGGTCCGCCGCTAACCGGCCCCCGACGGACGATCGGCCCGATAGAATCGATGTCGCTGACTGCGACGTCCTTCGCCCCGCCGTTCGTTCGTCCCGCCGCCGTGTCGCTATGACCGCCCGCCTGTCTCGCCGCCCGTCGTACCGCGCGATCGGGGCCCGCGCGACCGGATGGATGCTGCTCGCGGCGACGATGGCGGGCGGGCCGGCCGTCTCCGAGGTCAGCGCCCAGGAGCGGAATCGCGCCGGGTACGGGCCGAGCATGGCGGAGCGTCGGGCGGCGGTGCGACTGGCCCAGCGGGAACGCGACGCCGCGCGGCGGCGGCCGACGCGACCGGCGTCCAGCGGGTATTCGTTCGGCGACTTCAGCGGCGGCGTGCCGAACGCCGCCCTCAGCGGACCCCGCGAGATGGCCGGCGGGCGAGTCGGGGACGAACGGAGCGCGGACGGACTCGTCACGCAGGTGCGGGTCGTCGTGCTGGTGGACGGGGCGGCGGGCGTGCTGGGCACGCGGCGGTGGCGGGAATCGCTCGCCGCGCTGGGCGCCGACACCAGCGTGCGGACCGGTCGCCCCGGCGATTCGATTGGCGTAACGGAGAACGTCGGCGTCGGGTTGCGGACCGTGATCGCGACCGGCCGGCTGACGTCGAACGGGGCCCTCGAGTTCCCCGGTCAATCGTTTCAGCCCAGCGATCGGCAGGCGCTGTCCGATTGGGTCGATTCGCTGACGACCCACGGCGCCGCCGGCGATCCGAACGGGCAACCGCTGTGGGGATTGAGTCAGACGCAGTTCCGCGCGGTCTTCACCGCGTTGTCCGCGCCGTCGCCGGCGGAGTTCGTCGCGGTCTCCGACGGGCCGATCGGGCCGGCGCTGCTGGCGTTGGAGTTGCCGCCGACGCTGCCGGTGCGGTTCTCCGCGGCGGCGAAGGCGAAGCTGGCGGGGCCGGACCCGGCGCTCGGAGACGGCGCGCTGCCCGCGTTCTCGAAGGGCGCCGCATTGGCCGCGGCGCTGGCCCGGCGGGGGTTGGCCTTTCATCCCGCTCGCACGCCCGCCGGTTCGTTGGAGCTGGCGATCGACCTGCGTCCCCCGGGCGATGAGTTGACGGCGATTCCCGGCACCGCCGAGGCCGAAGTCGCCGGGGCGGAGCCGCCGGCCGGAGCGTGGCCGGTCGGGTGGAGGACGGCGGCGGGGCCCGGTCGGCTGGCGGCGGCGGGCGGGTTGTTCACGCTCACGACGCTCGGCGTGCGGGAGAGCACGCTGAACGACTTCGCCAAGGCCGTCGAGGCGGAGAGCGGCGTGCCGGTGGTGATGGACGTCGCGGCGTTGCGGTCGGTCGGCGTCGACCCGGCGGCGGACACCGTCTCCGTTCCCCCCGGCCGCGGGACGTGGGACAAGGCGGTTCGGTACGCTGTCGCGGAGCACGCCCTCAAAAGCGAACTCCGTCGCGACGAGGCCGGGCACGGCTTCCTCTGGGTCACGCCGGCCCGGCGGTAGTCCTGCCGGCAATCCATTGGCTCCGGGGATGCATTGAGGGTCTGTGCCGCGACGGCTGTCGTGACCAAGCCACTCCGCTCCTTCCCCGAACGCCGCGATTCCCTTGAACAAAGCCCCCGCCCACTGCCGCGGGGCGCTCTGGTGCGATCCGCTCTGGCAGCGGGCGATCGCGGAGGTTCTCGGGACGTTCGCCCTGGTGTCGATCGGCTGCGGGGCCGCGGCGGTGAACGCGGCGACGGACGGGGCCGTCAGCCATGCCGGCGTCGCCTTGGCCTTCGGGCTGGTCGTGTTCTGCGTGATCGAAACCGTCGGCCCGATCTGCGGGGCGCATCTCAACCCGGCGGTGACGATCGCGTTCGCCCTCGATCGGCGGCTCGCCTGGCGGGACGTGCCGGTCTATGTGCTGGCCCAGTGCCTCGGGGCGACCGTCGCGGCGTATGGGTTGCTGGCGCTGCTGGGGGAACCGGCCCACGCGGGAGTGACGCGGCCGAACGCGGCGATCGGGATCACCCAGTACGGGGCGCTGGCGGTCGAAGCGGCGATGACCTGCGGGTTGATGACGACGATCCTCGCCGTCGCCACCGGGCCGAAGGAGAAGGGATTGCTGGCCGGGCTGTCGATCGGCGGCGTGGTGGCGATCGAGGCGATGGCGTTCGGACCGGTCTGCGGGGCGAGCATGAACCCGGCTCGATCGCTCGGCCCGGCGATCGCCGCGACGGAATTCACGGATCTCTGGCTCTACCTCGTCGGCCCGACGGTCGGGGCGGCGCTGGCGGTTCCCCTCTATCTCCTGATCCGTCCCCTCTGCGCGGACGAGTGAGCTGCGCGGACGAGTGAGCGCGGTCGATTCGGAGACGCGGCCTCGTCGAGGTCCGTTCCGGAACGCCTCGGCCTTCGTCTGCCGTGCGGTTCACTGCGCGGGGCCGTGCGACGCTGACGTTCCTAGCGGTCGCGGCGACGCTCGGACGGGCGTTGTGGAATACCGCACGGATCGGCCGAACCCACCGGAGTTCGCCCCGTGTCCGGTTCGCTCGCTCCCATGTCGACTCTCACGCTGCACGACCCGTCGACGGCCCCCGTAGCGGCCCCCGTAGCGGCGCCAGTCGCGGCCCCGGAGGCGGCTCCCGTGACCGGATCGCTCGATGCGATTGCGGAGTTGAAGCTCCGCCGATGGGCCCGCGAACATCACGTCCCCGTCGCGGAGCGTGATCCGCTGTGGCATCCGGTGGTGTGGCAGGAGATGGCGGTCCGCGACCGGGAACGAGCGGCGCTCGCGGCGCCGACGCCGACCGTCGCGTATCGCCGCCCCTTGCGACGGGCGGCCTGAGGATCTGGCCGGAGTTTGGCTCGGGGTATGGCCGGCGCGGTTGTCGGGGAAGTTCGGGACAGTAGGATCTCGCCGCCTTCCCGAGACGACTGCACCCCCCGACGATGCCAGCCGTGAAGCCCGCCCCCCCGGGGCTCCTCGATTCGCCCGCACGCAACTTTTCCGCGTCGGTCGTCGTGTTTCTGGTCGCCCTGCCGCTTTGCATGGGCATTGCGATCGCCAGCGGCGTGCCGGTCTCGGCGGGGCTGGTGACCGGGATTGTGGGGGGGATTATCGTGGGGTTCCTCGCCGGGGCGCCGTTGCAGGTGTCCGGTCCGGCGGCGGGGCTGACGGTGATCGTGTACGACATCGTCGTGAACCACGGGATCGAGACGCTCGGTCTGTGCGTGCTGGTCGGCGGGGTGCTGCAAATCATCTGCGGAGCGTTGGGGCTGGGGGTTTGGTTCCGCGCGGTCAGTCCGGCGGTGATCCGCGGGATGCTGACGGGGATCGGCGTGCTGATCTTCGCCAGCCAGATGCACGTGCTGGTGGACGACGTGCCGCCCGGGGGGGGACTGAAGAACCTCGTGACGATCCCCGAGGCCGTGTCCAAAGGGCTCCCCTGGCCGAAACTGCGGTCGGAGAGCGAACGGTCGGCCAAGGTGGATCTGCTCAAGGCGAGCGGCGCCCTGCACGAGCGGCAGGAAATCTTGCGGGAACGCGTCGCCGAACATGTCCCCACCGACTTCGCCCCCGTGCTGGGCGACGAAAACGATCCGGCGACGATCGTGATCGTCGAGGGTTTGGCCGAGGACGCCGAGGCTCTGGCGGCGACGCAGGCGGAGATCGTGGAGCAGCTCGACGGGGTCAGGGAGGCGTTCGTCGCCGCGGGGCTGGACAAGGGGCAGAAAAGCGAGCGACGCGTCGCTCATCTGGCGGAGGCGACCGAAGCGCTCGCGGCGGCCCGCGATGCGCTGGCCTCCGCCGGGGATCCGTCCGCCGAGGCGGCGTTGGAGGTTCGCCGGAAAGTCGACGCCGCGGAGGACGCCCTGCTGGACTTCGAGTACAGCCTGAAGAACCACGACATCGCCGCCAAGCTGGGGCTGTTGACGATCGCGGTGATCGTCGTGTGGCAGTTTCTGGTCACGAAGGTCGGCCCGCTCAAGCCGTTGAACGTGATCCCGGCCCCGCTGCTGGCGGTGTTGGCGGCGACCGTGGCGGCGTGGGCGTTCATCCTGCCCGTGGTCTACGTGGAGGTGCCCGCATCGCTGGCCGACGAAATCCGGTTCCCCACCTGGACCGTCCTGCGGACGATGGACTGGCAGGCCGTGCTGGGCGGCGGGTTGTTGATCGGGGCGGTCGCCAGCGCCGAATCGCTGCTGTGCGCCGCGGCGGTCGACAAACTGCACAAGTTTCCCAAAGCGAATTTCGACCGGGAACTCTTCGCCCAAGGCGTGGGCAACTCCATCTGCGGACTCCTCGGGGCGCTGCCGATGACCGGCGTGATCGTGCGAAGCAGCGCCAACGTCCGCAGCGGGGCGACCAGCCGGTCCAGCGCCATCCTGCACGGCGTCTGGCTGCTGATCTTCGTCGCCCTGCTGGGATGGCTGCTGGCGCTGATCCCGACGACCGCCTTGGCCGGGGTGCTGGTGTACGTCGGCTGGCGGCTGATCGACTTCGCCGCCGTCGGTGAGTTGTGGAAGCTCGGGAAAGGCGAACTGGTGGTGTTCTTCGTCACCGTCGCCGGCATCGTGGCGGTGGACCTCCTCAGCGGGGTGGTCGCGGGAATCATTCTGGCTGCGATTCGCCTGCTGACGAAGTTCGGCAAGCTGAACGCCAAGGTCGAAATTGACGAGTCGACCCCTCCGGGCGCTCCGCCGATCGTGCACCTGCGCCTGCAAGGCGCCGCGACCTTCCTCAAACTGCCCAAGCTGGCGGAGACGTTGGACGAAATCCCGTCCAATGCGGATGTCCGGGCCGATCTGACGGAACTGAGCTACATCGACCACGCCTGCGTCGACCTGCTCGCCGAGTGGCGCGCCCAGCACGAGGATACCGGCGGGACGCTGTCGGTCGACTGGGACTTGTTGGAGGATCGCTTCCGCACCGCCGCCACTCCGGCCGCCAACGGCATTGCGGACGGGAACGGGAACGACGTGGTGACCGAAGACGAACCGGTGACGAAGCCCATCTGACGGCGGGCGACGCTCGCCCGGCTTCCACACGCTTCAAAGCAATCGGCCTGCCGCCGCGTTCCGCGGCGGCGTAGACTGCCGATCGCCTCCGCTCCCGACGCACCGTGATGACCGCCGCCGACGCCCCCGCCCCCGACGTTTCCCCGCCGAACCGTCGGCTGTATATCGAGACGGTCGGCTGTCAGATGAACGTGCTCGACAGCGAGCTGGTCGTGGGGGCGTTGCGTCAACGTGGCTATGAGGTCACGTCCGATCCCGAGGCGGCCGACACGTTGCTGTTCAATACCTGCTCCGTCCGGGAGAAGGCCGAACAGAAGATCTATTCCTCGCTCGGTCGGCTCAAGTATCGCAAACGGAGCCGGCCCGGCACGGTGATCGGCGTGCTGGGCTGTATGGCCCAGAAGGATCAGGATCTGATCTTCCGCCGGGCGCCGCACGTCGATCTGGTGGTCGGCACCGGGCAACTCGCGGAGGTGCCCGATCTGATCGACGCCGCCCGTCAAAGCGCGGTCCTCGGCTCGAAAAGCCGGCTGACGGCGCTGTCGCTCTCCCGTCGCGGCGGGGGCCGCAAGGAGATCGAAGCCAGCTTCGAGAGCTACGATCCGCTCCGCGAACCGACGATGCGGCCCACGCCGCACCAGGCGTTCGTGCGGATCATGATCGGCTGCGACAAGTTCTGTACTTATTGCGTCGTCCCCACGACCCGCGGCCCGGAACAGAGCCGGGCGCCGTCGGACGTGAAGAAGGAGGTCGAAATCCTTGCCGGGCAGGGCGTCAAGGAGATCACCCTGCTGGGCCAGACGGTCAACAGCTATAAACACTCCGGCGAGGGGAAGACCTATCGCCTCAGCGATCTGCTCTATCTGATCCACGACACGCCCGGCATCGAACGGATTAAGTTCGTCACCGGCTATCCGAAGGATCTCGGCAACGATCTGCTCGAAGCGATCCGCGATCTGCCGAAGTGCTATCACTATCTGCACGTCCCGCTGCAAAGCGGCTGCGACGACGTGCTCAAGGTGATGAAACGCGGTTATACCGTCGCCCATTATCGGGACATGATGCAGCGCGTGTGGGAGATCGTCCCCGGTTGCTCCGTCAGCAGCGACTTTATCGTCGGCAATCCCGGCGAAAGCGAGGAGAGCTTTCAGAAGAGCATCGACTCGATTCGCGAGTTCCGGTTCAAAAACAGCTTTATCTTTAAATACTCCCCGCGTCCCGGCACCAAGGCGCATGAACGCCTCGAAGACGACGTGCCGGAGGAGGTGAAGCGCCGGCGGAACAACGAGCTGCTGGCCGTGCAGAACGAGGTGAGCGAGGAGGAGAACGCCCGCCTGATCGGACGCCGGGTCTCCGTGTTGGTCGAGGGGCCGAGCGTCCGGCAGAAGAAGGAAGACGACCGCGACGACGCCTCCGCTCCGGGCGGGACGGTGCAGCTCACCGGGCATTCCCGGTGCGATCGGATCGTCGTCTTCGACGGCAACCCCCGCCTGATCGGCAGCGCCGCGGAGGTGGAGGTCGAAGACTGCACCGGCACCACGCTGCTCGGTTCGATCGTCACCCGCGAGGTCACGCACCTCGGCGGCCTGCCGGTGCTGACTTAGCGCCTTTTTGCTCCCCTCTCCCTGCAGGGAGAGGGGCCGGGGGTGAGGGTGGCGAACCCTCAAACGCATTCGTTTGTGTTGTGGTTCGCACAAACCGGAATGTGCTTGGCGGATCGTTGAAGAGCGTCCGAACTCTGAATGCCCCTCACCCCCGACCCCTCTCCCCAAAAAGGGGCGAGGGGAGACAGGAAATGTGCAGGCCGCAGCGGGGCGCCGCTCAGAACCACTCTTTCTTCTCGACCATATAGGTCTGATAGAACTCCTCGTCCGACTTCGTCAGGTAGAGGATGCCCTCGATGATGCTGATGACGGACATCGCCATCGCCCCGAGGATCGGCACGAAGAGGCAGGGGGTCAGGATCGAACAACTGACGGTCACCGCGAGCATGATGATGCCCGGGGTCGTCATGTTCAGCACGAACTTATGAATGCCCAACCCGGGCACCAGGATCGCGAGCAAACCGCAGATCAGCTTCTTCTCCGCCCCCGGATGCTTCTGGGGGTAACCGCCGCCGGGATAGCCGCCGGGCGGCGGTGCATGTCGGGGGCGCTCTTGATAGTCGTCCGCGAAGTCGTCGTCGGGATAATCGTCGTTCATCGGGGAACTCGCGAGTTGCGGGGGCTGCCCGATGATAGCGACGCGAACTGTACCGTTCCGCCGTTCCGGGAACGCCCGATGATCTACCCGGAGACCGTCGTGCCGATCGTTTCGCCGGCGACGACGCGGGCGATATTCCCGGCCCGCTGGTAGTCGAACACCACGATCGGAATCTGGCCTTCCATGCAGTGGTGAATCGCCGTCGCGTCCATCACCTGCAAGCCTTTGTCGAGGACTTCTTTGTAGGTGATCGTCTCGTACCGCTGGGCGTGCGGGTTCTTCAGCGGGTCTTCGGAATAGATTCCGTCGACCTTGGTGGCCTTCAACACGGCGTCGGCGCCGATCTCCCGGGCGCGGAGGGCGGCGGCGGTGTCCGTGGTGACGAACGGGCTGCCGGTCCCCGCGGCGAGGATCACGACCCGCCCCTTTTCGAGATGCCGCTCGCAGCGTCCTTTGATGAACGGCTCGCAGACGTTCGCCATCGGGATGGCGCTTTGCAGTCGCACGTCGACGCCGACGCTTTCCAAAGCGTCCCGCAGCGCCAGACCGTTGATCACGGTCGCCAGCATGCCCATGTAGTGGGCCGTGGGCGGGTTGATGCTCGCGGAGACTTCGCTGAACTGCTTGCCCCGCAGGATGTTCCCGCCGCCGGTAACCACGGCCAACTCGCAGCCCGTGCCGACCACGTCTTTAATCTGATCGGAGAGCACCCCGACCTGATCCATCGCGATGCCGCTCTCCCCCCGCCGGCAGAACGTCTCGCCGGAGACTTTTAACAGGACGCGTTTGTAGGCGGTGGAGGGCATGGCGGGCGGCTTGGGCGGCGGTCGCGGGAACTTGAAAAGGCGGAATGAAGAATGCCGAATGACGAAGAGGGGCGCCTCGTTCGCCATTCGGCATGTTCACTCGCGGCAGACTAGAGACTCTCAGCCTTGGCCGAGCGCCCAGAGGACGAAGCCCTTGGCGGTGAGGTTCTGCTCGTTCAGCGCCTGGGAGACGGTCTTGCTGTCGTCCTTGGCGAAGGGTTGCAGGTTCAACACGCCGTTTTCGACGTAATACGCCTTCATGCGGCCGTCGACGATCTTGTCGATGATGTTGTCCGGCTTGCCGGAGGCTTTGGCTTCGCCGGTGAGGCGATCGCGCTCGGCCTTCACGGCCTCGGCGTCGAGGTCCTCGGCGACGGTGACGGTCGGACGCATGGCGGCGATGTGCATCGCCACGTCCCGCATCGTCTGGCTGTCGGCCTTCTCGCCGTCGGCCTGGAACAGCACGGCGGTCTTGCCGTCGTGATGGACGTAGCCGGCGACCGGGCCGCTCAGCTTGCAGACCTTGGCGACGACGATCTTCTCCAGGATCTTGCTGCTCATCGCCGCGTGCTGCTCACGCAGGGTCGTGCCGGCGGAGGGGCTTTGCTGGTCGAGCAATTCGTCCACCGTCCCGGCGCCCGGTCCCTCGGCGAGCTGCTTGAGGCAGTCCTCGCCCAGTTGGACGAAGGCGTCGTTCTTGGAGACCGGATCGCTCTCGCACTGGATCTCGACCATCGCCGCGGCGCTGTGGTCGTCGGCGACCCACTGAAAGATGCGGCCTTCGGCGGTGACGTTGCCTTCGCGCTCGGCCAGCTTCTTGCCGGACATCTCGGCGAGAATCGCGATCGCCTTCTCCTCGTCGCCCTCAGCCTGCACCAAGGCCTTCTTGCAGTTCATCATCGGGAGGTCGGTGCGGTCGCGGAGCTTTTTGACCGCGGCGGCGGTGATGGTGGCCATCGGGGGGCGTCGTGTTAGCGAGACGTGAGTGGGGACGAAATAAGCCGTAACGCGGAGGCCCGGCCGGGCCTCCGCGTTACGGACGCTCGGAACGAAGATCAGCCGTAGCTGGGAACGGCCTTCGGCTCGACCTCGTCGTCGGTCTTCTCCGGCTCGGGCAGATGCTGCTTGCCGGAGTTGATGGCGTCCGAGAGGTAGTTGAACACCAACCGAATCGTGCGGATCGAATCGTCGTTGCCGGGGATCGGCAGGCTGATCAGGTCCGGGTTGCTGTCGGTGTCGATCAGGCAGACGGTTTTGACGCCCAGCAGGTTCGCCTCATGGACGGCGTTGTGCTCTTTCTTGGGGTCGCAGATCACCATGACTTCGGGGATCCGCTCCAGCTGCCGCATGCCGTTCAGGTTGCGGTAGATCTTGCGGTACTCCCGCATCAGGCGGGACTGCTGCTTCTTGGAGTAGGTGTCCAGCTCGCCGGTGTCGCGGAGGTGCTCCAGCTCTTCGAGGCGATCCAGACGGCCGCGAACGGTGCGGAAGTTAGTCAGCGTGCCGCCGAGCCAACGCTCGGTGACGTAGGGGCAACCGCAGGCTTCGGCGGCCTCGCGGACCGGCTCGGAGGCCTGCCGCTTGGTGCCGACGAACAGGATCAGCTTGTTCGCGGCGGCGACATCTTTCAGGTACTTCTCCGCCCGGAGCATCCCCCGGACGGTCTCCTTGATGTCGATGATGTGAATGAGATTTTTCTTCCCGAAGATGTAGGGCCGCATCTTCGGGTTCCAGTTGGCCGTGCGGTGCCCGAAGTGGGCGCCGGCCTCCAAGAAGTCGTTGGCCTTCAGCGTGGTCGCCATGCGATTCGTCTTTCAGCAGGCACGAGGAGAGCGCCGCCGCGGCTGGGTTCCGGGGCGCTGGATAGCGCCCTGTTCGGAAGCCCGTGTGCCTTCGCCGCGGATCGGCAGGGAAGCGAGATTCAGTACGACCCCCGCGCAGGACGGGAGCCGTGCGGGACTGTACCGGGGCCGGTTCTAGCGGTCAAACCGAGGGAGGGCCGGCGTCGGCGCCCGACGCGGGAACCCGTTCTGCACGCCGCCGGGGCGTAGCCGCCGACGCTCTCGAGACCGATGATCGCGGGCATGTCCGACTCCCGCCGCCCCTCCGTCCTTCGCCACTGGCCCTACCTCGTCGCCGTGGGGTGGGGGGCGGTCGTGGGGGCG
>NZ_WTPX01000161.1 GCF_013036045.1 Alienimonas chondri
GGGGTGGGGGGGCTGACAACGTTCAGCGACGCTTGGCTGTCCGCCCGCTCCAGTCGCTTCGATCTTCTGCTCGAAAGCCTGTGAGGGTTCCCCACCCTCACCCCCGGCCCCTCTCCCTGAGGGAGAGGGGAGCACAAGGGGTCGGTTCGCTCAGCGGCGGTCGGCCGGGGTGATCTGACCGCTCATCATCAGCTTCAACTTGCCCGTCACCTTGGCGCCGGGCGGCAGGTTCAAGCGCACCATCAGCAGACCGGACTCGTCGGCGGTGCGTTCGACCTCGCCTTTGCTGCCGACGGGGAACACCTTCGGCAATTCCTTCTTGCCGCGGTCCCGGGCGCCGCGGCCCTGGGCCGCGGTGGGGTCGACGTACGCCCCGATCAGCGCCCCCAGCGGGTGGTCCGGCATCAACCCGGCGGCGGCGTCGCCGTGCGGCAGGCCGTCGACGGTCGCGGCGCCGCGCATCTCGATCCGATAGCTGCCCGTAGCCGCCAAGCGGAAGGCCGCCCCTTTCCGAACCTGCGCGACGGGCACCCAGTCGGTCGGCGCCTCGATCGACAGGGCCGTCTCGCCGGCACTCAGCACGTCGTCCTGCAACGCATCCATTTTCTCCTTTAGGCCGGGGGCGTCCGGCAGCACTTTGCGAACGCCTTCGAGCAGCGCGATCGCCGCCGCGGGGTCGCCGGCCTTCTCGTACTCGGTGGCCAGATCGACCGCCCCGCGGACGTATTCCGCCTGAAGCTTCTCCGCCTGCACGTTCAGGGCTGCCGTGCCTTGGGCGAACGCCGACGGCAGCGAAGGCACGAAGACCAGGGCGGCGGCGAGAACCGCGATGCGGGGGGGCGTCAGGCGGGCGGCGGGCATCGAATCGAAATCTGAAGGGGATGGTGCGAACGCCACGAGCCTATCCGGTCCCCCTGCCCGCCCGCGACCTTTCCCCGCATCAGAGCCCGCGCCGCACGGCGAAGCGGATCGACGGCGATACGATGGCGCCATGCTCGATCTCACCTCTTCCCTCGTCGCATCCCAGTCCGCCGCGACGCCGTCGGACTGGTCGCTGGAAGACCTCGCCGGATTGATCGACCACGCCCTGCTCGCGCCGACGCTGACCGACGACGACTACGACCGCGGTTGCGATCTCGCCGCCGCCTACGGCGTCGCGAGCGTCTGCGTCTCTCCGCACAAAATTGCCGACGTCGCCCGCCGCCTCGCCGGGACCGGGGTGAAGACGGGCACGGTGATCGGCTTCCCCCATGGGTTGAACGCCGCCGCGATCAAAGCCGCAGAGGCCCGCACGGCGCTGGCGGACGGCGCCGTCGAACTGGACATGGTCGTCAACGTCTCCCGCGTGCTCAGCGGGGATTGGGACGACGTCGGCCGCGACATCGCCGGCGTGACGTCCGCGGCCCGCGAGGTCGGGGCGAAGACCAAAGTGATCTTTGAAACGGGCCATTTGAACGACGCTCAGAAGGCAAAGCTGTGCGAACTCTGCGGGGTCGCCGGCGCCGACTGGGTGAAGACCAGCACCGGCTTCGGTCCCGGCGGAGCGACGGATCACGACCTCAAACTCATGCTCGCCCACGCCCCGCCCGGCGTGGAGGTGAAGGCCAGCGGCGGCATCAAAACGCTGGACCGACTGCTCGAAGTGCGGGCGCTGGGCGTCACCCGCGTCGGCATGAGCGGCACCGCGGCGATTCTCGGGGAAGCCAGCGACCGCCTCGGCTTGCCCCGGCGATGGGCGGAGCAATCGGACGACAGTTCCTACTAACCCGACGCGTCAGCGAGGGAATCGGCCATCGGCCGGCACCATACGGTCCCGTCCCTCGCTGACGCGTCGGGTTGCTATGTTTTCGATATGGAACACCCCGTCACCCCGGACGGCCGCTACTTCGTCGTCCGCGGTCGGCTGTGGCGACGTTCCGATCCGTCGCTGTCTGAGGAGCGGCGCCAAGCATTGGTGAACGAACTGATGGCCGCCCGCCGGGCCGTGGGCGTTGCGAAACGGGCCGAGGATGCGGACACGCTGAAAGCCGCCCGCGCCGCGGTGAACGAGGCGAAGACGAACCTCGGCGAACGCGGCCCGGTCTGGTGGACCGACGGCGCCCCCGACCTCAACCGGCACATGGCGAAGAACACGCCCTATGCGGAGTGGTTCGCTGCCTTGGAGGAATCGTGAGCCGGGGGGTTCATCCCCCCGGACCGGTGAGTGGAGCGAACCGCCGTCTGCGCTCCGGTCCGGGGGGACAAGCCCCCCGGCTCGCTTACGATGCCCCGATGTCCCCACCCGACTCCCTCGCCGCCGCCCGTGCCCGCATCGCCCCGGCGTACGACGCGGGACTGTTCCGCGACTCCGGCCATGCGGTCAGCGATGCCCTGGCCGATCACCTCGCCGAGAGCCTGTCCGGCGAGGGACCGGTCCTCAACTGGAACGCCCCGGCTGACAACATCGCCGCCGCGACCGCGGCATTGCGGGGCGAACCGGTCGGATCGAACGACGAAGTCGCCGATCGGGTACGGGGGTTGGTCGGCGAGATCCTGAAGCGGGGCCAGAACCTGCATTCGCCGCGGTATATTGGTCATCAGGTGCCCGCGAGCGTGCCGATCGCGGGGCTGTTCGACGCCGTCGGCAGCGTGACGAACCAGCCGATGGCGATCTATGAAATGGGCCCGTTCGCCAGCGCCGCGGAGGAGGCCTGCGTCGCGGCGCTCGGGGAGAAGCTCGGCTTTGACGCGGGATCGTTCGCCGGGTTCGTGACTCACGGCGGGAGCCTCGCCAACACGACTTGCCTGCTGACCGCTCGCAACGTGCTCTTCAAGAAATGCTGGGAAGAGGGCGTGCCGCGGTCGGGGCCGCAACCGGTCCTCGTCGCCCACGGGGAGAGCCACTATTGCATCGCGCGGTCCGCGGGGCTGCTGGGACTGGGTACGCGGAACGTCATCAAAGCCGAGTTGAACGACCGCCGGCAGATCGATCCGTCAGCCTTGGATGAAACGCTAACCCGCCTGCGGGCGGAGGGCGTGCCGATCGTCGCGGTCGCCGCCGGAGCCTGCGCCACGCCGATCGGGGCGTTCGACGATCTGAACGCCGTCGCGGACGTCTGCGAGAAGCATGGCGTGTGGATGCACGTCGACGCCGCCCACGGCGGCGCTGCGGCGTTCTCCCCGACGCATAAACATTTATTAGACGGCGTCGAGCGGGCGGACAGCGTCATCTGGGACGCCCATAAGATGCTGTTCGTCCCGGCGCTGTGCGCGTTCGTGTTCTATAAAAACCGCGAGCATCGGTTTGAGGCGTTTCGGCAGGACGCCCCCTATTTATTCGACCCGTCGGACCCCGGACTCGCGGAGCACGACAGCGGCATGAAAACGCTCGAATGCACCAAACGAGCCGCGGCGCTGGGCCTGTGGGGCACATGGGCGACCTTCGGCGAGCAGCTGTTCACGGATCTCGTCGACGTCACGTTCGCTCTCACCCGGTCGCTGTATGAGAAGCTGAACGCCGCGGCGGACTTCGAGCCGCTCAACGATCCGCAGTGCAACATCGTCGCGTTCCGGTACGTCCCTGCCTGCTTGAGAGATGCGAACGACGCGACGCTCGGCCGGTTCCAGCAGGATTTGCGGCGGGATCTCGTGCGGAGCGGTCGATTCTATATCGTCCCCACCGCCAAAGACGGCGTCCCGGCGCTGCGGTGCACGGTGATGAACCCGCTCACGACGGAGGCTCACTTGGACGAACTCTTGAACGAACTACGGACCCGCGGCCGAGCCTTATCGGAGCGCCGCTAATGTGGGCCTGGAACGTCATTGAGCCGTTCGCGGTTCTGTTGGGCGTCATCGTCGGCGGCATGGCGCTGATCACGGCGATCTGGCTGTTCTTCGACTACAGCGTCCCGCGTCGCACGGTCGACCGGCTGCTCGGTCGCCGCAACGTGCGGAGCGTGCTCGGGCGCCGGGCGCGGGGGATGCGGGTCGTTTCCAAGGAGTTCCCCGCCTGGCGATTCGTCGATCTGCACCGGGCCGCGGCGACGCTCGCGGGGCCGGACGCCGTGGCGATCGACCGGGCGGAATCCTGCGATCTGATCGACCTGCTGGCCGGCAAGCAGCGCGCAACGCAGATCCCCGCCCCGCGGTCCGAGCAGGACGTCGGCCCGGACCAGGTCGAATGGCTCGCGGCGGATCATGTCTGGGTGCGGACGAACGAGTCCTCCCCGGCCGCCTGGCGGGTGCGGTCGGTCGGCGAAACGACCGCGGAGGTCGCCGCCCCAACGTTCGAAGCGGCTCAGGCGCTGATGGCCGAGTGGGAAGCCGTCGCGAAGCGGGACAGCGTCTATCGGAACGCCCTGATGGAGGTCCGGTTCGATCCGATCGAGACCGACGACGGGGGCTTCCGCTATCGCACCGGTCCCAGCGTGCCGGAGCCGCGGTTTCGGTTCCGATCGCGAGAGGCGATGGCGCCGGAGGACATCGTGCTCGATCCGGCGACGCTGCCGGTGTTGAAGCGGAACCTCATCGATCGCCGGGAGCGGCATGACGACCTGCGACGGCTGGGATTGCCGCTGTCGCACGGGCTGCTGTTCCACGGCCCGCCGGGCACCGGGAAGACGTATACCTGCCGCTATTTGGTCGGCGCCCTGACGGGGGTCACGGCGCTGATCGTCGCCGGACGCAGTTTGCAGCACGTCAAAAGCGTCTGCGGCATCGCCCGCCTGCTCTCCCCGAGTTTGGTGATTCTGGAAGACGTGGATCTGGCCTTCGCGGAGCGCGAGTTGAACCCGGACGCCGCCGCGTTGGGCGATCTGATGGACGAGATGGACGGCTTCCGGCCGGAGGATGCGGTCTCGTTCATCCTCACCACGAACGCGATCGACCGCGTCGAACGAGCCGTGAAAGATCGCCCCGGGCGAATCGGACAGTGCGTGTACTTCGGCCCGCCCGACAGCCAGTTGCGGGAGCAATACCTCCGCCGCTACCTCCGCCGATTCGATGCGACCGCGCTCGATGTGCCGCAGTTGGCCGAGGACAGCCGCGGGGCGTCGCAGGCGTTTCTGAAGGAGTGGATCGCCCGCGCGGCGTTGTTCGCTTTGGAAGATGAGAGCCGCCGGCCGGTCGAGCCGTTGCCGCTGACGATGCGCGACTTCGACGAGGCCCGCGCCGAGTTGACCCGCAGCGGCGAACGCAGCGGGGCGATCGTGGGCTTCGGCAGCCTGAGCGAGGGCTGAACCGAGACGAGGGCTGAACCGAGGCGAGGGCGGAACCGGGCCGCGTGCCCTCGCGGGCGGATCGGGTTAGCTTCCCGCCCCGTCCGTCCTCCACAGGCTCGTCCCGATGAAGCTCGCCACCCTGTCCACCGAGAGCGGCCCGCGTGCGGTCGCCGTCGCCGATGACGGACGGTTCGTTGATCTGAACGCCGTCGACGAGAGCCTGCCGACCTCCGTGCGGGCGCTGCTGGCCTTGGACGACGGCCTGAGTCGGGCCGCGGCGGCCCTGGCGACCGGCGTCGCCGGCAGGCGGTTCGTCGCGGGGACGGTCCTCGCCCCGATCCCCGATCCCGGCAAGGTCCTCTGCATCGGGTTGAACTACCGGGACCACGCGGAGGAGACCAACAGCCCGATCCCCTCCGAGCCGGTGGTCTTCGGCAAGTTCGGCAACACGATCCGCGGCCCCGAAGCGACCGTCACGCTGCCGAAGGTCTCCGAGCAGGTCGACTTCGAAGCGGAACTGGTCGTCGTCATCGGTCGAACAGGGAAGCACGTCAGCGAGGCCGACGCAATGAGCCACGTCGCCGGCTACATGAACGGCAACGACGTCAGCGCCCGCGACTGGCAGAAGGGACGGCCGGGCGGGCAGTGGTTGCTGGGCAAGACGCCGGACGGCTTCGCCCCGACCGGGCCGTACCTGGTGACCGCGGGCGGGGTCGAGGACGGCGGAGCCGGCGACCCGCACGACTGGCCGGTCAAGCTGACCTTGAACGGCGCCGTGATGCAGGACGGCTGCACCGCGGACTTCCTGTTCAATCTGCCCCAGATCATCGCGCACCTGACGAAGATCATGACGCTGGAACCGGGCGATCTGATCTTCACCGGCACCCCGGCGGGCGTCGGCGCCGCCCGCAAACCGCCGGTGTGGATCACGGACGGGGCGACGACCGAAGTCACGATCGGCCCGCTGGGCACGCTACGGACCCGCTTCGTCGCGGAGAAATGAGGCTTGGAGAGATGGCAGCCCCCTTCTCCCCTCTCCCTCAGGGAGAGGGGCCGGGGGTGAGGGTGGGGAACCTTCACCCGGTATTGTTCTGGGGACAATCGGGGAGTCGGCGGACGCGACCAGCGATCGGGCGCTTCAAGCCCCCTCACCCCCAGCCCCTCTCCCCCAAAAAAGGGGCGAGGGGGGCAATGGATCGCCGCGGACCCGGCGTTGTCGGATCGGCGGGCGGTCCGCTAACACCCGGGTTCCGCTTCTCCTCGGGACTCCCCATGCGCGCCTCCCTCGCCGCGACGCTGCTCGCCGCCGCACTGCCGTGCGTTTCCCCCGCGACCTCGTCCGCCCAGGACTTCCGGGTGTTCACCACGGTCTCGGATATCTCCGGGGCGCGGCCGATCGAGGTGTCGCGGAGCCTCACGCTGTTCCACGCCGGGCAGGCGTGGGATCACGCGGTGGAATCCGGCCAGGTGGTGCGGTTCGACCCGGCGGATGCGGAGTTCGTCATCCTCGATACCCGCCGCGACCTCGCCTGCACGGTGAAGCTGGAGGAACTGGCCCGCTTGCTGGAGGTCGGCCGGAAGGAGACGGAGAAGGCGATCGCGGAGCTGGGGCCGGAGTCGCCGGCGCTCGCGGAGAGTCTCACGTTCCAGCTCACCCCGCGGTACGAGATGACGGACGAGACCGAAGCGAACCGCACGACGTTCGTCGGCGGGCCGCTGACGTATCGCTTCACCCATGCGACCCCGGGCCGGCCGTCGATCTCCTCCAGTTATTGGGACTTCCGCGACTGGACGGCGAAGCTGAACTGGACGCTCGGCCCCGGCAAGCTGTTCCCCTACGTCTATCCCCCGCTGCACGACGAACTGCGGGAGCGGGGCGTGGTGCCGCAGCGGATCGAACGCACGCTCGCCGACGACCCGGTGCGACCGGCCCGGCGACACGCGGCGGAGCACAGCTTTCAAGAAAAACTCGACCCGCGTGATCGCGAGTTGATCTCCGAATGGCGGGCGCGGCTGGCCTCGCCGAAGACGCGCATGGTCACCTTCCGCGAGTACCAGCGGCAGACGCTCGGCGGCGCGTTGCAGCCGACCCGCTGAGCCACGATCACCGTCGCCGCGAAGCCTGCCGGCCAACGATGGGGATTCCACCCGCGTGAGGCTCGCCGAAAGCCGTGTTAGGATGAGCGACCGGGGACAGTCCCGGTTCGTTCGCCGTGATTCGATCCCGCCTGCCGCGTGTCTCCACTTCTGTATCTCGCCGGCGTGGTGGCGGTGGGCGTCGCCGCCCAATGGGTCGCCTGGCGCATGCGGCTGCCGGCGATCCTGCTGCTGCTGGCCGCCGGGTTCCTGTTCGGCCGCGTGCCGGTCGGCGATCCGGTGGAGGGCGTGACCGAAGGCGCCGCCGAGGCCGTCGCCGCCGGCGATCAGGAGTTGGTCAACGGCGAACTTCCCGAGAACGAACGGGGCGAGACCGGCCTCATCGAGGAGCCGGCCCCCGGCGAGGCTGACCCCGGGGACGCCGGTCAAGTCGAGGAGACCGACTCTGAGGACAGCCCCCTGCAGGGCCCCGGCGGCGGCGCCGTCATCCCGGAACGTCTGCTGACGCCCGCCGTCGCGCTGGCCGTCGCGGTGATTCTGTTCGAGGGGGGATTGAGCCTGAAATTCCGCGAACTGCGGGAGATCGGCTCCGCGGCCCTCGGCCTCTGCACCGCGGGGGCGGCGATCACCGGCGTGCTGGCCGCGGTCGCGGCGAAGTTCCTGGTGTTCGACACCTGGGAGCTGGCGATATTAGCAGGCTCGATCTTCACCGTGACCGGGCCGACGGTCATCGTTCCGCTGCTCCGTCAGATCCGCCCGAACGGTCGCGTCGGGGCGGTGGCGAAGTGGGAAGGCATCGTGATCGACCCGGTCGGCGCCGTGCTGGCCGTGTTGGCGTTCGAGGCGGTGGTGCTGGGCCACGGCAGCGCCACGGTCGTCATTCCGCTGACGATCGCGAAGGTCATCCTGATCGGCGGGGTGCTCGGCTGCGGGCTGGCCTGGGCGCTGTCGATTCTGTTCCAACGTCACTGGGTGCCGGACTACCTGCAAAACCCCGTCGCGCTGGGCGCCGTGCTGCTGGGGTTCGCGGCCTCCAACGTGCTGCAAAGCGAAAGCGGCCTGGTCACCGTCACGGTGATGGGCGTCTGGATGGCGAACCAGGAGCGATTCAGCATCGAACCGCTGGTGGAGTTCAAGGAGAATCTCGGCGTCCTGCTGATCAGCGTGCTGTTCGTGGTGCTGGCGGGGCAGTTGGAACCGCAGAGCATTCTCGATCTCGGCTGGGGGGCGGCGGCGTTCATCGCCTTCCTGGTGCTGATCGTGCGACCGGCGGCGGTGTTCCTCGGCACGCTGTTCACCCCGCTGACGTTGCAGGAGAAGTCGTTCCTGTCCTGGCTCGCCCCCCGCGGAATCGTGGCGGCGGCCGTGGCGAGCGTGTTCGCCCTCGAACTCCGGCACGACGCGGAGGAAGCCCTGCATTCCACGGACACGGCCCCCGCGGAGCTTGTCCGCTGGGAAGGGCTGCTGGAGGACAGCGAACGGCTCGTTCCGCTGACGTTCCTCGTCATCAGCGCCTCCGTCGCGCTGTACGGCCTCACCGCGGCTCCGGTCGCCCGTCGGCTGGGTCTGGCCGTGGCGAACCCGCAGGGCGTGCTGTTCCTCGGCGGCTCCCCGGTGGTCCGGGCGATCGCGGTCGCCCTGCAGGAGAAGGGATTCGTGGTCCGACTGATCGATTCGAACCGCCGCAACGTCTCCGTCGCCCGGTTGGAGGGACTGGACATGATCCACGGCAACGTGCTGTCGGAGAAGATCACGAATCGCGTCGAACCCGCCGGTCTCGGCCGCGTGCTGGCGATGACGCCGAACGACGAGGTGAACAGCCTCGCAGCCCAGAACTTCGCCCACCTGTTCGGCCGCAGCGGGTGCTACCAGCTCGCCCCCCAGCCCTCGAACGGCGCCAAGGACGGCGGCAGCGGCGCCGAACGTCCGCACGGTCGTCCGCTGTTCCGTGAGGGCGTGACCTACAAAACGCTTGAAGACCTCTTCGACCGCGGCGCCACGGTCAAAGAAACCCGCATCACGGAGGCCTTCGACTACCCCGCGTTTCTGCGGATGAACGGGGCGGAGGCGGTGGTGTTGTTCCGCCTCACCGGCCCGCCCGACGACCGGCGCCTGCGCGTCAACGTGGCGGAACTGAAGCTCGAACCGGCGGCGGGCGACACGTTGCTCTCGCTGGTTCCGCCGGACGTCGCCGAAGATCCGAAGCCGAAGGCGATGTCCGCCGGCACCGGACTCGCCGGCGAACTGGACGACGACGACAGCCGGATGGATCTCAAGCCGCCGCAGTTGGGCGGGTGAACCGTCGGGCTTCCCGCCTCCCACGGCTCGCCGCGTTCGGTTTATGACAACGGTGCCTGCGGAATGGACGACGGTCCGGCCGCACCGTAGAGTGCCGATGTTGAGATTCCGTCTCACCCCTCCCGCCCGCGACGCTGCATGCCGCTCGCTCCCGCCTCGTCACACGACGATCCCTGTCCCACCGCGGCCGCGTTGGCCGCGGGGACGTTGATTCCCCTGGACCTGCTGCGAACCGGGGAATCCGGCACCGTGGCGGAGATCCTCGGCGATCCGCCTTCCGTGCATCGGTTGGAGGAGTTGGGCCTGCGAATCGGGGCCGCCGTTCGCGTGCTGCGGGAAGGTCCGCCGTCGCTGTTGGCGCTGGGCACGCAGCGGTTCTGCTTTCGGCCGGACAGCGGCACGACGGTGCTGGTGGCGACGGCGCCGGCGTGAACGACTCCGCCCCGCTGACTCTCGCCGAGCTTCCCTCCGGTCGTCCCGCCCGCATCGTGGACGTGACCGGCGACGATTCCCTCGCCGCCCGCCTGATGGAGATGGGACTGATCCCCGGCGAGGAAATCGTGTTCCACCGGGCGGCCCCCCTGGGCGATCCGTTGGAGTTCTCCGTCTGCGGATATCGGATCTCCCTGCGAAAAACCGAAGCGGCCCGCGTGATCGTCGAACCAAGCTGAATTACCAAGCTGAATTGAACGTGTCGACGTCCCCCCC
>NZ_WTPX01000162.1 GCF_013036045.1 Alienimonas chondri
GTGCTGGGGCTTGTGGAGGGGGCACGTTATCACCGGCCGGCGGCCTATCTTGAAACCCATCCCGACTCCGACTGGGTATCGATTTCCTGCCGGACCGGCACCCCACGCGGTCGCCGGGACGCGGTGGCAGCCGCCGTGCGGGCCGTGCGGCCGGGCCTCGTCGTAACGGTCAACATTCCCGACGCTCTTGCCGCCGTCGCCGAACTGCCCCCCCGGCGGCGCCCCCGGTCGGTAATGACTTGCCACGGGATCCAAGCGGACCTGTTCGCGGACGCGCTGACGCTGATCGGCTGCGTCGACGGGCTAGTCTGTACAAATCGGCTGGCGTGTGAGGTCGCGGCCGGGGCTGGGTTCCCGGGGGACCGGCTGTACCACGCGACCCACGGCCTCCCCAACGCGGTGCTGGCCGACCCACCGGACCGGAGCGGCCACCGCGGGCCGTTTACGGTCGCCTTCGTGGGGCGGCTAGAGGACGGGCAGAAGCGGGTTTCGGACCTCCCGGCGGTCTGGCGGGGGCTGACCGCCGCCGTGCCGGGTGCTCGCCTGCTGGTGGCCGGCGATGGGCCGGATGGCGATGATCTGCGGGCCGGGCTCGCAGGGACCGGCGGGGTGGAGTGGCTCGGCCGGGTGCCGGCCGCCGAGGTGCCGGCTCGAGTGCTGGATCGGGCCGACGCGCTGATCATGCCGAGCCTGTGGGAAACCGGGCCGATCGTCATTTGGGAAGCGTTCGCGCGGGGGGTGGCGGTGGTCAGCAGCCGGTACGTCGGCAGCGGGCGGGAGGGGGTCTTGGTCGACGGAGAGAATTGTCTGCTGTTCGACGTGGGCGACCCAGTTGCGGGTGCCGCAGCGTTGGGCCGACTGGCGGGAGACCGGCCGCTGCGGGACCGGCTGGCGGCCGCTGGACAGGAGTTGGCGAACCGCCTGAACAGCCCGACAGCAGCCGCAAACGCGTGGGAGCAGGCGTTCCTGAGCGTGCTGGAAGCCCCCCCAGCGGTCGGGCCGACACCCCCGCCGAAGTCCGCCGGCCGGTTGGACGCGGTCCTCGGCCCCGGACTGGCCGAGCAAGTGCGGCGCTTGACTGCGCGGCCCGTGACCGACGGCGGGCCGGGCGGGGAGTGGCCGCACGCCCTGTCGGACTGGTCCGAGCCGGAGTCCGTGTTTCTCGCAAACGCGGCCCGCCTCGACCGCCCGGATCGCCCCCAAGTCCCCGTCCCGCCGAGGTCGTCCTCCCAGTGACGACGCGACCGGACACCGCCGGACCCCTGTGCGTGGGAGAGCCCGCATGATCTGGTCGTGGTGGCGCACGCTTCTAAGCGGGCTGAACCTCCTCACTGACCCGGAGTTGGTACGCGACCTTGGGGAGCGGCGGAGGGAACTGGCGGTGCAGGCCACAATTCGGGCCTCGAACCCCGAGGCGAAGCTCGGTCGGCGAGTGCGGTTCGAGGGAGATCCGACCGGGTGCCTCTCGCTAGGACGGGGGGCGACCGTTTGCGATGGGACGGTACTCGCATTCGGCGGACCCGCGGACGGGCCAGCGGCGATCGCAATCGGCCCCGGCACATGGGTCGGCCCACTGAATAACCTCCGCGCCGGTGGGGGCAACGTGACGGTCGGGGCGGACTGCCTGATCGCTCAGTTCTGCACCCTCGTGGCGGCTAACCACCGGCGGCGGCCGGACGGGGGGGTGTCGGCTGATCTCGACCCGGCCCGGTCGGGCGTAACCGTCGGAGACGGGGCGTGGCTGGCTGCGGGGGTCACGGTCACCCCCGGCGTGACGGTCGGGGCCGGCGCGGTCGTAGGGGCCGGTGCGGTCGTCACCCGGGATGTCCCCGCCGGGGAGGTATGGACCGGCGTGCCGGCGCGACGGATCGGGAGTCGACGGTGAGCGGCGTCCCAGACCGTCCGGTTGATCCGTCGCTTGGGCGCCGGCTGCTGACGATCGATCTCGGTCGGGGACTCGCCGCACTTGCCGTCTTGGCCGCCCACGGGCGGCTGGTTGGGGCCGGCGGCTGGCGGGAAGATCCGTTCTTGGTCTTAGAGGCCTTGTTCAAGTACGGATACTTGGGCGTCCCAGCGTTCGTGATCATCTCCGGGTTTTGCATACACCGGCGATGGGCCTTGCGGGCAGCGGCCGGTGACCGGTCGCGACCGTCTTGGCGTGCGTTCTGGAAGCGGCGGGTCAAACGGCTGTACCCGACGTACTTGGCCGCGATCGGTCTCGCCCTGGGGCTGGCGGCGGTGCATGGCCGGTACGACTGGGGCGGACTTGGACCGGACCTCGTTACGCATCTTGTGATGGTGCACAATCTCCATCCCGAATATTCTAAGGGATTGGCGAACCCGCCGATGTGGTCCCTCGGGATGGAAGAGCAGTTATATCTGTTATACGTGCCGTTGCTCGTCCTGCTGACGACCTCCACCCGCCTCAGCCTCGCGGCGGCGGCGGTCGTCACGGTCGGGTGGCGAGTCGCCTTCGTGGCCGGCGTATTCCCCCCCGATTGCCCGCTCGGGTCGTGGACCACTTGGCCATTCGCCTTTTGGTTGCACTGGGCTCTGGGGGCGGTGGCGGTCGAGGCTTGGGCCGGCGTTCGGCAGTTGCCGGCGTTCGCGTCCAGCCTGACGTTAGCGGCCGCGTTGTGCCTCGTGGCCGGGTTTCTGAATCGCACGCCGCTTGAATACCTTCACGAGTCCCGGCTCGGGGATGCGGCGTGGGTCGAGTTTTTATACATGCGGCGGTGGGACTGCAATGTGCTCTGCGACCCACTGTTCGCCGTAGCGTTCTGGTGTGTGCTGAACCGGACATTAGCGTGGGAGCAGGGTGGGGGCCCGGCTCGCCTTGGGGTCGCCGCCAAAGCGGTGGCAGGTGCGTTTGCGTGGGTAGGTTTGATCTCATACAGCGTGTATCTAGCACACTCCCCAGTGTACGCCGTTTTAGACTCGGTATTCGACCGATATTTACCAATAGTGGACCGCCCTAGGGCGTGGCCAGTATATTTCTTGGTGTATACCGCATGCGGGATCGTGAGCGGCTGGCTGCTCTTTCTCGCGGTCGAGCGACATTCTGTGACGGCGCGGCGGTCCGGCGGCTCGCCATTACCAGAATGCCCTCCAGGATCGGCCGCGGGATGACGGGTGCTCCGGCCCAGATGAGAGCTTGGTTCGGGTGCTGGCTGCACGAGCGATGGCGGGCCGAGCTGGCGATGCTGCTGGGCAGTGGGCGGTGGCGGGGGCTGTGTAACCGTAGCGAACTGCTGACGCCCGACCCAGCCGGCGGGTCCGGGTTCGCTTGCAGGTGGGAGGACTCCTCGGACCTGACGGTCGGGCGGGTGTTCCCTTCCATCGCCGCCCGGCTGCTCACCCACGCCCTGCCGGCGGTCTCGCTGCGGTGGGCTGGGGTACCCACGACGCCCGACCCGGCAGTTTCCGTGCTCGTGCCGGCCGGCGGGGACCCGGCCCGACGGCCGCTGTTGGAGTTGGTGCTGGCGGCACTGGCGGCTGAGGCAGCGGCCACCCCGGGCGGGGCCGAGGTCATTTTGGCCGAGCAACTCCGGCCGGGGGAACCGGCGGCCGACGGCTTATCGGGGGTTCGGCAGGTGGCGGTGCGCGACGGCGGCCCGTTCAACAAGAGCCGGCTTCTGAACCGGGCCGCCGCCATCGCCCGTGCACCGGCCTTAGTGATCCACGACGCAGACTATCTTCCTGCCCCCGGCTATCTCGCTCGGTGTGGGGTGGCCCTTGCCCGGTCAGCGGGCGTGCGGCCGGGCCGGCTGATCTTCTATGTCGATCGCCTGACTACCGAACATTGGGTCGCGGGGCTTCCTCCCGACTCCATAACCTGTCCCTCCGGGCATCTGGAAACGACCGGAGCCGAAATCGAGAAGGTCGTGCAGAACAATCCGACTCCGCTGGCGATCCGCCGTAGCGCCTACTTTTCAATTGGCGGGCATGACGAAGCGTTCGAGGGATGGGGAGGGGAAGATGCAGAGTTCCTGTCTCGTCTGAGGATTTTGGGGGTCGACGAATACGGTACCGAACCGCTCATCCACCTCTGGCACCCGCCAGCCCCTAAAAAGGTGAGCGGCGACCGGAACGAAAGCCTCCATGCTGCCCGATCGGCCGAATCGCCCGCCGCCCGCATCGTCCGCCTCCGCGGCGGCTGGGATCCGGTCACCTTGGAGTCCGGGGTACGGATATGATTGACGGACCGCCCTTACCGTGGCCTGTCGGCACATCAATGTTGATGGCGGCCGGGAACCTGCCGGACGACGCCCCGGTCACCTACGTAGCGGCTTACGGGGCGTCATATCACCGGCGGGTGGAGGTCGCCCACGCCGGCACGCGGTGGGTGTTTTTGTACCACCCCGACGACCGGGTCGGTTTGCAGTTCCGGGCTGGAATCTTCGTCGACGCCGCGTCGACGCCCGGCCGGCACTTAGCCCGGGTGCCAGCGGCCCGGCGGGCCGCGGTGCTGGTGGAAACCCCGAATCAACCGCAATTCGCCCGCTTCCCGGCCGCCGCAGTAGAGTTCGCGGTCGTTCTCACCCATCTCAGCCATCTACGGGGACGCGGCGGACCGTTCCGGAGACTGGACTACGGAACCCGCTGGGTTCCGGCGGGGGATCCGGCGACGGTCGCGGCGGGGATGCTCAAGCGAGCCGACGTAAGCTTCTTCGGTAGCGTGGAGCACGATGACCGGTTCGGGTACAGGCTCCGCAAAGAAGTCGCCGCTGCCCTCGCGGCCCGTGGCGTGCCGTGCTTTGGGAAGGGCATCCGACCTCTGCCTCAGAAGGCCGATGGGCTCACTCCTTACCGATTCAGTGTGGCGATGGAGAACGTGCGGGCTGCCGGATACTACACGGAGAAGCTGATCGACTGTTTCGAGTGCGGCACTGTGCCAGTCTATTGGGGCGATCCCACGATCGAAGAGACCTTCGAGTCCCGCGGGCTTGTCACGTTCGAGACGCTGCCGGAGCTACTCGATCTGCTGCCGACGCTCGCAGCCGAGCAGTACGAGACGATGCGACCTCACCTAGCCGAAAACCTGAGGCGGGCCGACTCCCTAGACGTACGGGACGGGGCCGGTCTTCACCGCCGGATCGCCGCTGCTCTTGAGGAGTTCATTCCACCGGGCGTGTTCAGACCACGCACGCGTTGGTGGGCCGCGGTTGCGGCGGCTCTTAATCAGGTCGGCGGGCGGAGGGCGGTGGCCATCGAAGAACAGGCGACGCTTTAATTTCCTTGTGACATAAATTTCCTTGTGACATAGAAGCGAATGGCCTCCCCCCAAAGCTCACTACCATCTGATGTGATTCTTGCAACGGCTGCGTCGGACAGCCACGCTCAATCAGTTCTTGTGCAATTGGGCTCGCTTCGAGCGAACTGGCCGGATCACCCTCCAGTCACAGTTTATGATCTGGGGATGAAGCCGGCGTTCGTAGCCGCGATTGAACCCCACGCTGCGCGCGTAGTGCGAGTACCGCCCTTTGTCCCGCACTGGCGGCGTCGCATGTGCTGGCGGGGGTGGGTGATGCGTGATCTGGGGAAATCCTTGTACATTTGGCTCGACGGTGGAGTTCTAGCTTTGCGGCCACTTACCGACATGGTTCAGCAAACGGTCGAACGCTCCTACTTCTGCAGTACAAACCTTTGGCCTCTATTGCCAAACGTGAACCCACGGCTGAAGGTGCATTCAGGTAAGACAGACGAGGAGCTCGGCCGGATTCCGAGCATTAATTCAGGGATCTATGGCCTCGACCTAGCCGATCCCCGTGCTGCAGCACTACGCGATGAGTTTTATGAGATGACGCTGGACGAGGGACTATTTACCGCTACCCACCACCTACACCGGCACGATCAACCAGCACTTACCCTTCTGCTCTGGAAGTACTTCGGCAACGTGCTGTACGCGGACGCGCGGATCTACGGCGGCTGGGAATCCCCTGCGTCGGCTCCCGCTCAGGCGATCTGGGTTCACCGCCGACATGTGTTGCCGGCTGACGCTCGAGCCTACGTAGCTAGGCTCCTCGGCGAAGCGGAGGGCCCGCACAAGCCGTCTACACCACCCGCGGAAGTAATGCGAGGGGGAAGTGCGAAGGGCGGTCCCGTGATGAAAATCCGCAAGCAGATAGCCGCTTGGCGGGGTCGGACTCCGCCGCCGCAGAACACCCATGGCGTCCGTGGAGCGGGAGATGTGGAACTTGGAACGGATCTTCTAGACCTACTGGCCACCTGGTCTTAATGCCACCCTTGCGGATTGTGGAACGACTGGTCTTCTTATGTCTGCGATGTTGGTGAGCCTTGCCGAACTGCAGGCTCTTGGGCTTATGAACCCTAACGGGCGATGTGGTAGATTCAGCGGTGTCCGCAGGCCCGTTGGTTGCAACTTTCATGTTGATGAAGTTCTGTCAGTCCTACCAGCTTCTGCGGCATGGTCCACTCCCCGAGCGTTCCGGATATTCTTTCGACTTAGAATTCTGCAGAAAGCAACTGCCGGCTGGGGAAGAGGAAGTTCCAATGAGTGAGAAGTGGGAAGCTCAGGAGGTTCCACGACAACACACCATGCTTGGGGGGGTGTATGGTCTCGTGAGCATCATTGTCCCCGTTTACAACCGCCCTCGGATGCTGCGACGGGCGGTGGAAAGTGCGTTAGCCCAGACGTACCGGCCGGTGGAAGTGGTTATCGTGGACGATGGGTCTACTGACGAAACTCCGGCCGCCGCCGCCGATCTGACCGCTGCCCATCCAAGCTTGATCCGCGTGATTCGGCAGGAGAACAGGGGGGCCGGGCGGGCTCGGGAGACCGGGCTGGCGGCTGTGCGGGGGGAGTTCATCCAGTTTCTAGATAGCGACGACCGGCTGTTACCCGACAAGTTCGCTCTCCAGGTGGCGGCCCTGCGGGAGCGGTCGGACTGCGGAGTCTGTTACGGGGTCACGCGGCTTGTAGACGAAGGCGGGCGAGTGCTGAAGGAGCCCCTCAAGGCTAGCGGAGAGGACCGGACGACCCTGTTCCCGGGATTGCTGGTAGACCGATGGTGGAGCACCCACACACCCCTATTCCGGCGGTCTGTGGTGGAGGCAGCGCGGCCCTACCCAGACCTGCCGGTCCACGAGGACTGGTTGTTTGAGGCCGCAGTTGGCGCGGCCGGGACGCGGCTGTGCCGGGTGCCTGAAGCGGTGAGCGAGACAGTCGTTCATGCTGGGGAGAGGCTGACCACCGCAGCCGACTGGACCACCCGCGACCGGCTGGCGATCCGTACCCAATTAATTACAGGGCTGTGGCAAGGGGCGACCGCGGCGGGGGTCCGTCCGGGGGGACCGGAGGCCGAACACCTTGCCCGATGGGCGTTCGCCACCGCCCGCCGGACCGCCGCCCGCGGCATGCGGGAAGAAACCGCTAAACTACTGCGGATCGTCCGGGTGGCCGGCCCGGACGTTCCGGGGCGGCAGGTGTTTGAGGTGGTGGCCCGGGTGACCGGACCGCGGGTGGCCGGAGAATTGTTCTGGCGGGCCGAGTCTCTCTACGGTCACCGCCGGTCGGTAAAGGCGGTGGTTCCCCCGAGGGCGGGCCGCGATGAAACATATCCATGTGATGGGGATGGCGTACAGCGGCACCACCCTCCTGTCCAACATCCTCGCCCGCCAGTCGGGCAACCACGCCATGGGTGAAGTCGCCTTGTATTTATCTCCGTGGCACATACAGGTGTATGTGGACCGCTGGGGGGAGAAGCCCGCCGAGCACCTCTGCTCTTGCGGCGAAAACTCGGACCGGTGCGAGTTCTGGTCAAATCTGCAGAATCTGAGCGGCTCCACTGCCCCTTTTGTCACCCGAGAAAAGTACGCCCGGCTGTTCCGCGAAGCAACCAACGTGTACGGTCCGGAAGTGGCATCGATCGACTTCTCAAAGTCGCTGGACTACCTAGGGGAGGCTCTGCCGGACCCTACAAACTCGGTGACCATGGTGTTCTGCTACAAGGATGTGCGGGCGTTCGCCGGATCGATGCTGCAGAAGCTCCGCCGGTCGGGGAAAGGGGGCTCGCAGGTTACCGTCCTCCTCGCGTTCAACTTCTTGATGGGGGAGGACGCCCGCTGCGAACGATTCCTGCGGGATTTCCGTGGCCGGGTCTGCTTCGACTCGTATGAGGCGTTCTGCAATGACTTGGCCGCTGCGGCCAACGCGATCCAAGGGCCGGCAGGGGCGGCCGCCGCCCCCGCCGCGTCGCACATCGTGATGGGGAA
Source organism: Alienimonas chondri (assembly GCF_013036045.1). Taxonomy (GTDB): domain Bacteria; phylum Planctomycetota; class Planctomycetia; order Planctomycetales; family Planctomycetaceae; genus Alienimonas; species Alienimonas chondri. The sequence goes on from NZ_WTPX01000162.1 coordinate 8,236, forward strand.
TGAGGAGTTCCTGATGGAGTCGCGGCAGCGGGTGCGGTACGACACCTCCGCATTGCGAGCAGAGGCAGTCCGCATACTGCGCTTAATCCTTGAACGATCGGTATCAAAGTCAGGAGACCGTCGCCCATTCCTCGACTCGACAGTGGACCGTGCCTGACCCCGTCGCCGGTCCTTCTGGTTGGCAGGTAGTATATCTGATTTGTCCAGAATGCAGCACTAAAATACTGGGTGCCAGCCCCCCCCTGCTCGAGTCGTGCGGCTTTGAAGGTCGAGGCAGTCGTGATCTGCGTCCAAATCGTAAACGGACGAGAACAGTCGCCGCCTCGATCCGCCCTGGGTTCAATCCGTCTGCTCTTTTAGAGAGAATTCCTACTGCCGCTCCCCCACGCATCCACGAGGAACCTGCCGCTGCGAGATACTCTTTTGGGTTGATGGCCGTGCTGGCTGAGGGGCAGAAGCGAGGGGCAGCTTTGCTCGACCTAGGATGCGGGCCGCGGGATCAAGCTCCAGTTGCGGAGCACTTGGGACTGAAGTATGTCGGAGTTGATTATGATGGCGATGCGGCCGACCTGCTGGTAGACGCCCACGCGATACCCTTCGAAGGCGGCATGTTCGACTCGGTGTTGTCCTATTCTGTTCTTGAATGTCTATATGATCCGGGTTTGACCCTGCAGGAAGTTGCGTGGGTGCTCAAACCCGGCGAAACGTTCTTGGGAGCAGTGTCACAGGGTGAGCCGTACCATCAGTCTCAATTTCCACATGACCCCTTGGGGCGTCTTAACATTGTTCACTGGCGGCAATCTATTCTAAGTCGACCGGCTGTGGCCGCCGATGGACTCGTTGCAAGCCCTTTCAAGAATCGGCCGGTACCTGAGAGCGATTCGGTCCTGTCTGCGAATTCTTGACCGCGCCCATACGTCAATGCCTTTTCTCGCCCTCCCGGCGAATGCGCTGATCTGATGAAGAAGTGGAAATAGACCGACTTTATTGTGGCGGCAGCGTCTGCTTCATAGCCACCCGGATGTCTGTTCCAGCCTGCCCCTAGCATTGAAGGAGAAATCGCTTGACTGAGCCACAAGTCTCCGTGGTGATGGGCGTCTTCAACGCCACACACACGCTCCGCGAAGCGGTCGACAGTATCCTGAAGCAAACGCTTACAGATTACGAGTTAGTCGTCGTTGATGATGGTTCAACCGACGCCACTCCAGATCTGCTCGCTGTCTATGCCGACATTGATCCGCGGGTGCGGGTGATCCAGCAGGAGAATGCCGGGCTGACAGCCGCTTTGATCCGCGGATGCCAAGAGGCGCGGGGAAGGTTCATCGCCCGGCAGGACGCTGATGATGTGAGCGCCCCTGAACGGCTGGGCAAGCAGGTCGATCGTCTGAAGGATGACCGCAACCTTGTCGCTGTCGCCTCTACGGTCGAGAAAATCGGCCCCGGCGGGGAGCCCTTTCAAACTTTCACCGGAGCCGCTGACTCAGCCGGCGCAACTCGTGGGGTGGTGGACGGGTCCGGTGTGAACCCAGTTCACGGCAGCGTCATGTTCCACCGGGAGGCCTACGAGGCGGTCGGCGGATATCGTCGTGCGTTTTATTGTGCTCAAGATTGTGACCTATGGCTGCGGATGCTGGCAGACGAGCCGGGCCGACGCCTCGCATTTCTGCCAGAGACCTTGTACTTCTGGCGGTGGTCGGCGGAGAACGTATCCACGACATTAATGGCAGCGCAGGCGGAGTTTGGTCGGCTGGCTCAGGCCTCGCTTGAAGCCCGAAACGCCGGCCGTGGCGACCGGGCTGAATTGGCCGCTGCCGCGGCCCTTGCCGCCCAGCTGCCAGAGTTGCGGCGGCGGGCGGCGACGCCGCAACTCTGGCAGC
>NZ_WTPX01000163.1 GCF_013036045.1 Alienimonas chondri
GCTCCCGACCCCCTCCCCCTCTGGCCCTACCTCCTCGCGACCGCCCTCGCCCTCTGGCTCATCGACGTGGCGTTGCGGCGGTTGGATGTGCCCGCGGTGTGGTCCCGCCTACGCCCGGCGACGGCGTGAGGGGGACTGGTGGAAGGTCGAAGGGGGCAGGGGAAAGGTGCGAGCACTCCTCCACGTCCCCCGCTTCGCCGTCGCCGTTAGGCGGCGCGCTGACGGCGTCCGACGCCCCCTCCCCATTGGGTGGCATGCCTTCAGCCTCTTTAGGCTGTAGGCATGTTCGAGTGACGCCCGAACTGTTCTTCCTCAGGCTCGCACCCGTCAGAGTCCATGCCTACGCCTCTCCGCTGACGCTCCGAGCCGAAGGCATGCCACCCGGCCGCTTCGCTGCGACGGCCGGAGAGAGCATGGCACCCGGCGTGGAGGCCGTCAGCAGGGTGAGGGCAATGCCGTCAACGCCTAGCACTGCACCTGTTTGTGTTCGTGCGTACACCAGTCGAGTGCATCAATGTGGGTTCAAACAAGTGGACAGACTTGCAAAATGCAAAAATGTTATCGGCCCCCCCCTGCACGTCACCCTTCACTGATTCCCACTTACCTGCAATGCAGAATTCCGAGAGCGGCCCGAGGGGTCTGGGAGTTCTCTGAGACGGAAATAATCTATTATGACAGAGTATTACGACGCCGAGCCCGAAGGACACATGTGTCAGAATGTGTCGGAATATGTCAAGCACGACGTTGACACCACTGAGAGATGTAGCCTATTCTCATCCCCCCAGACACACTGTACAGTGTGTCAGTCGGTACAAGTGATTTGTACACTACTGAACACGTGTGCGAAGCGGCTGGGTGCAGGACAGGCTGGCTAGTGCTGGCCGACCGGCGGACGGAGGCGCAACGAAGAAAGCCCGACGACCTCCTGTCATCGGGCTAACAACACGTCGATTGTCAACGATCCGGCAAGCCTGGCAGCAATCCGAATCGTCGACTAATGCAGTGTCGAGCGACACTCTACTGAGAACCTACGGCCGCTTGCGGGTCCGCCGCTTGCGGCTGAGGTTCTTTACGGAGCTCACCGCATAGCGGACGAGTTCCGTCACGGTGGCCGTAGCCACCACCTTGCCCAGAAAAGCTGCTACTGCGAGCATCTTTTCCTTTCATTGGCCCGCCTCGAAGGCGAAGGCCGGATGCGGGCCGGTACCGGCCCTGACCGGAAGGGGTCTTCCGATGGCCGGGATCGTAAGGGCAAGCGGCGTCCGGTGGCAATACAAAATCCGGTGAACCTGTGTTCTAGTCGGCTGTTTGGCTGACATGGATCGGTCCTGCGTTTCAGGGCGATCCTGCAAATGAGGGGGCGCCGGCGTGTGCCACTGGCGTCCCGCCAGTGCTGTGCGACGCGGTGAATCGAGCGACGCCCGAACTTTGGTTCACGTCGCTCTCACTGGCGAGACGCCAGTGGCACACGGTTGTTCGTTCACGCACGTTCCCGCCCGGGAGGTGGTGGCGTGCGTTCCCCCGCGATCCGCGTCTCGTTCCCCCGGGCGACCGACGCGGGATTCCCGCGCGGGGATCGGATACGATCCCACGCGATCTCTCCGATCCGTTCGCTCTCACAAGGGAATCGACTGATGTCGCTGATCTCGTCGTTTGACCGCCGGTCGGCCGCCGCCCTGCCGTTGGCGCTGGCCGCGGCGTTAGTCGGGTGCGACGGGAGTACGGTCGCGCCGGAAGCGCTCGCGCAGGAAACCGAGACCCAGCTTGATCGCGACGCGGAGGACTGGTTCCAACCGGAGGCCGACCCGCAAACCCTCAAGCGGGCGCTGGGGGACGACGCGGTCTCGGAACGGTGGATTTACCACGATCTGGACGCGGCCCGACGGGACGCCCGACGGACCGGCAAGCCGATTCTCGCGTTGTTCCGCTGCGTCCCCTGCGGATCCGCCCCGACGCTGGACGGGGCCCTCTGCACCGTCGGGGGGGCGGAGGCCTCGCAATTCGAACGGGAGATCACGGCCGCCGGCGGGGAACTCGATGCGCTGCTCGATCAATTCACCGTGGTTCGGATGGTGAAAATGAACGGCGTCAACCGCCACGTGTTCGCCTTCGACCGCGACGTCCCGCACGCGGCGGTTTTCCTGAACGCTGACGGCACGGTCTACGGGCGCTACGGGACGCGGATCTCCAAAGACCGCAAGGAACTCGTTCGGCACAAATTAAGTTCGTTTCAGCAGTCGCTCAAACGCGTGCTGGAACTTCACGAGGACGCTCCGCGGAATGAAGCGGAACTGGCCGGCAAACGCCCCGCGCCCGCGGGGCCGGCCCTGGCGGAGGAGCTGCCGGCCTTCGAGCCGTTCCCCGCGAAGCACAATCCGCCGTTGGTCAGTAACTGCATCCACTGCCACACCGTCGGCGAGGCCGAACTGCGGCAGACGATCCTCGACGGCGATCTCGCCCTCCGCGATCTGTGGCCGTTCCCCCGTGCGGAGAACCTCGGCATGACGATCGCCGTCGACCACGGTCTGAAGCTGGAATCGGTCGCCCCGCGGTCCGCCGCCGCCGCGGCGGGCCTGAAACCCGGCGACCTGCTGCTCGAACTGAACGGGCAACCGTTGGTCTCCGAGGCCGACGTGCAATGGGTCCTGCATCACGCCCCGGACGAGGCGTCCCTGCCGATGGAGGTCCGCCGCGACGGGGAGACGGTCCGCACAACGATCCGACTCGCGGGCGACTGGAGGAAATCCGACGGCAACTGGCGGGCGTCGCTCCGGCCGGCCCGACCGAACATGCGACTGGTCCCCGATCCGCAGAAGCGGCGGAAAGGAATCGCTCCCGACGAAACGGGCCTCACCGTGAACTGGCCCACCGGCAAAGCCGCGGAGGCGGGCCTGAAAAACAAGGACCTGCTGGTCGCCGTCGACGGCCGCACCGACCTGCTGCTCGAAGCGGACTTCCTCAAGTACATCCATTTCGACCGCCCCGACGCAGACAGCGTCCAGCTGACGGTGCTTCGAAGAGGCCGCCGGATGACCGTCACCCTCCCCGTGCGATAGTCGGCGACTCGGGCGTCCGCCGTTCCCTCAGCTCGGCGGCCAGGGTTTGTCGACGTTGCAGCGTCTGCGATGGTCGGCGTCGGCCATGGCGGGCTGGTTCGTCACGATGATCCGCTGGTTCTCGCCTTCCAGCGTGCGTTCGAGCTGTATTTCATAGTCCGAGAACTCGTAGTACACGACCGATTCGTCCTCGTCGCGGTCGTCCCAGTAGGGGGCGCCGAGTTCGTCCACGAGGTCGGCCGGTCGGACCGTCGCTCGACCGACGGCGAGCCGTCCCGAGAACGCCTGAAACCGGCCGTCCGGATCCTCGAAGACGACCTGAAACCCGGAGCAGGTCCCGTCGTCCTCCAGATCGAGCGCCACGCCGAGGTCCCCGAATTCCAACCACCCCGGTCCGCCCAGGGAACTCCGCCCGAGGAAGGAGAAGTCTTCGACGTGCGAACCCAGCGGCGTGCCGTTGATCGCCGGCGGGGACAATTCGACGGTCAGCTCCAACCCGGGCGGCCGCGACCAGCGATTCGACGCATTGCCGCGCCGGAAGAGGAAATCGAACATCGGGGCGACGCCTGGGGACGGCGGGGGCGGGAACGCAGCGAAGCGAATGTAAAGGCGCCGAGGATCCCCGAGTAGCCGCCCGACGACGGGCGATTCGCTCGTCAGTCCGCGTCCTCGGGGAGAATGCGGAAGGCGCCGGTCACGCCGATGCGGTAGACCGAAAAGTCCTTCCGGTCCAGTGTGAGAATCGTGTCGACGCCCCGCAGTTCCGCCAGCCGTACCAGGGAAGCGTCCGCCAAGTCGACCTCCCGGTCGGCGTAGGTCGCCGCGTAGGCCTCGTACCAGTCCAGGAAGCCCGGCGGCGGCGGCTCGACCGACAGGTCGCCCTTCCGCACCAAAGCGATGATCTTCGAGACCGCGCCCCGGTAACGCCGCAGCAGGTAGAACGCCTCCGTCAACACCGGCCAGGTCGTGAGGGCCGGGGATGCGGCCTGGCCCACGGCCCGCACGCAGGCCGCGTGCCGTGGGTCGCGGGCATTGAAGGCGGCGACCAGCACGCTGGCGTCGATCAACGTCCGACCGCTCACGACCGGCCGAAGCCTTCCATGTGAACGGGGTTGGTGGAGAGGTCCGCCGGGGCGTCCGTGACGTAGCCGATGGCTCCCACTTCGTTCATCGCGTCGTACAGGCTCCGACCCGGCGGCGGGGTCGGCGGGGCGTCGGCAGCGAGCTTCGCGGCCAGCCACTGATCGACGGTCAGACCGCTCGCGGTCGCCCGCTCCGCCAGTTCGGCCAGGATCGCGTCGTCAATCGTCGGCGTCGTCATATGTGTCTCCTGCGTCGTTCTCCTCCATCGTACCCCGGGACGCTGCGGAGCGTCAAAAACCGTATTTGTCGCTTCAAAGCATCTGGAGCGCCCTCTGCCGGCGGGCTGCCGTCGGCTGCGATCGCAGTTCGTCACCGGACGGGTCGTCACATCTGATTCCCTGACAGGGGTCTACGTCGAATCGCATCGCGAAAACGTCCCGAACCGCCGTGGGGTGAGGCCGCTTGTCGGCCGCACCGCCCCCCGTTCGAGGACTTTTCAATGCGTGTTTCTGATTGGATCTGCCCCGCTCTCGCCCTGCTCGGGCCGCCGTTGGCGGCGTGGGGCGGGTACGGACTCGGCGTCGGCGCCGCCGGGGCGCTGTGGACCGGGTCGAACCTGCTCGCCGCCGGTTTGACCGGAGGCGGAGCGCTCGCCGGGCTGAGCGGGGCGCTGCTCGGCCGACCACAGGCCGGGGCGCCGGAGAAGGGGGACGACGCGCGCTCCTTCGCCGCGGACGCCGCGGTGCTGGAGGTTCTCGCCCCCGCCGCCGGCCGTCACCCGCGGGGCGCCGCGGCCCTGAAAGCATTGGCCGAACTGCTGTTCGAGGTCCACCACCCCGAGCATGCCTCGGTCGTCGCCGGCTGCGTCGAGGAACAGCGTGACGTGACGGAAGGGGGTGCGGAATGAACGCCGTTCGACTTCATGCCCCGTTCGGCCTCAAAGCGGTCCTGCTGGCCGCCGCGGCGTTCGCCCTGAGCGCCGCCGTCGCCGGGTGCTTTTCCCCGCCGCAATCCGTCGAACCGCCGCCGGTGGTCGATCCGACGGTCGATCCCGCCGACGCCGACCTGCACGCGCGGATCGCCGCGGCGCTGGCGGGCGACGCGGACGCGGCTCGTCTGTACGCGGCGTTCTACCGCCTGATCGCCGATCGACTCGAAGCCGGCGATTGGAACACGACGAGCGACCTCGCCGCGCTCGCCGGGCGGGCCGCGGCGCTGTTGGAGCTGCCGGGCCGGCTGTCCGCGGTCGTCGCGGAGGAGCTGGACCCCGTCCTCAATCCGCCCGGCCCGCTGACCGACGAGCGGCGCACCCGCGCCGCCGCCGCGTTCGCCCGCCTCGCCGACGCCTGCGGGGAGGCGGTCCGATGAGCGCCTCTACTCCACGACAAACAGTCACCCCGCCCGCCGCCCGCTTCGGCTGGGTCGGCCGAGACGCGGCCGAGCGGGCCTACGACGCCCTTCAGCAAAGCTCCTCGCCGCTGGAACCCTTCCCGCTGGCGGCGCTCTCCGCGGTCGTCTCGCCCGTCGCGGCCAGCGGCGGCGTGCGGCTGTGGGATCTGGTCCGCAAGGTGCGTGGCTCCGACACGCCGAACGTGCCGCAACAGACCGGGGACTGCGTCTCCTTCGGGGCGAAGAACGCCGTCGAGTACCTGCAATGTGCGGAGATCGCCGCGGGCGAATCCGAGGGCTTTCAACCGGTCTTCCCGCCCTTCCTGTACGCCACCGGCCGCGTGCTGGCCGGGGAGGGGCGACTGCGGGGCCGGGCCGGTTCGCTCGGCTCCTGGCAGGCCGCGGCACTGAAGGAATACGGCGTGCTGCGGACCGACGCCCCCGGTTTGCCGAGCTACTCCGGGGCCGTCGCCGACGCCTGGGGCGACGGACGCCCGGTGCGGTCGCCCGATTCGGAAGGCGGCGGGCCGCTGGGGTTCCGGGACTTCCTGGGCCTCGCCGCGGATCACCCGGTCGGCGCCGCGGCCCGGGTGCGGACGTGGGACGAAGTCGTCGCCGCGGTGGCGAACGGCTCGCCGGTGACGGTCGCCAGCGACGCCGGCTTCACGATGAAAGCGGGCCGGGACGGCTACCACGAACGCCGCGGGCGCTGGCCGCACCAGATGTGCGTCGTCGGCGTCTGCGACGACCCCGCCCGACCCTGGGCCGCCCTGCTGAACAGCTGGGGCGACGCCCACGGCCGCCTGTCCGACTGGGCGACCGGCGAGCCGTGGCCCGCCGGCACGCTCCGCATCCGTCGGGAGGCGTTGGAGGGAATGCTCCGCGGCGGGGAGGGATACGCCCTCGCCGCGTTCGCCGGCTTCCCGCCCCGCCGTCACGACTGGGGAGGACTCCTCGGATGACTCTCTCCGACTCTTTCACAGCTCTCCGTAACTCTTGTTTGTCTCTTGTGTCGAAGTTCACGGCAATTCTCCTGCTCCTCGCTCTCTCCGGCTGCGATGCGGCGGCGCCGGACGGCGATCCCGTCTCCGACCGCGTGCGGGCCGCGTTCGCCCTCGCCGCCGCCGAACGGGACGCCCCGCCGCGCCCTGACGACGGCGCCCCCGACGAGCGCACGCCCGATCCGAACTGCCCCCGCTGTCACGGGGCCGGGACCGTGCCCAGCGGCGACGGGCTGGCCCGCGTGCCGTGCGACTGCTTGGGCAGACGCTCCGAGGTTCGAAAAACGAAGGACCAAACGGGCGCCGCGTCGGCCGATCGAACCGAGGCGGCGCCGGCGCTGCGGGTGTTGGTGTTCTCGGCGAGCTGGTGCCCGAGCTGCGTGGCGATGAAGCCGGCGCTGGCCGCGGCGGGGGCCGGGTTCGAGGTGATCGACGTGGACGCCGAGCCGGAGGTGACCAGGGCGTACGGCGTCACGACGCTGCCGACGTTGATCCGATTGGAGAACGACCGGGAAACCGCGCGATCCTCCGGCACCCGGGACGTGTCCGGTCTGCGTCGGTTCCGCGATGGGGGCCACTGACGGCGCCCGGATTGAAGCCGTCACCGGGCTTCCCCCCGTCCCGGCGGGCGGCGGGGGGTCTACAATCCTCGCCCGTTTCGCTCTGCTCCCGTTCGCTCCCCCGCTCGCCCGGTTCGATGTCCAGCAAAAAACGCCACCGCGGTCAGAGCGCTCGTTCCGGGAAAGGCGGCGGCCGGTCCGGCGGTCGCGGCGAACGCACGCCGGATCGGAAGACGCTGCAGCTGTGCGGGCAGGTCCGCAAGACGCTCGATTACGTCCTCAGCGGCGAAACGGGCGACGATCTGCTGCGGCAGCTGTACGTCGCGGACGTGATGCCCGCCCCGGACGCCTCGCGGCTGCTGGCGACGCTCGCCCCGATCGACCCGGGCAGCGATCTCGACGCCGGCGCCGTGCTGGAGAAGCTCGGCTACGCTCAACCGCAGCTGCGCAGCGCCGTCGCCCGGGCGATCAATCGCAAGAAGGTGCCGGATCTGACCTTCACCCTCGCCGGCGCCGCGTTCGGCCTCCCGGACCCCGCCGCCGCGACCCCCGAAATCGGCGAGCCGATCCCGGACGATGCTGGCCGAGGTTCAAACGGACAGGGCTGCGGCCCGATGCTGGACGCCGACGCCCTCCTCGCCGCCGCCGCCGCGGAGCGGCCGCGCGAGGTTCCGTCCACCGGAGAGGAAGAGTGACCGCCGAGCACCCCGCCGTCGGGTCGAGCCCCGCGGTCGCCTCGCGGCGGAAGGCGGCGGCGACGATCGAACGCGAGTTTCCCGGCGCGACCGTGCTGGATCTCACCAGTCGCGGCTCGGCGCCGTGGGTGCGGTTCTCACCGTTCTATCCGCACGGCGGTCTGCCGGTCCCCTTCTCCCCCGGCGTGACCGCGGAGAGCGTGGAGGGCGTCTGGCAGGGGTTGAAGGTCTTCGAGACCGCGGACGTCGACCCCGCGAAGTTCGCGGTCTCCTCGATGAAAGGTCTGAAGCGGACGGTCCGCCGGTTCGGCCCGGTCCGCGGCCATCGGCGGGGCGTCGGCGGGACGGACCTGTTGGACTACGCTGCGGCCCGCCGAGCGATCTATCTGCCGACGTATCGGTTCGTCCTGGAGAATCGCGTCGCGGATCTGGTCGAAGACCTGCGAGCGTTGTGCGATCGCGGCCCGGTCGTCCTGCTCGATTATGAAACGAACGGCGACCTGAACGACCTGTCGAAGCCGCTCTCGCACGCGGCGCTGGTCGCGAAGTGGGTGCGGGGGGAATGGGGCGACGTTGAGAACGATCGATCGTTCTGAACGAGAGCGTTCCCGGCAGCCCGAGGCGCGAGCCGAGGTTGTGTTGCGTGGTCCGCGTCACCCGGCCTCGGCTTGCGCCTCGGGCTGTCGGGGGTTACGCCAGCAGTTCGGGGATGATCTGGCCGCCGAACTGGCTGAGTTGTTTGTGGCGACCGGCGTGGAAGTAGGTGAGGCGGTTGTCGTCCAGGCCCAGCAGGTGCAGCATCGTGACGTGCAGGTCGCGGATCGGGTGGACGCACTCGACGGCTTTGGCGCCGAACTCGTCCGTCGCGCCGACGACGCCCGGCTTGATCCCGCCGCCGGCCAGCAGGGTGGTCATCGCTTCGTTGTTATGACCGCGGCCCAGCGAATAGACGCCGCCGCGACGGTTGTTGTCCGGGGTGCGGCCGAACTCGCCGGTCCAGACGACCAGCGTGTCCTCCAACAAGCCCCGACGTTTCAGGTCGCGGATGAGACCGGCGAAGGGTTTATCGACGCTGGCGATCCGGGAGCCGTGGCCGCGTTCCAGGTAATCGTGGCTGTCCCAGCCGCCGCTGAAGATCTGCACGAATCGCACGCCGCGTTCGACCAACCGGCGGGCGGTCAGGCACTGCTTGCCGAACGTCGCCGTCTCCGGCCGATCGAGGCCGTACAGGGCGTGCGTTTCGGCGGTCTCGTCGGCCAGGTCGACCGCCCCGGGCACGGCGGACTGCATGCGGAAGGCGAGTTCGTAGCCGTCGGTCCGGCCGGCGAGGCGCGGGTCGTCGCCGGCGGCCGCGGCGTGGTTCGCGTTCAAGCGGGCCAGCTCGTCCAGCATCCGCCGCTGCAACGCGCGGGGCCGATGGGCGGGGGAATCGAGGTCGAGAATCGGCGACCCGGTCGGCCGCAGTCGCGTGCCGCGATATTGCGGGGGAAGGAAGCCGTTCGACCAGTTCGTCGCCCCGCCCTGCGGCGCGGCCAGCTCCGTCATCACGACATAGGAGGGCAGGTTCTCGTTGAGGCTGCCCAGTCCGTAGTTCGCCCACGCCCCGACCGCCGGGTCGGCGCCCAAACGGCTGCCGGTGTTCATATGGAACAGGGCTTCCGGGTGGTTCAACGACTCCGCCTGCAAGCCGCGATAATTGCACAGTTCGTTCGCCACGTCCGGCGCCGCGAGGTGCTCCCAGCGGTCGCACATCGACAGGCCGTTGTCGCCGACCTGGCGGAACTTGAAGGGGCTGCCGACGTAGAACTTCTCGCCGGTCTCCTGCCCCTCGGTGCGGAGCGATTCGGTTTTATGCAGCCGATCGAGCGTCGGCTTCGGGTCGAACGTATCGGCCTGGCTCGGCCCGCCCTCCATAAAGAGCATGATGACCGCCTTGGCCTTCGCCGGGGTCATCGGCGGCTTGGTTCCCTCGGACGTCGCGTCGTTGGAATACCCGTCGCGGGCCAGCAGGTCGGTCAGGGCGATCGAACCGAGGGTCGCGCCCAGCCCGCAGAGGGCTTCGCGGCGACGGATCGGGGCGGGGAAGGCGTTCATGGCGAGGCGGTTGATAGGGGGGGCGGCGATTGAATTCTCCCCTCTCCCTTGAGGGAGAGGGGCCGGGGGTGAGGGCGGCGAGCCTTCACCGGCAGTCGTTTACGGAGTGGCCATTACATATCAGTGCTTGGGAGAGCGGCGGGTTGATAAAGAATTGTCGGGCGGGGAAAGCCCCTCAC
>NZ_WTPX01000164.1 GCF_013036045.1 Alienimonas chondri
GTTCCAGCCCCCTCACCCCCAGCCCCTCTCCCCCAAAAGGGGGGCGAGGGGAGTTTCGGAATCAACGCGGGTTCGTTACGCCATCACCCGCAGTCCCGCGGCGAACGCCGTCAGGCCGACGGCGACCCAGTCGCGGGCGGTCCAGCGGTCGCTGCGGGCGTTGACGCGAAGGTATTCGAGGAGCGCCCCGGTCGGGCAGCCGTGTCGGCAGTAGGCCATCGGCACGAACAGCGCGGCGATCAGCCCGACGACGAAGATCGTCTTCGCCGCCGACCCCGCGAGGCCCCAATGCCACGCGTCGAACGCCTCCAACGCCACCGGGGCGACGAGTTGGCGCCCGAACGCCGCCAGCAGCACGAGGGCCAATAAAAGAGGCGGCAGCAGCGCCAGCGCCCGCCGCGCCCCTCGGCCGACGCTGCGGCGGGGTTTGAGCCGTTCGCCCAGCAGTCCGCCGACGAACGCCTGCTGCACGGCCCCGTGCGGGCAGAGGTGCGTGCAATAGACGTTGCGTTTCGTGCTCGCCGGTAGTGCCAGCGCCGCGGCGCTCAATAAGGCCAGCCCGCCGGCCGTTCGCCAGGGGACGCCGTGCTCCGCCCAGCCGACCCACATGGCTTGCGAGAGCAGATCGCCTCGCCACACGCCCAAATACCCCACCAACACCGCCAGCCAGGCCCACCGCACCGCCTTCACCCCCCGCAACCGCGTGAACGCGACCGCACACGCCCCGGCGATCAGCGCCAGCATGCCCCAGTCGACGCTTTGCCAATCCATCGCCCACCCCGACGGGCGTTCTTCCTGAGAGGGAGGCGCCGCGGCCTTCGCCGCGAGGTCCGTCTGAGCCGCGAGGATCGCCCCGTCGACGACCGCGACGCTGGTCATCGTCGCCCCGCTGACGGCGTCGTAGCCCGGCCGGGCCGGTTCGCGGTCGGCCAGTTCCTCGACCGTCATCCCGTCGAAGAGTCGCAGGAAGCCCCATTCATCCTCGCGGAGATAACCGACGTACGGTTCGTTATCAAAGCTGTCGTCGACGATCAGGCAGACGGCCTTTTGATCTTCCGGAGCGAAGGCGATGAACGCTTCGGTCGGTCCCTGATAACCGACGACGCCGTCCGCGGCGGGGGAGGTTCTTAATAGCGAACCAATCGGCTCGCCGGCGGCGTCCGTCACGGCGAACCGGCCGACGCCCTCCGCCGGTGCGATCGCCGCGGCTTCGGGGAACAGATCGCGGACCTTCTCGGTCTGCAACACCTCCTCGAATCGCGGGACGAGGGGGGCGTCGCCGTCCAGCCGCACGCGGACTGATTGCCACATCGCTCGGGCCGTCAGCGTGGCGCCGCTGACGGCGTCCGGCGGCGGGGCCGTCGCCGCCTCGTTCCAGGTGCGGCCAATATAGAGGGCGTTCAACGCGTCGGCGTCGCGGACGGCGGCGACGTGTTCGTCGGTGTCGCCGCTGCGGAGGATCGAAACCCCGCGAATCCGCTCTCCGTTGTCGTCCGCCTCAAACGCGATCAGCAGGTCGCTGGGGCCGGAGAAGCCGACGATCTGCCGGCTGGCGGGCATCGTTTTGAGAACGAACCCGAGCCGCTCCCCGGCGGCGTCCAACACCGGCACGGCGCCGGTCGCGTCGTCGGGCGGGCCGAAGGTCTTCGCGGCGGGGAACAGGGCGAGCGCCGCCTGCCGGGCGGCGGGGGTGAGGCCGTCGGCGCCGTCGTCCGCCGTGGGTTCGGCGGGCGCGGAGGCGATCAGTCCGATCACCCCCGCGAACAGCCCCAACCGCAGCGCGTGCAGCAGGCGCCGCCGCGTCGTGCGACTCCGGGGAACCGGGGCCGCGGCGCTCACTCCTTGCCTTTCGGCTCCCCGACGCGCGGCCCGCCGACCTTCAATAAGCGAATCGCGTCCGCGTGGACGTTCCCGCCGGCGCCCTCGGCCCGCACAGTCACGGACAGCGTCTCGCCGGCAAGCAGGTCGAAGGCGCCGAGCGATTCAAAATCATGCTCGCCCTTCGCGGCCTTCGTCATATCGATGACGTAGTCCTTGGAGGTCGTCCCCGCGGCGACGGTCACGGAGACCGTCGTGCCGCGGTTTTCGTGCGGCAGCCAGGCGAGTTGCACGTCGTACCGGCCGGCGTCCTTGACGGTCGCTTTGAAGGTCGCGACCGCTTTGGAGCCGGGCGAGGCGTAGCGGTAGGCGTAGCCGACGTAGCCCTTCAGGCCGGTGCCCTCGGTCCATTTTCCTTCGAGTTGAGCGGCGTTGTCGTCGATCACGAGGCCCTCCAGCTTCGCCGGGTCCAAGCCGGTCGGCGGGCCGTGCGAACCGGCCAGTTCGAGGGCGTCGTCGGGGATCTCGATCGCCTCATGCACCGTCGCCCGGCGGGCCTTGCCGGGGAGCTTCAGCAATTCGTCCATTTCGCCCCAATAATCTTCATACACCCGCCGGGGGTTGCAGCCGTGTTTGACGCAGACGCTGGCGGCCCGACCGATCACTTCGCCCATCATGCCGCAGGTCTTCATCACGCGGGTCGTGCCCAGCGCCTGATGGGTGACGCTGATATTCCGGCCCGCCATAAACAGGTTGTCGATGTTGCGGGAGTAGAAGCAGCGATACGGCACCGGATAGCCGTAGTTGCGGTCGATGCGGCGATCGTGGACGGCGTAGGAGATAAACGGGTTGTCGGGGAACTTTTCCGCGTATTGCTCCTTGGGATAGTGCAGATCGATCGACCAGGTGCTGGGCACGCAGCCGTCCGGGAACTCGCGTTTCTCGACGATGTCGTCCTGCGTGAGCTGAATATCCCCCAGCAGACGCCGGGACTCCCGCGGCCCGCCGATATAAGCGACCCAAGTGAGGACCGCGGTCTTGTGCTTCGCGGCGCCGTCGCCGTTCTTCATCGCGTCGAACGCGCCGTAGACGGCTCGCAGGTTCCAGTCGCGGATCGCTTCGGCCTCCTTGATCGGGTCTTTATCGAACCCGCCCTCCCAGAACCACTGGCCGTGATGATCGCGGGGGTAGGGGAAGTCCTTCATGGAGAGGTCCAACGCCCAGTCGGCGTCGGGGAACTCGGTCGGCTGCTCCAATTCGTCCCAGGCCCACATATTGCTCATGCCCATGCGGCCCTTCGGGGTCATCTCCCAGTCGGCGCCGGCCGCCGCGCCGATCGTGCCGTGGCCCGTGCAGTCGGCGAACAACTTGCCCTCGAACCGCGTGATCTCCCCGGTGCGGGTATCGAGCGCGGAGATCGCTTGAATGCTGTTTTCTTTAACGTCCACGTCAAAGGCGTGGTGGTTCAGGAACAGGTCGATGTTCTTCTCGGCCCGAACGATCGCCTCTTTCTTGGCGTCCTCGAACTCCTCGTAGGCGCCGGGGGATTTCTTGGCGTGGTCCGCGATCTCGTCGATAATCTCGCCGATGCGGGGGTATTTGCCGCGACGAATGAGGCCCATCGCCCAGACGCGTACCTCGCTGCTGCCGTTGCCGCCCAGCACGGGGCGATCCTGAATGAGGGCGACCTTGCAGCCCATCCGGGCGCCGCTGAGCGCCGCGCCCATCCCGGAGTACCCGCCGCCGATCACGACGAGGTCGTACCCGCCCTTGGTCGGCGGTTCCTCCGGCAGCCCCAGCAGCGTGCGACGCCACGCCGGCAGGATCGCGGAGTCGTTCGGCGGCGGGGCGTCCCCGGTGGTGAAATAAATCGCATCGACGCGGCCGTCGAAGCCGGTTTGGTCGTGCAGGGCGAGGGCGACCTCGCCGGCGTCGACCGTCACGGTTCCGGCGTCCTGCCAGCCCCAGTCGTCGCCTTGCGCACCGAGTTCCGCGGGCAGCGTCTCGCCGTCGACGCTCAGTCGGAACCGCCCCGGCGAGCCCTTGGCGTCCCA
This sequence comes from Alienimonas chondri, assembly GCF_013036045.1. GTDB lineage: Bacteria > Planctomycetota > Planctomycetia > Planctomycetales > Planctomycetaceae > Alienimonas > Alienimonas chondri. The sequence continues at coordinate 3,873 of NZ_WTPX01000164.1, forward strand.
GCGGGCGACCCAGTCGAACGTACGGACGAACACCCGGTACGTGCCGCCCTCGGCGAACGTCACCGTGGCGGTTGCGTCCTTCACCGGCGTGCCGAGGCCGTGGGCCAGCAGGTAGGGCGACCCCATCTGCTGGATGAACTGCGTATCCAGCTTCCAACCGCCGCGATCGGCGAACGATTCCGCTTCGACCAGCACCTCCGCGGCGTGCGCGGGGGAGCCGGTCGCGGTGAACAACAATGCGGCCAGTAAACCGGCGGCGGGAAGGGGACGTCGCATCAGCATAGACACCTGTGGGAACTCCGATGGAACCGGCATCGTACCGATCCCCGATGCCCACGGCAGCCCGAGGCGCAAGCCGAGGTTGTTCGACGAAGACCGCGTCACTCGGCCTCGGCTCGCGCCTCGGGCTGCCGGGGGGACTTATCCTGGCAGATCGACGACCAGCGGGAGGTGGTCGGAGGCGTCCGCGTGGCAGCCGTCGCGGCGGTCGGCTTGTCCGGGAGCGCCGCAGACGGCCGCGGCGATCGACTCCGCCGACATCCCGAGGGCGAAGGCCCGGTCCAGCGCCGCGGTCGGCAGCCAGGCGGGGAAGCTGCGGAACCGCTTCGCCGGGTTCGTCAGCAGGTCGTAGCCCGCGTCGCCCAGTCCGCCCTTCATTAACGTGCTGCGCCAGTCGTTGCTGTCGCCGATGAGCAGCGTCGGCAGCGGTCCGCCGAGGTCCCGGCCGACGGCGTGAAATAACTCGTGATCTAATAAACGACGAACCTGCCAATGGCGTTCGCCGTCCATCAAGCCGAGGTGCCAGTTGACCAGCCGCAACGGCCCGACAGCGGTTTCTAATAACGCGACCAACGCCCCGCGTTTCTTGCGGCGACCTTTGGTGAGATCGACGGAGTGGGCGTCGAGGATCGGCCGCTTCGAGACGATCAGATTGCCGTATCCGCCCCGGTGCGGTCCGCCCGGCAGCGTGCGGCCGGTGGTCAGGGAGACGTTGAGTTGGAACACCGCCCCGCTGCGCGGTTCCCCGCCCGGTTCGACCCGGGCCAACGAATCGCCGTAGGAGTGCGGCTCGGTGTGCGGGTGCGGCCCGATGTGGGGCAGGTGTCGCCCGAGGAACCACTCGGCCAACAGATGGGGCTGATCGTCGAACCGGCTGCGGCGGACGTTGCGGTCGACCTCCTGCAGGCACAGCACGTCCGGCTCCGCGGCGGCGATCACGTCCTTGATGCGCTGCAGCCGATAACGGCGGTCCCGCCCGCCGATGCCCTTGTGGATGTTGTAGGAGAGAACCCGCATCGGCGGCAGTGTAGCGGCGTCGGGTTCCTTCGCGAGCGCTCCACGAGCGTCCCGGACGCTTGAAGCGTCCGGGACGCTGCGCCCGTGATTACGGCGCCGATGCTATCCGCTCTTAAACCGCCGAATGCCCCGGGAGCCGGCGGTCACCACGGGACTTCCATCAGGTCCACGACCTGCCGGGCGATCCGCTGGACCGCTTCCTGATTGGCCGTGGCCCGGGACTGACCGACTTCGATCGCCGCGGTGCCGGTCGACAGCACCGGGACCGCATCCGGCGCGATTTGCAGCGCGCCCTCGTTCAACGTGTTGCCGCGGCGGTCTTCCCAGGTGACGTTCACGGCGAGGGCGAACTCGATCTCGCGGGCGTCGTCGGTGACGCTCTGGGAGAGCAGCCGTTTGCGCACGCCGACCAACTGTCCGCGGAGGACCGTGTCCGCCTGTCCTTCATGCACCAGGCGAAAGGGGGTGCGGGACTGAATCTCCTTCTGCACCGCTTCGGTGAGCTGAATCTCCAGCCCGGTGCGGTCGGCGACGCTCTCGAACATCGGCACGGCCACGGTGCGGATCTCCGGGTCGGCGAGGTGGCCGAACCGATAGCCGCAGCCGGTGAACGCGACGAGGCCCAGGGCCGTCAGCAGCAGGGTCGTGCGGCGGGCGTGCTTCATCCGAACGGGTCCGCGTTGGAAGGATCGCCGGAGAACGGATCCCCGGAGAACGGATCGAACGGGGCGTCCGGCGCCTGCGTGGAGCCGGGCAGGGCGTCCGGCGCGACCGCGGGACGAGCGGCGGGGGCCGGTTCGCGGGTCATCGGTTCGCGGGTGACGGGCTCGCGAGTCATGGGTTCGCGGGCGACCGGCGGGCGGACGCTGCGTTCGGTGACCGGCGGGGCTTCGACGCGACGTTCGACGGCGGCCGTTGGAGCCGGGGGCGCCGGGCCGGCGAGCGCTTTCGCGTCGGCGGGCAGGGCGTCCCAGATCTTGCGGGCACGGGCCGCGGCGCGACTGCCGGGGTGATCGACGAGGATCTTCCGCGCATAAATCGCGACCGACTTCGTCTTGCCCTTCCGCTCATACAGCTGCAACGTCGCCCAGTCGGCCTCCGCTTCGGCTTCGGCCATATTCTCAAGGCTCTCCGCGATGCGGGCGCGGTCCGCTTCGTCGGGGAACAAACGTTGGAAACTCTCCTTGATCCGGCGACTCTCCTTGAGCCCCTGATCGTCGTACATCGGCCCCTGCCAGACGACTTCCCGCGTGTGGGCGCCCAACAGATAGGCGTCCTTCAGGTGAGGGCTGTCCGGGTATTCCTTCCGCAGGATGTCGTACAGACGACCGGCCTCCATATAATCGCCCTTCCGCAGATAATGGCCGGCGGAGAGGAACAGGGCGTCGTCCGCCAGGTCGCCGGTGGGGTCGTTCATCCACACGCTTTTCAACCCCTGCAACGCCCGGCCGGTGGTGTCGAACAGCGGGCGGGTCTTATCGTGGAAGTTCGGCAGCACCGGGATCAGGATCGTCGGGTCCGAGGGCCGCGGCGGGGCGTCCTTGCTGAGCCGCTCCGCGGGCGGCGGCGTGGCGACCCCGGCGGCGACCTCCGCGTAGGAGACCGGTTTGACGTCCGAACTGATCACCCCTTCCGGGTAGCCCAGCCAACGGCGGGCGATCGCGAACTGGCGCTGGCTGATCGCGTCCAGGTGCCGCGTGGAGGGATAGCGGTCCAGCAGCGCGTCGTAGGCGTCCTGAGCGGGGGCGAGGCTGTCGCCTTTATAGAGCGCTTCGGCCCGATAGAAGAGGGCGTCCTCTTCGATCGCGGTATCGGCGTAGCGGCGTGAAAGCGTTTTGAACGCGGCCGCGGCGTCGTCGTACTCGCCGCGGTCGAAGCCGTTGCGGGCGTTCTCGAAGGAACGCCGGGCCTCCGGCGGCAATCGGGCCGCGGAGACGTCCGCTTCGCCTTTCACGCCGGTCAAACGGTTCAGCCACTGCCGCGATTTCGTCAGCGGATTGGAGCTTTCCGACGGCCGCGAGGCGAGGTCGTCGTCGCCATAAAAGGGCGATTCGCCCGCCGGACCTTCGGCGCCGGCGAGTTGAATGTCGCTGTCCGCCGCCTCGTCGTCGCCGGCTTCGGCGTCGTCGTCCAGATCGGCGGTCCTCGCTCCGCCGAGCGGGGGGAGAAATCCCGGACCGCCCAACGCCGGCAGACCGGAGCAACCGCCGCACGCGCTCAACAGCGCGCCGGCCAGCACGGGGGCGATCAATGGGCGAGGGAACCGGACGCGCGGCCGGGCGGGCGTAGGCATCGGGGCGGCGGGTTCGGACAAACGGAGGCGCACCGCTCCCCCCGGTGACGGAGTCGAACGGGGGAGCGAGGACAGGTTCGCGGGGGGTAGGTCCGCGAGGCCGACATCGTCAAGAGGAGGTCCGACGGGCGAGCGGCTTACCGCACGCTTCGCGCCCGAAGCGACAGCAGGAACAGCGTGAGTTGCGCGGTGAAGGCCGTGGTGAGCGTCACCAGGACGAGATACTTCGCCACCGGCAAATCCCGATACATACTGAACCCGCCGCCCCCGCCGAAGAACAGACCGTTGACGACGATATATTCGCAGACGACGGCGGAGGCGAAGCAGATCCAATAGGCCCACCGGGCGCCGAGCAACATCCGCCACGCGATCAGGGCGATGGCGTAGTGGGCGATCGTGATCTTCATCGCCTCGCCCAGGAACTCGTCGTACTCGGGCAGCGGGGTCTCCCACCCGAACCCGATGTCCATCGCCATCAACGCGATCCCGCTCGCCAGCGCCGCGTTCCAGACGATCGCCAACATGGCGGCGTCTCGTATTCGCGCCGGTCGACGGCTCCAGGTCGCGAAGCGGTCGCGCCAGCAGAAGCGCCGGGCCGAGACCGCTCGGCCCTCCTGCCACGCCGTGAGGTCCGCGGCGAGGTCCGCGGCGCTCGCGTAGCGCTCGTCCGGTCGTTTCCGCAGACACTTCATACAGATCGCATCCAGCCCCGCCGGCAGGCCCGGCCGCAGCGCCCGCGGGGGCGGCGGATCGTCCCCGTCGATCTGCTTGAGCAGCCCCAGCGTCGTGCCGGCGTCGAACGGCGGGCGACCGGTCAGCGTTTCATAAAGGATCGCCCCCAGCGCCCAGACGTCCGTCGCCGGACCGATCTCCTCGAGCCGCTCGCCGGCTTGCTCGGGGGACATATAGAGCGGCGTGCCGACGGCCTGGCTGGTGCGCGTCGCGGCGGCGCTCTCCTCCAACACCCGGGCGACGCCGAAGTCGGACACCTTCGGCACGAAGGGCAGCGCCGCATCGCCCCCGCCGGACTCGGTCGGACGCGGGTCCGGGGCGTCCAACAGCACGTTCGCCGGTTTGAGATCGCGATGGACCACCCCGACGGCGTGACATTGATGCACCGCCTCCGCCATGGGAATCAGCAGCGCCGCAGCCGTCGTCGGGGGGACCGGCTCGGTTCGCTGCTCCAACCACTTCGCGAGGTCCGGCCCTTCGCACAGTTCGGTGGCGATATAACAGCGCTCGCCCGATCCGTCTTCTTCCGTGATCGTGCCCGCTTCGTACACCTCGACCAGATGCGGGTGCGAAACGGCCGCGGCGGCCCGCGCTTCCTTGAGAAACTGCTGCCGGAGGGCGGGGTCGCCCGCGGCGTCGAACCGCGGCACCTTCAGGGCGACGTATCGATCTAACGTCGGATCGAACGCCCGATAGATCGTGCCCATCCCGCCGTGGCCCACGACGCCTTTGATTTGAAAGCGGCCCAGCGAACGTCCGGCGGCGACGGCGGCAAGCTTGCCGACCGCGGACGACCTGTCGGCGTGCGTGCGAGCCCTCGAACCGGCCGTTTTGGCCTTCGATCCGGCGGTCGTTTGCGGAGCGGGGGGAGGGGAGTCCGGCCGCCCGGGCGAATCGCCCGCTTCTTCAGGCGGAGTGGCGGCGTCGGCGTCGGCCATGGGAGCGGCGACCGTACACCCGACCGCGCGGCCCCGGCAATCGGCGCGGGAACCGGCCGAAATGCGGCTTCCCCGCCCGACTCTCTCTCCGCACGCACCGCGCATGAAGACGCCCGCCGAGTCCCCTGCGGGAGGGGGCTGGCGGGCGAACCCCGCGTCCTTGCGGGTGACACCCCACATCCTGCGGGGAGAACTGTTTTGCCGTGCGCGGCGTCTCGGCGCCACCCACGATCGGTCGTTCGGTCGAGATCCGCACGCTCCGCGGAAATCGCCCAGCTCGGACGTGGGGGAACGGGGCGTTTTTTCGGCGCCCCGTTCCGCTCACGTCACCTTGGATCCACTCGGCTCAACGGGTTCCCTCGGCTCAAAACACGTCCAGCAGGAAGTGATGGCCGCTGTGGTAAGGACGATCCCGCGGGTAGAAGTTGTGCCAGTCGGTCCGGTACACGGGGATCCGGCGTTCGGCCGGATACTTGTAGTACAGGCTGTCGAACTGCTGCGGGGCTTCGAAGTTCCGCGGGTAGTAGACGTACGGGTAGTGGTAGAAGCGGTTCCAGTCCGTCGGTTGGCTCTTGCCGCCGGCTTCGGCGGTGGGCGTGGCGGCGAACGCGCAGCAGACCGTCAGAGCGGCCAGCGCGGCCAACCGGAGCAGACGCCGACGGTTGGGGGTGGAGGTGGGCACGCGGCTGGTCATGGCGGCGGC
>NZ_WTPX01000165.1 GCF_013036045.1 Alienimonas chondri
CCCGCAACGCCTCCGCCCCGGCCGCCGCCGCTGCGGGATGATCCGCGGCGATCGCGGCGTGGGCGAACGTCCCGCTTCCCGCGGTCGCAGTCGACGTTTCCGCTGGCGCCGTGGCCGGCGACTGGGCCAGCGCGGCGACAAGCAGCAAGGCGGCGGACATGACGGTTCCGAACCGAAGCGGGGGCGGTAAGATCCGGCCGCCATCATTCCTTTCGCAGCTCCTCACCCCAAGCCGACGCCGTCCCGCCGAGTCGGCGACGCGACCTTTCTCTCGTGCAGCTTCCCGTCCTCACCGCCCCCCCTGCCCCGTCTACGGCGGACTCCGCCGACGACGCTGCGGCGCCGACCTGCCGGTTGGTGACGCTTGGCTGCAAAGTGAACCAGTATGAGACGCAACTCGTCCGCGAAACGCTGCTGGCGAACGGTTATCGCGAGGCCGGCGAGCACGAAGGGGCCGACCTGTGCGTCGTCAACACCTGCACCGTGACCGCGGCGGGCGACAAAAAGGGACGCCAGTTGGTCCGTCGACTGGCGAAGGACAATCCGCAGACCCGCACCATCGTGATGGGCTGCTACGCGACCCGCGATCCCGACGCCGTCGCCCAACTGCCGAACGTCGCGGAGGTCGTCCCGGACAAACGCGAACTGCCGGACGTGTTCGACCGCCTCGGCCTGATGAATCGCCCGGACGGCATCAGCGCCTTCGACGGGCGACATCGGGCCTTCGTGAAAGTGCAGGACGGATGCATCCTGAAGTGCACCTATTGCATCATCCCGCAGGTCCGCCCCGGCCTGCGGACCCGGCCGGCGGAGTCGATCGTCGAAGAAGTGAAGCGACTCGTGGCGAACGGCTACCGCGAGGTGGTGCTCAGCGGCATTCACGTCGGCCACTACGGCGTCGAGTCGACCCGCGGCCGCAGCGGCAAAGCCCCCTACCGATTGTGGCATCTGTTCCGGGAGCTGGACCGGATTCCCGGCGACTGGCGGATGCGGCTCTCCAGCGTGGAGGCCGCGGAGATTCACGACGACTTCCTCAAGGCCGCCGCGGACTGCGAACGCCTCTGCCCGCAGTTCCATCCCTCGATGCAGTCCGGCAGCGACGCCGTGCTCAAGCGAATGCGGCGCCGCTACCGCATCGGTCGGTTCCTCGATAAGCTGGATAGGGTGCGGGACGCCCTCGGGGAGGTCTCCTTCACGACGGACGTGATCGTCGGCTTCCCCGGCGAGACGGAGGCGGAGTTCGAGGAGACGCTGACCGCCTGCCAGCGGGCCGGTTACGTCAAGGTGCACGCCTTCCCCTTCTCCGCCCGCCGCGGCACGCCCGCCGCGACGATGCCCGATCAAGTGCCCGGCGATGTGAAGAAGGAACGCGTCGCTCGGCTTGGTCGCTTTGAACGCGCGCTCGCCCGGCAGGTCTATCGCTCTCGGGTCGGTCGCGAGACCGAGGTGATGATTGAACGCCCCGCCGACCGGCCGGGCTTCGTCCGCGGGACGGACCGTTTCTTCTGCCCCGTCGAACTGCCCGGCGACTTCCAGCGAGACGAGAGTCAATTGATTCACGGCGTGGTCGAATCAGAGTCCGCGGCCGGCCTGATCGCTCGGAGGACCGACCGATGAGCGCTCAACTCATCGCCGTGGAAGGGATCGACGGGTCCGGCAAGGGGACGCAGTCCCGGTTGCTGGTCGATGGGCTCAACGCCGCCGGTCGCCGGGCGACGCTGCTCAGCTTTCCACGCTACAGCGACACCTTCTTCGGCGCCCGCATCGGCGACTTCCTGAACGGTCGGTTCGGCTCGCTAGAAGCGGTCGACCCGTTTCTCGCCTCGCTGCTGTTTGCGGGGGACCGGTTGGAATCGAAGCCCGTGCTCGAAACGGCCCTCGCGGAACATGACGTGGTGGTGCTGGACCGATACGTCGCCAGCAACGTCGCTCATCAGGGAGCCAAGCGAGAGGGAGCGGAGCGGACGGAATTGAAACGCCGCATCGAGCACGTCGAGTTCACGCTCAACGCCCTGCCCCGCCCCGACGTGACCGTCTGGCTGGACCTGCCGGTACCGTTGGCGACGCAATTGATCGCCGCAAAAGCGAAGCGAGACTACACGGACAAGGCCGCGGACCTTCAGGAGGCCGACGCGGAGTATCTGTCCCGGGTGGCGGCGGTCTACGAAGAACTCGCGAACGGCGACGGGTGGGCGAGGGTCCCCTGCTCCGCCGATGGCGAGGTGCGAGGCGTTGACGCAATTGCGACAGAGGTTTTGCTGGCGAGCGGTGGGCGTCAGCCCCCCGGGTGACGCCCGCCGCTTGATCGCTCAGCGGGTGGGCGCTCGCCGCTCGCCGCAATCACGCAGGTCGCGGCAGGCCTTCGACTTCCGGCAGTTCGGCCAAATTTCTCAGGCCGAACGTCTCCAGGAACTTGGGCGTCGTCTCATAAAGAAACGGCCGACCAAGGGTCTGCTCTTCCCCGGCGGTGCGAATCAACTTCTTGTCGATCAGAAGTTGTTTGAGCAGGTCGGCGCTCTGCACGCCGCGGACCGCGTCGACGTCGGCCCGGGTGCAGGGTTGCCGGTAGGCGACGACGGTGAGCGTCTCCAACAGCGGGGCCGACAGGGAATGCACCGTCGGTCGAGCGTGCAGGCGATCAAGCCATGGAGCGAGATGCCGGCGCGTGAGCAACCGCCAGCCGCGGGCGACCCGTTCGACGCGGAACGCCGTCCCGGCGGCGTCGTTGCGGGCGTTCAACGCCTCGATCAGCGCCGTGGCTTCCTTCGTGTCGATCAGCGAGGCGGCTTCCGCCAGTCGTCGCGTCGAGAGCGGCCGATCGGCCGCCATCAACGCGGCCTCCAACCGAGCGAGTTTCGCCGTCGCGGCCGGGAGACCTCCGTCGCGGGGGGCGAACCGATCCACCCGCGACCGTTCCGGGGGCCGCGGCCGCCAGACGCGCGGCAGACGTCCCCAGACGCCGGGTCTCACCGGGTCGGCTCAGCGAGCGCGAGATCGGCGGAGTCGATGCGTCCGGCCGTCGCATCACGGAAGCTGCGAACCTGAGCGAACACGTCGTTCGCGGCCGCGGCGGGGGTATCGGCCTCAGCCTCGAATCGACGGGAGACCACCGGTCCCCCCGGACCCGCGGCGTTCGACAACGTGCAGCCGAAGTAAAACCGATCGCCGGACGGTTCCAAGTCCAGCCGTTCCGCTCCCATCTCCTTCAGCCTCGCGGAGATGGCCCGCACGCCGGCGGTTCCCGCGGTGCGAACTAGGCCGTCAGGGTCCTGAGCCGAAGTCGACCGCACTGGCGTGGCCGGCACCAGGCTCGCCAACGGGGACTCGCCCAGTTCACCGGCGGAGACTTCGCGGGAGGTGGTCACCGCCCCGGGAAACAACGAGTCCTCGCCCGCGGCCCAGCGGACGCCGTCCGATTCGCCGTCGGCGGCCTGCTCCACGCCGCCGAACGGGTCGTCGCCGGAGGGCGCCGGGTCGTCCGTTCCAGGGAACGCATCGTCGAAGCCTTCCTCAGAGAACGTGTTGAGGCGTTCCTCGAGTGCCGCGTCGCCGAGCATCAGCCCCGCCGGCGCTTCGGAGGAGTCCGCTCCCGGCAATCCGACCGCCGCCAGGGTGGGGACCACCAGCAGGGGAGCGGTGAGCAACAAAGTCGACAATGGGCCGTGGGCGTCACGCATCGCGGCCGCCTCCTGACGGGCATTGAGATGCACGGGATGCCGGCGCGAAGGCCGGCGGAAACACGGATTGAGCACGAGGCGAGCCGCCAGAAGCGGTCGATCGAGGCATCCGGGGGAGAGGCGACCGCACCGTGCGGACGCTCCTCCGGCGGGAAACGATGCAACCGCCGTGCCGCTTCGGGGGCGAATCTTCGGGAGATCCTCCCCGCTGCGGTACGAGGGTTGCTTCAGGTCATGAGACGCGGTGGACGCCATCCCACAGCCCAGCGGGGAGGATCACAACGACGGCGGAAACTTCAAGCCCCCGGACTCGCCGAGACTGGCCCCGTTGTAGATCTGACACGCCCGCATCCCCGCCCGCCGCGGTTTCGGTCCATGCCCTCCCTCCGTCGAACGGCTCGTCGTCGAGTCAACGGGTCTCGTAGCTGTCGTCGCCAAGTTCGGGTTCCCCTTGGAAGGAGTCATGAAGTACCGAACCTCCTTCGGTCCCTCACGCCCCGATCCCACCGCCATGAGTCGCCCGGCCGTCGCCTGTTCGCCCTGTCCCGCCGGATGCTCCCGGTCGGCCCGGTCGTCCGCCCCCCCTGCTCCCCCCTCCCGTCGGGCGGCGCTGATCGTCCTCACGGCACGGATCGCGTCGGCGGCGCTGGTCGGCGGCATGCTGACGCCGATCGCCTCGGCACAGGACGCCGCGGGGCAGCCGGAGGCGGCGAAGGTCCACCCGCTCAAAAAAGCGATCAGCTACGCGAAAATCAGCCAGCAGGCGGCGGAGGCCCTCCCCTCCTACACCGCCACCTTCAAGCGGCGGGAGATCGTGAACGGGAAGCCGGTGCAGAATCTCGCCCGCATGAAATTCCGCGCCGAACCGTTCAGCGTCTACCTGCGATTCACGAACGAAGAGAACGCGGGCCGTCAGGTGTTGTACGTCGAAGACCAGAACGACGGCAAAATGATGGTCCGAGAGGCGGCGGGGATCAGTAGCATCGCCGGGACGGTGAACCTCGCCCCGGACAGCGCGTTGGTCACCACGAACAGCCGCCACCCGATCACCCGGGCCGGCTTGGCCAACCTGACCCGCGGCGTCGTCGAGCAGTGGACCGCCGAGTCCCGCTACGGCGAATGCGACGTCAAATACTTCGCCGAAGCCGAGTTGAACGGCCGCCCGGTGGTCGTGATCGAGTCCAGCCACCCGATCCCGCGGCGGGAGTTCCGCTTCGCCCGCACCCGGCTCTGGATGGATAAGGAAACGAAGCTGCCCGTTCGCCTCCAACAGTACGAATTCCGCCGCGGCGGCGGCGAACCGGTCCTGGCGGAAGACTACACTTACACCGACATCAAGACCGACGTGCGGCTCTCCGACCGCGACTTCCACCCGGCGAGCTACAAGCTGTGAGCGGCCTCCTGTGAGCGATCAATCCCCAGACGAACCGTTCAGCGAACCGTCCGTCCCCGAGGGACTGACCCTCGCCGGCGGTCTTGAAGAACTGACGTTCACTCCCGGTTTGGATGACGTCCTTCAGGCCTCTCCCCCGCCCATCGCCCTGGTGCCGACGATGGGGGCGCTACACGCGGGTCACGCCGCGCTGATCGAGCGAGCCGCGGAGCAGATGCGCGACGTCGCGGGCGGCATCGTCGTCGTGTCGATCTTCGTAAACCCCAAGCAGTTCGGGCCGGGCGAAGACTTCGACCGGTATCCCAGGACGCTTAACGCCGACTTGAAACTCTGCCGCGATGCGGGCGCGGAGATCGTCTACGCCCCGAGCGTCCGCGACATGTATCCGGACGAGCATCTGCATCCCGGCGGCATCGCGACCGCGGTCCAGGTCCGCGGCCCGCTGACGGAGACGCTCGAGGGCGCCCATCGCCCCGGGCACTTCGACGGGGTCGCCACCGTGGTGCTCAAGCTGCTGAACATGGTTCGCCCCGCCGTCGCCTACTTCGGCGAGAAGGATTGGCAGCAGCTCGCCGTTATCAACACGATGGCGAACGACCTGAATCTGCCGTACCTGATCGAACCCGTCCCGACGATCCGGGACGACGACGGCTTGGCGCTGTCCAGCCGGAACCACTACCTCTCGCCGGAACAACGGCGGATCGCCGCGGAACTGCCCGCCGCGCTGTTCGCCGCACGCGACGCAATCGAGTCCGGCGTCGATCCCGTGAGCGTCGAAAACGCGCTCGCGGAGCGATTGTCGAACGCCGGCTTCGCCGTCGACTACGCCGCGGTCCGCTGCCCGACCACGCTCGGTCCCCCGCCGGCGAAACCGCCTTTCACCGTGCGAATTCTCGTCGCCGCCAAGCTGGGCGACACCCGTTTAATCGATAACGTCTCTGCGACGCGATCCTCGTCCGCATAGGGCGATCCGAACGAACCGGCCGCATCGCCGAACTCTAGAAGAAGCCGTTTTATGCTGCCCGTGCTGCTGCGAATTCGTCCGGATGAATGGTTCGCCGTTCGGATGGAAGACGGCGTGCCGGTGGTCGGCGTCTGGCTGATCTGCTTGCTGTGGGCGGTTTACGGCGGCATCAGCGTTTGGCTGGCCAAGCAGGCGGACGCACGACGCGGCGACGGCGAGGAGACCGAACTCGCCGCCCAGCGATGGATCGCTGTCGCCGGTCTGGCGGCACTGCTTTCGCTGCCGCTGTGGATCGGGGGGTTGCTGCCGGAGGACTTCGCTGGCGTGCCGGTGTTTGGCTACGGAGTGATGATCTTCTGTGGGTTCGCGGCGGGCGGATGGACCGGCCTGCGGAGGCTCAAGCGGGCCGGGCTGCCCGAGGGACTGGCCTACGACATGACCTTCTGGGCCTTCGCCGCGGGGATCGGCGGGGCGAGATTGAACTACCTGATCCGCGAGCATGAACGCGTCTACGCGGCGCCGGCCGGCACATCGCTGGGGTTGTTCGAGGCGATCAAGCGAACGGTCAATCTGTCCGACGGCGGCCTGGTACTGCTGGGCGGGGTCGTCGGGGCGGCGCTCGCTCTGGTGTGGGTCTGTCGTCGATGGAAAGTCAGCCCCCTGCGGGCCGCGGACGTGGCGATCCCCAGTTGCTTCCTCGGCTTGGCGTTCGGGCGGATCGGCTGCCTGATGTACGGCTGCTGCTGGGGCGACCGGTGCGAACTGCCGTGGGCGATCCACTTCCCCGAGGGCGGCATCACCTATGACGCGCTCGTCGGCCGCGGGTTCCTCTCGCCCGACGCGCCGCGGACCTACGGTCTCCATCCGACGCAGCTGTATAGCTCGTTCAACGCACTGATCCTGTCGGCCCTCACTGCGGCCTACTTCCCCCGCCGGCCGCGGGACGGCGCGGTGCTGGCGATGGCCCTGCTGATCTATCCGCCCGCTCGGGCCACGTTGGAAGTCCTCCGCGGCGACGACACCGGCTTTCTCGACACCGGCCTGACGCTCGCCCAATCCATGGGGATCGTCTTGTTCGCCCTGGGGGCGCTGCTTGCGGCCTGGCTGACGTGGTCTCCTGACGAAAAGAACGAAGGAACCGCGGCCCCGTCGGGTCCGGCCCCGTCGGGTCCGGCGTCCGTGGCGGGATGACGCGGGGGCGGGCAGAATCGCGGTGCACCGGTGATTCCCGGAAGTCCGCGATCGTTCGCCAAGATCGGGGAACTTTTTGCGAAGCCGCGTCGTCTGACGTACGAACCCGGCCGGAAGGCCCCCCGCATCCCCCCCACCCCGCCGACCGCCGCTCCTCAAGCCGCCGCACCGGCCGTGCCGTCGTCCGACCCGCCCTGCGACGGGCCGTCGGACGCCGTCCCGTCCGATGCGGTCCTCATCGCTCGCGCCGTCGATACGACCGCCTCCGGCCGACGCCGGCAGGAGGCGTTCGGGGCGCTGGTCGATCGACACGCCGACCGCGTCCACGACACCCTCGCCAAACTGCTGGGCGACCCGCACGAGGCCTCGGACGCGGCACAGGAAGCGTTTCTGAAGGCGTGGCGGAAATTGGACACCTTCCGCGGGGACAGTTCGTTTCGTACCTGGCTGACTCGAATCGCGTTGAACGCCGCCTCCTCCCGCCGCCGCACCGCCGCCCGCCGCGGCACCCGCACCGGCCTCCCGACCGGCCCCCGGGAAGACGTGCGTGCCCCGGCGCCGGACGCGGCGGCCCTGTGTGACGAACGAAACCGGGCCGTCCGCTCCGCGATTGCCGAACTGCCGGAGGACTACCGGGTCGTCGTCGTTCTGAAAGAATTCGAGGATCTCTCCTACGAAGCGATCGCCGAGGTCGTCGCCGTGCCGGTCGGCACCGTCCGCAGCCGTTTGCATCGTGGTCGGGCGGAACTGCGTCGCCGTCTGGCCTCGCTTTTGACCGAACGGTCTGCGGAGCCCTGCCCGGGGGGAACGCCCCGATGAGCGACCGCCTCCCTCCCGCCGCGGACGACGCGGGCGAATTGCCCTTTGACGACGTGGCCGACGCGGCTTTGTCGGCACTGCTGACCGCATTGCCCCGGTCCCCCGCCCCGCGGGGCTTCCGCGACGGCGTGCTCGCCGCGATCGCCGTGGACCTGGAAGAGCCTCTTACAGAGGACGACCCCGTCGTCCCGGAGAATTCTCGCGCCGACGCCCCGCCGGATGTCGCCCTTGGCCCGGACGCAGGAACCGCCGATCCCGCGCCGTTGTGGCGACGGAGCCTGCGCATCGTCGGCGGTCTCGCCGTCACCGCGGCGTTGTTGGCCGGCGTGGCGCTGTTGTGGCCGCCGATAAAGGACGGCGCCCGCGGCGTCGCGACGAACGATGCGGCCGGCGATGCCTCCGCCCGGCTTCCCGAACTGGCGGAGGCCGACGGGGCGACGATGCGACCCGGCCCCGGCGGTCCGCCGGCTACAGCGATTCCCGTCCCGGAACTCGCGGACGCCGTCGCCCCCCGAGAACTGATGGAAGCCGCCCCCGGGAGTTTCGGAGTCGACTCGCCCACAAACGCCCCCGCGGAGTCATTCGGTCGCTTGGCATCGTTGTCCAATGTCGTGCGGGTCGTCCGCGTTCAGAGCGTGTCGCCGCTTTCCAACTCTCTCGCGGTGCACCAGTTCGAAACCGTCGCCATGCGAAATTCGATCGTGCCGCGAAACGGTCGGGACAAACAGGCGGGGTTCGGGATCCCGCCGACCGCTGATAAGGGCGCCGGCGAATCGGCCGCAGCGCTGGACATTGAAACCTCGACGACGCAGGACTTTCAGCTGGAATCGCTGCCGGGGCCGGTCGGGGTGCTCGTCGTCGCGGAGCCGGCTCAGTTCGAGCGGACTTTCCAGGAGTTCCGCGACGGCCTCACGGTGCTGCCGGAGACCGCCGGGGCGATCGTCTCCGATGGGGAGCCGCTGAAGTCCGCCGAAGCCGCTCGATTCCTCGTTCGTTCCGAACTGAGCCAGCAATCGACTGACGGTGTGAACGATCTGGGAATGAGAGCGACGAACTCGGGTCGCGGAGCGAACGCTCCTTCGCCCGGCGCTCCGCTGGGAGGCATTTCGCAGGACGGCAATGCGGGCGGCGGTTTCGGAGGAGCGACGGCCCCGCTGGATTCGGCAGGGTTGGGCCAGCCTGCAGATCCCGGCAGCCGACGATTGTCGGCTCTCCCCTATCAAATGCGGGTCGCCCCCCCGGCAGGATCTTCAACTCTGTACGCAGCGCCGCCGGAGGCCGGTTCAGGCGGGGCCGCGCCCGCGACGCGGGACATGCAATTCGAGAAGTCGCCTGCCGAGACGGAACTCGATTCTTCAGAGGAGGAGCGGATTACGCCGGGCGAGCCTCCCCCGGACAGACAGGACGACGGTCGCGTTCCGATCCTGGTGCTCTTCGAGCCGCCGCCGGAGTCGACCGAGCCGGTCGCCGGCGAGTCGCCGCCATAAAACCGGCGGGTTCGTCACATTCGTTACAGCTTCGCACCTTCGGGGGCCGACAGTTGACGAGGGCGAGGACGGCGCCGGTCGCGTGGCCGACCGCTGGCCTGCCCCGCCCGATCGACGCGAAGCGGCTTGTCGCCGCCGCATCCGATCGGCGCCCCTCGCCGGGGAGGAGCGGTTCAACCGCCCCCCGGCCGTCGCGAACAGAGCCGGATTGATGCGCCCCGTGCCCCGCCCTTCCGC
>NZ_WTPX01000166.1 GCF_013036045.1 Alienimonas chondri
TGGACACATCCGGCCCGGTCGGCGTCGCCTCGTGAGCGTGGCGGATCGGCCGAACCTCGTGGGCGATGGACGCCGACCGCCAGCGTCGCCGCGAATACTAAAGAACCAAACGGGTACCCTGCCGGGGCGTGCGGACGTTAAGAGTGCTCCACGAAGAACCCCCACGAATAACGGCGGACGGAATATCATCGCCATTCAAGTTCCCGCTTGCGGGGAGGATCGTCCGCATTGGGCGGAGGGTCAAAATACGATTCGTACTGTTCCTGATCCACGCCAACTTCCCCAAGCTCAGTTTTCACGCTCTGGACCGATCCACAGTACTTATAAACGACCCCGCTGGTAAAAACCCTGAATTGAATTGGGTATTCTGTGACTCGATCGACCATTCTAATCTCCGCGCTCCCGCCCGCGGGGATGCGGTGGAGCCGCACGATCTTGCGGCCGTCAATGCCGTCGGCGACAGTCTTCTCGACGCTGCACGTAATATCGGGGGCAGCACTCATAGGGCGGAGGACGACCGACACCTCACGGGCCGGGGTATCGGCCTCGTTTTTGATGATAACGCGAAGGGTGCCGGATAACGGGCGATCGTCTTCAGTCAGTCTATTCGATTCAATGAGATGGTAGGTCAGTTCGTCCGGTGCTGCATAGTAATACGGGCTGGTTGCTCTGGCGTAGTATGCGGCCCAGATCGAGACGGTCAGCGCGAAGGCGGAAAGCGCGTGGGGCGTCCACTCTTTCACGATCGCCCATTTGCTAGGCTTCGGTGCGGCGGTCGGTGCGGCGGTCATCGGTTTTGCGGGTAGGTCGGACGGGCGGAGCGCGGACGGATCGACCGCGGGGCGGAGCGCCGCCCGGGGAGAATAACGCAAGACGGGCCAGATCGGTTCACGGTTATTCGGTGCAAGCGGGAAGGTTAATCATCACGCGCTCCGGCTCCGCCGCTGGGGGCGGCGGGCCGTCGCTGATATTGGATAACGGACTGATTCGACGGATATTCCCGTCGAGTATCCGCCGGAACGCGACAGAAAAAAAAAACCGGAGACGCACACACGCGGAGAGGGACAGGCCGGCGGCCCTCCGGGGGCCGCCGGCAGAGGAGAGGAGGGAGGCCGACGACGGACGCCCTCCCCCACTACCCGGCGACTTTTTTATTCCCGCCTATCATAGCAGCGTGAAACGCACTTTTCGCGGCCCCCGCGTCACTTGGCCGAAATCACCGGTCGAAACCCGTATCGTTCGACGTAAAAGTCCGTCATCAAATCCCGGGCGAACGCCTGATCCGACTCCCGACACAATATCGCGTCGTGCAGACCCAAAGCCGGTTTGCCGGCGTCGAACATGGCGCACAATATCGATCGCATGAGTTTCCCGTCTTCGCATTGCAGCCGCAGCCCGACCCCGCTGTGAAAATGCCTTTTGATCGGCTTGTGCTCCCGTTTGATCCGGGCGATCAGTTTTTCGGCGTCGATATTCTTCCGATCCATCCACGGCTTGAATAGCTCGTGCCGGCCGATATCCTCGTCGCGATTGATCGCGCCGATCGCCGATCGCAGCGTCTCGGCGTTGATAATGATATTCGTGGCGACCTTGACCGCGTCCCGCTGCCATTTGGCGACCGTGCCGCCGCCGGCGTCGAGCACGGCTTCGGGCAGCACCTCGTCGGCTTTGTAAATATCGGCGCCCGGGGCCGGGTCGATGCCTTCGATGTGATTCAGCATCCTCGGGTGGAACCCGCCGTAATCGAGTTCGCAGAGGAGTTCCCCGTCGCACGTCATCGTGCGGCGATCTAATCCGTGAAGGTGCGTATAACCGAACGCATCCGTGGCGTAGTTTCGGCCGCCGTGCTCAAAATCGACGTTGTAAATCGCCGACACTTCGATTTCGGTGGTGAGGCGAACGGGTTCGAGCGTCGGCGCGATCGCCCGCATGAGCGCTCGCAAAGGCGCCCGCTCCGCCGGCGTCGCGTTTTTGTACTCCGTTTTATACGCCTGCGGAAAAATCCTGACGGCCCATTCGTGCTCCCACGCCCCCGCGTTCAGCCGCTTATTTTGATCCCACGCTAATTGAATCTGCGCCGGCAGCGGGTTGGGCAGCGTCAGCATTTTGCCGGTGATCTTGCGGCCGTCGGCGTCGCGTTGCTTCGCGTCCCGCCAAACCACCGGGGCGCGTGGGTTCGGCGCGGGCGCCGTAGAGCCGTCGCCGCGGCTCCGCTGACGGCGGGACAGTCGCTTGGGCAATTCGTGGCGTTCGGGTTCCAACGTCGCGGCGCTCGGGTCGAGGGCGTCGCGTAGCACGGACCGACCCGGCGCCGTCAGGCCGTATCGCGTGACGCGGCTGGCGGATTCGGAGCCGGTCCGCTTCATCGCCCAGCCGGCGTCGCACAGCCGGTCCCATGCGGCGTTGCGAGAGTCCGCCCGGCCCCCCGCGTGCCCCCGCGAATCGGAGACAACCATGACCCGCTTCGCGGCCCGATAGAGCGCCAGCAGAGCCGTGGCCGTGTCCGCCCGGCAGCGTTCGCCGTTGCGGAGTTGCAGCGTCGGGGCGACGACCCGGTCAAACACCCCGCGGAAGCGGGCCGACGGCGTCCACGGATGAAACAGGACGGTGGCGTCCTCTTCGCCCGCCGGCGTCCTGCCCAAATGATCCACGTTATGGACGTCGGAACGCCGCATCGCGGCCAGCAGCTTCGGCCGGATGCCGTCAAACCATGGCTGCG
Organism: Alienimonas chondri; assembly: GCF_013036045.1. Taxonomy (GTDB): domain Bacteria; phylum Planctomycetota; class Planctomycetia; order Planctomycetales; family Planctomycetaceae; genus Alienimonas; species Alienimonas chondri. The sequence continues at coordinate 2,720 of NZ_WTPX01000166.1, forward strand.
GACCAACGCGCTCGTGCCACGGCTTCGGCCGCGGGAGACGTTCTTTATTGATATCGACTGACCGGCCGGCTTTACCGCCGGGGGCCAGCACAGCGCCGGCGGACATGGTGTAGTTCCAAAAGTGAGCGACCCGCCGGGCCGGCGAGAAGGGGAACTACTACCTTCGCGCCGGCCGGCGGAATCTGAATGCGCCTGTACGGGGCGCGACTCACCGCACGCATTCTGACGAATCGGCGGCTTCGACGCCAGTAGCCGGGCGGCCGATCTGACGACGTTCAGATCTAAGGTTTCGACCGGCTCCCGCGATTTTTGCTACCGCTCTTCGGGCGAATTCGAGGTTCGGCATCTGAGGGAAGCTCCGGCGTTGCATTCTGCCGGCCGGGGGGCGGCCCGGGGGCAGTCCGCCGCCGGCCAATCAGGCACCACGCCGGCCGGCGGAGTCAGGCACCACGCCGGCCGCGGGGCTGGCGGCGACCGCCGCCGTTCTCTTCCGGTCCCTCGTCCGTCATCGCGCCCAGCACCACGTCGAACTTCGCTTGGTACTCCCCGGCGCCGCTGCCCTTGAGCGGCTCGAACGGGATCATCAGTAGTTTGCGTTCGGCCTCGGTCGTGCTGCGCATCACGCCGTCGCGGGCGTTGCCGGGATGGCCGTCGATGTAGCACTGCGTCGTCAACAGCCGCTTGTCGCCCTTGTTGACGGCGACGTGAATGTGCGGCGTCCGGCCGGGGTACGGCACCGGCTTGATCGTGCGGAAGTAATAGCGGCCCTGCATGTCGGTGAGGAACCGACCGAAGCCCTGGAACCCTAGGTCTCGCCCTCCGCCACGAACATCATCAGTGTGTTGTGCAAGATACTTTGCGTTCGCATCGCACTGCCAGATCTCCACGGTGGCGTTGCGCACCGGCTCGCCGGCGGGGCTGAGCACGCGGCCGGTCAGGTGCGTGACCTCGCCGATCGCCGGGGTGCTGGCGTCGTTCAGACGGATCAGGTCGTTGTCCGTGTCGAGCGGCAGCCGGTCGGGATAGAACGGCCCCTCGGTCTGCCGCGGTGTCTGGGCGAGGGTCTTCTCCAGTTCCTCCGCGAACAGTCCCGGCGTGAGCCAGAGCGCCGGTGCCGCGGCGAGGGAGGTGGAGAGAAAGCGACGGCGGGTGGCCGAGTGACGGGAGGACATCGGGGGCGGCTCCGAAACGAGAGGGGCGAGCGAGTCTACCGGGTGAAACACCGCCGCGGGCGTGCCGGTTCCGCGGCGATTCACTCCGTCGACGCACGGTTCGACGTTCGACGCGGCGGCAGCGTCCACCAGAACGCCGCCGCGACCGCGGGGAGCAGCCCTGCAAACCCGCCCAGCACGACCGCAACCGCCCACGCCAGCGCCCGCGGGATCGACTGCGTCCCCCGGAAGACCAAGGCGAACGGCAGCGGCAGGAGCAGCAGCAGGAAGCCGATCGTGACCGCGTCGTCCCACGCCTCGAAGTGATTCCACATCGGCGTAATCGACCGCCAATCGATCACCGGCAGGAACCAGTGCTGCGCCCGCACCGCCGGATCGACCGCTTCCGCGTGCGTATCCACCAGCGACCACACGAACCAGACCGGGGCGAACGCCAGATTCAACGCCGCCCATATGCGGCAGACGACCAGTGCCGTGGTGCGCCAGAAGCGATCGGGGTCGGGAACCAGAGGCATCGCGTCAAGCCTAGCCCGCCGGTCGGCGCGGGTCGCCGTGAACTTCGAGCCGCGGACGGTATCCTCTCCCCCGCCCGCCTCATTCACCTTGCGCCCACTCGTCGCCGTGCCCCGCGTTCTCATCACCGATAGCCTCTCGCCCGCCGGGCTGGAGAAACTCGAAGCGGCCGGCGGCATCGAGGTCGTCGTCAAAAGCGGCCTCACCCCGGAACAGCTCCGCGAGGAACTCAAGGAGGCCGACGGCATCATCGTCCGCAGCGGGACGAAGCTGACCCCCGCGGCGCTCGAAGGGCAGACGCGCCTCAAGGCCGTCGCCCGGGCCGGCGTGGGCGTGGACAACATCGATCTGCCCGCCGCCACCAAGGCCGGCGTGGTGGTGATGAACACGCCCAGCGGCAACACCGTCTCCACCGCGGAGCAAACGCTGGCGCTGATGTTCGCCCTCTCCCGCAACACCGCCCCCGCCGCCCAGAGCATGGCCGAGGGCAAGTGGGACCGGAAGAAGTACACCGGCACGCAGCTCGCCGGCAAAACGATCGGCGTGGTCGGCCTGGGCCGAATCGGGCAGGCCGTCGCCCGCCGCTGCGTGGCGCTGGAGATGGACGTCATCGGCTACGACCCGTTCCTGTCCAGCGATCTCGCCAAGGAGATGGGCGTGGAACTGGTCCGCGACGTGGATCAGCTCGTCCCGCGGGTCGACTACCTCACCGTCCACACCCCGCTGACGGACGAGACCCGCGGCCTGATCAACGCGGACCGCATGTCCCAGATGAAGAAGGGCGTGCGGCTGATCAACTGCGCCCGGGGCGGAATCATTGACGAAGCGGCGCTCGCCGCGGCGCTGAAGGACGGCTCCGTCGGCGGGGCGGCGCTGGACGTGTACGAGCAGGAGCCGCCCCCGGCCGATTCGCCGCTGCACGGCTGCCCGAACCTGCTGATGACGCCGCACCTCGGCGCCAGCACGGAGGAAGCTCAGGAACTGGTCGCCGTCGAAGCCGCGGAGATCATGTCGAACTTCCTGAAAACGGGAGAGATTCGCCACGCGGTCAACATGGTGCCGGTCAGCGGGGCGGAGATGGCGGAGGTGCGGCCCTACCTCGACCTCGGCTATCGCCTCGGCGTGCTGCTGAGCCAGATCACCGGCGACGCCGGGGTGAACGGGGTGAAGCTCGCCTTCCGCGGGGACGCGGCGAAGAAGAAGACCGGCCTGGTCACCGGCGCCTTCGCCGCCGGGCTGCTGGCGGACGCGGTCGAGGACGTGAACCTCGTCAACGCCGCCGCCGTCGCCCGCGATCGCGGGATCTCGCTGGAAGAGAGCAAAAGCGAATCCGCCGGGGACTTCAGCACCTCGGTCAGCGCCACGGTGACGACCGACAGCGGCGATTACACCGTCGCCGGCACGCTGTTCGGCAGCGGCTACCTGCGGTTGATCCGCGTGGACGGCTTCCACCTCGACGCGTTCCTCGACGGCACGCTCCTCATCTACCGCCACCGCGACGTGCCGGGGCTGATCGGGTTCATCGGGAACCTGCTGGGCGAAGAGGGCGTGAACATCGCCGACATGTCGCTGGGCCGTTCGCTGGACGAGCCGGGCGGCGACAGCGTCGCCGTGCTGCACCTAGACCAGTGCCCGACCGAAGCGGCGATGAAGAAAATCGCCGACCACCCGGAGGTCACCGGCGTCCGGGCCGTCAAACTGCCGGGTCGCGGCGAAGCCCTGCCGGGCGTCCTCGCCGCGGCGGGGTGAACGACCGAGGAACCCGCGTCCCGGACGCTTCAAGCGTCCGGGACGCAGCCTCGCTCTTCCGCGAACCGCCGGGTCAGTAGCAGATCTCCACCCGCACGTCGCCGCTGTGCAGGACGGAGGCTTCGCTCAAGCCGAGTTGGTACTGCGTCGTCAGTCGCACCGGGCCCTCGCCCAAGCTCAGGCCGGGGGCGAGCGTCACGCGGTCGGCGGTGAAGTCCGTCCCGCGGACGACGAAGTCCGATCCCGGCGCCGCGGCGAAGCGCGCCCGGGCGTCGCCGGTCGTCCCGGCGGACAGGTCGCGGCTGTAGAACGCCGCGAAGGTCGCCGTCGCCGGCAGAGCCGTCGTCAGGGCGAACCGCCGACCGGCCCGCAGACCCACGCGGGCCCGCAGTTCCTTCAGGCTCTCCTCGTCCACGGCCAGGGCGGCGGCCCCGCCGCTTTCCGTGAAGGCGTCGCGGCGGGTCTGCACGTACCGCACGCCGAGGACCGGGGAGAGGTACGCCGTGGGAGAGCCGAACAGCGTGCCCAGTTCCGCGTCGGCGCCGCTCTGGGAGCCGTCGAAGGCGCCGGTCGTGCTGTCGGCGAAGGGGAACAGGGGGTTGTCGATCACGATCGAGCGACGGGATGCGCCCTCCGTCACGCCGCCGAAGCCGGTCAGGCTGGCGTAGGACTGCCCCAGCGAGGCCCGGGCCGAGCCGCCGACCCGGTGCAGCTCGTCCGTGACGGTCGAGGCGACGCCGGGGACGCGGGTCGTGTTCGACTCGTAGCCGTAGAACCCGCCCAGGGCCAGACAGCCCTCGGACCCGCCGAAGATCTGCGACAGCCCGACCGCCACGCCGGCGGTTCCCAGTTCGGCGCGGGCGGCGTTGGCGTCGCCGTCCACGCGGCCGCCGGCGCCGTAGCTGTCGATCCAGCCCTGCAAGCCGCGCTGGCCGGCGCCGTTCACGCCGCAGGCGCCGCAGACCAGCGGGAAGGCCCCGCCGCGGCCGACGACGTCCAGGAACTGCAAACCGCTGCGGTTCAACGCCGTCAGCTGCGTGCCGTAGAGCTCGCCGGAGAGGCCGTCCAGCGCCTCCCGCGCGGCGGCGTCGTCGGTCAGGGTGTCGATCGCGTCCCGCAGGCGGGCGAGCGCGGGGTCGCCGGCCGAGGCGGCCAGTCCGCCGGCGACGGCCCGCTGGTTGAAGGTGCGGGCGACGCCGCCGGAGTTCGCCCGGGCGACGACCAGGGCGTAGAAGTTCGGCCCGATCAGCTGGGCGAAGCGGGCGCCGGCGACGTTCTGGTTGACGGCGACCGGGTTGACGACCGTCAGCCCGCCGGCGGCGGTGAGGAACTCGTAGCGGGCGCCGAGCGTATAGTTTTGGTTGCCGAAGGGCAGCACGTTGACCGTGCCGCCGTCGACGGTCGCGGTTCCGGTGACGGCGAGTTGGTCGTAGTCCGTGCCGGCGACCGGGGCGGCGGACCCTTGGACCTCGACGTCGAAGGTCTGGCCGTTGCCGACGTAGTTGCCGGCGACGGTCATCACGCCGGGGCTGTTGCCGACGGCGATGCGGCCGCTGGCGGTCAGATCGCCGACGACCGTGCCGGCGCCGGTCAGCAGTCCGCCGCCGTTGATCAGCAGGTTGGCGGCGGTCAGCGTGCCGTCGACGTGCGTCGTCCCGCCATTGACGGTCACGTCGCCGGTGTAAGTCATGGCCGACGCGGTCCGCACGTCGATCAGCCCACCGGACTGCGTCGCGGACGCCGCGTTGAAGGCGCCGCCGTTCTGCGCCGACAGAGTGGAGCCGGCCCCGTCGACGGTGGCGGCGTCGGTGAGGGTGAGCGTCGAGCCGGCGCCGTCGACGGAGGTGTTGCCTTGGTCGGTGAGGGCGAGCGTCGTGCCGTTGAAGGCGCCGCCGAACTGGACGAACAGGTTGGAGCCGACCCCGTCGACGGTGGCGGCGCCGGTCAGGTTGAGCGTCGAGCCAGTGCCGGTGACGAAGGCGTCGCCGTTGTTGGTGACGGCGAGGGTCGTCCCGAAGAAGTCCCCGTCGGTCTGAACGAACAGGTTGGAGGCGGCCCCGTCGACGGTGGCGGCGCCGGTCAGGGTGAGCGTCGAGCCGGCGGCGTCGACGAAGGCGTCGCCGCTGTTGGTGAGGGCGAGCGTCGTCCCGAAGAAGCCCCCCTCGTTCAGGACGAACAGGTCGGAGCCGACCCCGTCGACGGTGGCGGCGCCGGTGAGATTGAACGTCGACCCGGCGCCGGTGACGGACGCGTCGCCGTCGTTCGTGAGGGCCAGCGTCGTGCCGGTCAACGCCCCGCTATTCTGGGAGCGCAACAGCGACCCGGTCCCGTCGACGGTGGCGGCCCCGGACAGGTCGAACGTCGACCCGGCGCCGGTGACGGTCGCGTCGCCGTTGTCCGTAAGGGCCAACGTCGTGCCGGTGAACGCGCCGCTGTCGTCGACCAGCAGTTCGGAGAAAGTCCCGTCGACGGTGGCCGCCCCCGTCAGGTCGAACGTCGACCCGAGGCCGCGGATGGTCACGGCGCCTTGATTCGTGAGAGCCAGCGTCGTGCCGGTGAAGGCGCCGCCGGACAGGGCGAGCAGGTCCGACCCAGCTCCGTCGACCGTCGCCGCCCCGGTCAGGTCGAACGTCGAACTGGTGTCGAAGACGGTCGCGTCGCCGCCGCCCGTGAGGGCCAGCGTCGTGCCGGTGAAGGCGCCGCCGGCTGAGGCGGCCAGTAAGGAAGCGTTCCCGTCGACAGTGGCGGCCCCGGTCAGGTCGAACGTCGAGCCGGTCCCGCCGACGGTCGCGGCGCCTTCGTTCGTGAGAGCCAGCGTGTTGCCGGTGAACGCCCCGCCGTTGCCGATCAGTAGATCGGAGAGAGGCCCGTCGACGGTCGCCGCCCCGGTCAGGTCGAACGTCGAATTGGTGTCGAAGACGGTCGCGTCGCCGCCGCCCGTGAGGGCCAGCGTCGTGCCGGTGACCGCCCCGCCGCTGGCCGCGCCCAGTATCCCACCCGTGTTCACGGTCGCCGTCCCCGAAAAGGTGAACGTCGACCCGGCGCCGGTGGCCCCGGCAACGCCGCTGTTGGTGAGGACGGCGGCGTTTGCCGTGATCGTTCCGCCGGCCCCGGTGAGGACAGAGCCCGCGTCGACCGCGAGCGTACCGATCGGACCGTCGAAGCCCGCCAACGGCGGTCCGACCGGGTTCGGGTTACCGGAGAGATCCCGCGTGGAGCCGACGAATAACTCGCCGTCCACCGTCGTCGCGCCCCCGGTGACGGTGTAGTTCCCGATCCCGCTGAACGGGGCCGGGGTCATCGCTCCGCCGATCTGCGTGGAGAGCAGCCCGCCGGCGTCGATCGTCACGTTCTGGCTGGTGACGAAGTCCTCCGCCTTCAACCAGCCCGTTCCCGTCACCGTGACCGACCCGCCGGCGACGACCTCGGTGTCTTGGGCGGTCGCCTCCTCCGCGCTGACTGTAGTGGGGGCGTTGATCGTGCGGTCTTGGGCGACCGCGATGGTCGGCAGGGCGCCGAGCGCGAACGCCGCCGCCGGCAGCCACGGCAAAGCCCGCCGAAACC
>NZ_WTPX01000167.1 GCF_013036045.1 Alienimonas chondri
GTCCTGAAACGGGGCGACGAACCCCGGTCGCGGCGCCCTCCGCCCCGGGGTTCGTCGCCCCGTTTCAGGACGCCGCGGACCCCGCTCCGGAGGGAGAACCCGCCGCGGAAGCCCCCGCCGAGGGAGAACCCGCTGACGGAGAACCCGTCGACGGGGAGCACAGTGAGGGGGAACACCTCGGCGAGGACCACGTCCACGACAGCGGGACCAGCCCGAAGCATGCGGAGCACTCCGCGCACGGCAGCATCGTCGCCCCGCTGTTGGCGGCGATCGTGGTGATCCTGTTCGGGGCCAAGATCGTCGGCGACCTGTTCGAGCGAATCGGCATCCCCAGTGTCGTCGGCGAGTTAGCCCTGGGCATTCTGCTGGGCAACCTCGTCTTGATCTCGAACCTGCTGTTCGGGGTGGAATGGCATTGGTTGGACTTCCTCCAGCCGCCGGACCCCGACGCCTTCCAAAGCTCGCTCGCCAGCGACGTGGGCGCCTCGCTGGCCCTGCTGGCGGAGATCGGCGTGATTCTGCTGCTGTTCGAAGTCGGACTCGAATGCACCGTGCGGGAGATGCTGCGGGTCGGCTGGACGAGCCTGTTCGTAGCGATCGCCGGCGTCGTCGCCCCGATTCTGCTGGGCTACGTCATCTCGCGGGCCTTCTTCTTTGAGGATTGGCAGGAGCCCGCCTTCATCGGCGCCACCCTGTGCGCCACCAGCGTGGGCATCACCGCCCGGGTGCTTCGCGACCTGAACCGCCACAAGACCAAGGAGAGCCAGATCATCCTCGGCGCCGCCGTGATCGACGACGTGCTGGGCCTGATCGTGCTGGCCGTCGTGCAGGGGGCGATCGCCGCCAGCCTCGCCCGCGCCACCGCGGGCGCCGTCGAGGGGGAAGATAGTTTCTACTGGGACATCGCCCGGATCATCGGCTTGGCCGCCCTGTTCCTGTGCGGGGCGTTGGGACTGGGGGCGCTGCAATTCCCGCGGTTCCTGTTCAAGATGGCCTCCAAGCTCCGCGGACGCGGACTGCTGGTCGTCACCGCCCTGCTGATCTGCTTCGGCTTCAGCTACTTGGCGGACTCGATCGGGCTGGCGACGATCGTCGGCGCGTTCGCCGCGGGCCTGATCCTCGAACAGGCGCAATATAAAGAGCTGGGCGAGCGGGAGGACGTGCACGAATTAGAGGACGCCATCCGCCCGCTCACGGCCCTGTTCGTGCCCATCTTTTTCGTGCTGATGGGGATGCGAGTGAACCTCGAAGAATTCGCCGGCGGCCGGTTCTGGATGATGGCCCTGACGTTCACCGGGCTGGCGATCCTGGGCAAGATGGTGTGCTCGTTCGCCTGCGTCGAGAAGGGCGTCAATAAAGTCGCCGTCGGGATCGGCATGGTCCCCCGCGGCGAGGTCGGCCTGATCTTCGCCGCCGTCGGCTCGACGTTGCAGCGCTGGGAACCCACTCAGTTCAACCCGGAGACCGGAACGAGGGGCATGGAGGTGCCGGTCATTAACGACACGACCTTCAGCGCGATCGTCTTTATGGTCATCGTGACCACCGTGATTACTCCGCCGTTATTAAAATGGTCGCTCGGGCAGGGAGACGAGGACGACGATCCACGGGACGGCGGCGACTTCCCGACGCCCAATCCCGACGTCACCCACTCCCCCGACGCCCCGGTTCCCGTCTGACGGACCCGGTTTTCGTCTGACGAGCAATGGCTGGGGGGCGGGCGCTACGGAGCGTCCGCCCCCTTCAGCAATGCCGTCGCGAGCGGATCGACCGACGCCCCGCAGTTCGACAGCACGACCACCGCGATCCCGCGGTCCGGCAGCAGGCCCAGAAAGCTTGCCGAGCCGTAGGTTCCGCCGTTGTGCCAGACCATTCGGCCGGTCGGCAGTTCGCTCGTCAACCAGCACAGCCCGATGCGGCTGTTCCCCGCCGGTTCCCGCGGTTCCGCCGCCGTGCGGAAGGCCTCCGACAGGTCGATCGGCCCGCGGCCCAAACAGGCGTCGGACAGCGTCAGCAGATCGTCGGCGGTTCCGTGCAGACCGCCGCAGGCCCGGATCGTCGCAAACGTCCACGGCGTCGTGGCGACGCCGCCGAGGCGGTAGGTCTGCGGGAACCGCGTCGTCTGCTCTTCCGAGAGATCGAACGCGACGTCTTTTAACTTCAGCGGCCCGGTCAGGCGGTTGCGGAGAAGCGTCGACTCCGCGGAGGCGTCGCCGCAATCGACCTGCGCCAACGCATGCCCCAGCAACCCGACGCCGAGGTTGGAATAGGCGAACCGTCCCGGCTCTTTCGGAGCCATCTTCCGCATCGTGAGGCCGAGCAGCGGGCGGTCGAAGCCCGCGTACGGATCGCCCGCGTCGCCGACCAGCAACGCATACAGTCCAAGCCCCGTCGGCAAGCGAGGCAGGCCGCTGGTGTGCGTCGCCAACTGACGCAGCGTGATCGGTCGCGGCACGCCCTCCTCGTCCGTCCAGACCGGCGGGGCGAGGTCCGGCGGGAGCCGATCGGCGGCGAGGTCGTCCTCGCTCACGACGCCGGCGTCGATCATCCGCGCGAGCGTCAGCCCGGTGAACGCCTTCGTAATCGAGCCCAGTTCGTAAATCGTCCGTCCGTCCGGCGCAACGACCGGCTCCTCGGCCGCTTTGACCGACCCGAACCCATAGACGGCTCGTCCCGCGGGCGTCGAGACGCCCACCGTCACCGCGGCGTACGGATGCGCTTCGAGATACGGCGCCACGACCGCGGCGACGCGGTCCGCCGACAGGTCGGGCGCCGGCCCCGGCGGGGAAGCGGCCAAGAGAATTAAAGCGAACGGCAGGGCGGACATCGCGGCGGGCGGGCAGGGGGAACCGGGAATGGGGGCCGAACGAACGAACGCAGCCGACCGGGCGGTCGGTTCAAGGCGCCGCGGGAGTTTCTTCCTCGCCGATCGCCGCCGGCGCCTCGCGTTCCGCCCGCCACCACAGCAGCGCCAGCAAGGATCCGCCCCCGCCGCAGGCGAACTTTAACACGCACAGCGGCCACGGCCGCCACCACGCCCCGGTCTTTAATTCCCAGATATCCGACGCGGCGAAGGCCAGCAGCACGGCGACCAGGGCCCACCGATATCCGCTCGCCCGCGCCGGCGTCGGCCGGCAGGCCAACGCGACCGCCACGGCCGACCACAGCCCGGCCTCGAACGCGTTATAGAGGTTGTGCGGCTGGTCGAAGTCGACCCCGGCGAGCCACTCAAACATCGATCAGAACCTATCAAACAGGCGGCATCGGGCGGAACAGACGGGCGGGTCGGACCGGGTTTCTGGCACGGAGTTCGCGAGTCGCTAAGATCAGGCGTCACCCCGGTTTACGCTCCCGAACGAAGCATACCATGCTCGGCGGACCTCGTTCTTCGACCTCTCTGCTCCTGCTGGCCGGCGCCGCGATCCTCGTCGCGCCGACCGCTCGCGCCGACGACGCGCCGGCGGAGCAGCCGCCCGAGCCGGTGTCCGTCTCCGTGAAAGGCGAGGTCGGCCCGGAGCTCGCCCCGGCGGCCGGACGGCTCGTTACGGAGTTCTATCGGTGCTATCCAAGCCTGATCGAGCGATTCGAAGATCCGGAGCGGAAGGCGCCGCGTCACGTCACGATCATTTTCAAAGAACAATTGCGCGTCCCGGCGTACTGCACGGGCGATGAGATCACCGTCGGCGGGGCCTATCTGAAAGACCACCCGGACGACATCGCCCTGCTGACCCACGAACTAACCCACGCCGTTCAACAATATCCCCGCGCCCGGGACGGGTTCGATAAACCCGGCTGGCTGGTCGAAGGGATCGCCGACTACGCCCGCAAGGTTTACGGCCCGGAACGGCAACCCGGCTGGCAGCTCCCGGAGCGGCTGAGCACGCGGAACAATTATGACGACGGCTACCGCGTCTCCGCCCGCTTCCTGGAGTGGCTGGACGAACGCACCCCCGGCGCCGTCGATCAAATCCATCAGGCCCTGGGCAAGGGCGAATATCAAGAATCTCTCTTTGAAGACATCGCCGGCAAACCCGTCGCGGAGTTATGGGACGAGTGCGTGAAGGCGCTCTCCGCCGCCGCTCAGCAGGGCTAACCGCCCCCCGTCAGACGGCCGAACGCAGCGGGCGGCATCTTTTCGCTTGGACATCGCATGGCGAGAGGCCGTGGCGTCGGCGCGTTGCATCGGACAGACTGGATGCGGGGCGGCTCCCCCTCGTTCGCACCGCCGGCCCGGTACTCTGTCGAGGAATCACGGATGGCCACGTCGTCTCTGTCTCTGCTGATCGCGTCCCTGTTGGCGGTCGCCCTGCCGGCCGAACCGGACGACTCGCCGGATGGCCCCCCAAACGGCGCCGCGAAGTCGGACGTCATCACGGTCACGGGCGTCGCGACGACGGCGGACGGAACGCCAGCGGCGGGGGTACGGGTGACGGTCGTGGCGCCAAAGCCCTTGGTTGAGGCCGTGGCGTCGGCCTCCGCGGTCACGGATGCGGACGGAAGGTACGTGTTGCCCGATCTGCCGCATCCGCACACGCAACTCGTGTGGCTGATGGCGAAGGGGCCGGATGGCGCGGTCGGGAATCAGCATGTGAATCTGTGGCCCCGCGACGCGACAACGTTCGATTCCAAGCTCGCCATGGTTCCCGGGGGCCGACTGTCGCTGACCTTCACCGACGCGGACGGCGCCCCCGTGGAGGGCGTCCGGCCGAAGTCGACGGTCGCGGGGCACGGCATGGAGCGGTTCATCCTGACCCGAGAGTGGGCCGCCGCCGCAGGATCGCCGTGGCCGGCCTCGGATGCGGAGGGACGGCTGACGCTGGGCGATCTTCCGGCCGGCGAAGAGATGCAGGTGGCGTTCGACCCGCCCGGGCAGCATCGGCAGATCACCGACCCGCTCGTCGTCTCCGAACCGGGCGCACCGGCGGCCCCAGACCCGATCGCCGTCACCATTCGACAGGCCGGGTTGTTCGAGGTGCGGATCGACCCGGGCGAGGGCGCCGAACCGCTGCCCCGCGACGGCTATCTGGTGCGGACCCACGGGAACGGCCGCGTCGGGACGGACGCGGGCACCTATGAGGAACGCTCGCTGGACGCCACGCCCGACGGGCAGGCTGTCATCGCCCTGAAATTGCCGGCGAGCGGGCCGGAGGTGACGGGGTCGTATCGAACCTGGAATCCAGATCAGACCGAGAGGGAGCGGGACTTCGGCGCCGTCGTGACCGTCACGCACCCGGATCTGGTGTTCGTCCCGTCCTCCCTCACCGCTCGGCTGAACCCCGGCGAGCGGAAAGTGGAGACGATCACCGCGCTGCGACGGACGACCGTGACCGGCCGTCTGGTCGACCCGGCCACCGGCGAGCCGCAGGGCGGGGCGCCGGGCTTTCCAACGGTCGACGTCTACATCCCGGCGCCCGACCAATCAAACCGGTCGACCCCGGCGGGGGTCGGTTGGAAGCGTCTTCAAGCGGACCAGCGGCAGACGTCCATTGAGGAAGACGGCCGCTTCACGGTGGGAACTCCGAGGGACAAAGTGCGGTTGGTGGCCAAGGGACGAGGATCGGAACAGTGGTTCCCCGGGATGCTTGAAGTCGACGTGCCGCCGGAGGGATTCAACGTCGGCGACGTGCCGTTGGCGCGGATGCCGGAACTGACCGGGACGGTCGTGAACGCCGACGGCGAACCGGTCCCCCGAGCGCTGGTGTGGACGACGCACGACTCGGCCGTCACGGCCCCGGCGACGGCTGCCGATGCGAACGGCCGATTCACCCTGCGCCCGGAGTCGATCCCGGCCTCGCTGGAAGGCCGTTCCTCCGCCGAGATCGCCGCGTTCGACCCGCTGAAGCCTTTCGCGGGCACGGCGAAGTTCACGCTGATTCGCGGCGAGACGCCGGAACCGGCGACCGTGCGGTTGGAACCCCGGGAGATCGCGTTGCCGCCGGGTCGGGCGGGGTCTCCGTCCAGAGATGCGTTCTCCGGTCGGTGGTTTCTCGACGGCGTCGTCCCGGAGCTGACGCTCTCCAAAGCCCTCGCCCCGGACGGCACGCCGACCGACGACCCGCCGACGCTGAAGTCGCTGCGGGGGCGGTGGGTTCTGCTGAACTTCACCTCCGCGCTGCATGATCGCCGGAACGTCTACGCCGGAGAAGTGCGGGCCGTCGCGGAGGCGTTCGCCGATCGGCTGACGGTCGTGACCATCTATCACTCCTCCGACACCGACGAGCAAATCGTCAGGGCGGTCGCCAGACAACCGGCGGTCGGCATCACGGCGGATGACGTCGACGGCGCCACTCAGCGCGCGTTCGGGGTGCATCAGATTCCCACCTATATTTTACTCGACCCCGAAGGCCGGTTCCAAAAAGTCTTCGTACCGCGGCAGGAGATCGCCGGCAATCTGCCGAAGATCGTTCGCCAGTTCATCACCGCCGAGTAAACCGGCGGGGCCGACGTGTGCGGCGGGGGGGATACCATCGTCTCGCCTCCGCTTCCGCACCTCGTTTCCGGCTCGCCCGATGGATCTGCAACTCTCCGAGAAAACCACCCTCGTGACCGGCAGCACGGCCGGGATCGGGCGGGCGATCGCCGCCCGGTTGGCGAGCGAAGGGGCGCGGGTGATCGTCAACGGCCGGTCGCAGGACTCCGTCGACGCCGCCGTCGCGGAACTGACTGCGGAACTGACCGGGGAGACCGGCGGCATGCTCGTCGGATTCGCCGGCGACCTGTCGACCGCCGAGGCCGCGGAGCAGCTGTTCGCTGCCCATCCCGCCGTCGACGTACTGGTCAACAATCTCGGCATCTTCGAGGCGACGCCGTTCGAGAAGATCACCGACGAAGACTGGACCCGGTTCTTCACCGTGAACGTCCTCAGCGGCGTGCGACTGGCCCGGCTCTACCTCCCCGGCATGCGTCAGCGGGACTGGGGTCGCATCCTGTTTATTTCCAGCGAGAGCGGCATTCAAATCCCCACGGAGATGGTGCACTACGGGATGACGAAGACCGCGCAACTGGCCGTTTCCCGGGGGCTGGCGGAGACCGTCGCCGGCACGGGCATCACCGTGAACAGCGTGCTGCCCGGCCCGACGAAGTCCCGGGGCGTCGTTGATTTTATCGACGGGCTGGGCGAGGGCGGCGCCTCCGAGGCGGAGGTGGAGAAGCAATTCTTCGAGGAGGCCCGGCCCACGTCGCTGATTAAACGTTTCGCGGAGCCGGAGGAGGTCGCCTCGCTGGTGGCCTATCTCGCCAGCCCCCTGGCCAGCGCCACCACCGGCGCCGCCGTCCGGGTGGACGGCGGCATCGTGAAGAGCTGTTTTTAGTCCAGCCTCGGCGCCGTTAGCATCCGAGCATGGCGGCTCCGATCCCCCCGCAATGCGTCGTCCTGGCCGGTCCGAACGGGGCCGGCAAGAGCACGGCCGCCCCCGCGCTGCTGCCCGAGGCGTTGCAAATTCGCCGGTTCCTCAACGCAGATACGATCGCGCGGGGGCTGAGCGGGTTTGATCCCGAGTCCGAGGCGTTCGCCGCCGGCCGCATTCTGCTGACGCAGATGGACGACTACATCCGCGAGCGGCTGGACTTCGCGGTGGAGACGACGCTCTCGGGCCGCACGCTGGCAAAGCGGGTACGTGACATGAAGGCGGCGGGATATTCGATCACGCTTTTCTTTCTGTGGGTGCCGGCCGCGGAGTTCTCGATGGAGCGGGTGTCTCGGCGCGTCGCCGCCGGCGGGCATGACATCCCCAGAGACACGCTCCGACGCCGGCACGACGCCACGATCAAGAACTTTTTTCGGCTGTACCGTCCCCTCGCGGACGCCTGGACGCTGTACGATAACAGCGGCGTCGTTCCGCTCGACCCGATCGCCACCGGGTCCGGCGACGCCTCGCCGACCCTCCTCCGTCCAGACCTCTGGCATGAACTCCGCGAACGGTACGACGCCCCCACACTGGGCAGCGGCGAACGGTCGCCCGAAGCCGGCTGAGAACGGTCGTGTGGATATTGGCGCGGTGATGCGAGACCGGCCGGAAGCCATCGCCGCCGCGGGTGCCGCCGCGACGGAGAGCGCCCGGCAGGAATCGCGGATGACCGGCATCCCGCTGGTGTTCTGGAAGGACGGCCGTTGCGTTTGGGAGGACGCCGACGGGAACGAAGTGCCGGAGCCGGATTGGGCCAAACGCTTCCGCGAAACCGGCGAGAAGCCGCCGGTGCTGCATCGGCGGGCGGGGTAGGCGACGGGATGTCAGACGGCGACGCAACGAACGAGAAACCGTCTCCCACGGCCGGTCGTTCTCGACGACGGTACGTCGTCGGCTTGCTCCTGCTGGGGTGTGCGGTCAGCACGGCGTGCTGGTACGGATGGTATCGCCGTCATCTGCTCCTCACGAACGCCGGTCGGCATGGATGGGACTGGGTCGATACAGCGGTGTCCGGATCCGCTCTCAGTGAGGCGATCGAACGACACCGGGCGGCGGTCGCCGAACCGACCGGGGATGTGGTAAACGGGGAGTGGCTCGCGACCTTCAATCGCCGAGTGAATGCCTGGCTGGCGATCCTTCGCATCTGGCATGAAACCGGCGACTCGACGGCTTCGGCTTACATCGATCGGCACCTCGCGACCGACGCCACCCAAGACGAGCGAAACAACGCGGAGGGGCACGGCTATCCCGTATCGCCGTGACGCCCGCTCCTGCCGGTCTCCTATACCGCTTCGCCGCCGCAGACCTTAATGATCTCGCCGGTGACGTAGCCGCTGTCGGCGTTGGAGGCCAGATAGACGTAGGCCGGGGCCAGCTCCTCCGGTTGGGCGGGGCGGCCCATCGGGGATTCCTTCGCATAGGTCGCCATGCCGTCGGCGGGGCGGGCCTGGGCGTTCAGCGGGGTCCAGACCGGGCCGGGGGCGACGCAGTTCACGCGGATGCCGCGCTTCAATAACTGCTTCGACAGGCTCCAGGTCAGGCTGTGCTCCGCGGCTTTGCTGGCGCCGTAGTCCGGGCCGCTGGCGAACGGCATCAGCCCGGCGATCGACCCGGTGTTGATTACGCAGCCCCCCGGTTTCCCCTCAGACGCGGCCAAGTGCTTCGCCGCGGCTTTGATCGTGCGGAAGTAGGCGAAGACGTTCACCTTGAAGACCCGCTCGAACTGTTCGTCCGGCAGCTCTTCGATGCTGTCGGACATGAACATCACCGAGGCGTTATTGACGAGAATATCTAATCCCCCCAGCCCGTCGACGGCGGTTTGCACCGCCTCCCGGCAGAACGGCTCCTCGGCCAGATCGCCGGGGATGAGCACGCATTTCCGGCCGATCGCTTCGACCTCGGCCTTCACCTCGTCGGCGTCGGACTGCTCCTGCGGGGTATAGACGATCGCCACGTCGGCGCCCTCTTTAGCGAACAGCGTCACCACCGCCCGGCCGATGCCGCTGTCGCCCCCGGTGACCAACGCCTTTTTGCCCAGCAGTTTATCCGCTGGCTTATAAGACTCGCCGGCGTGCCGGGGGCGGGGGGACATCTTCGAATCGAGGCCCGGCCACTCCTGATGCTGCGGTTCGAAGGGCGGGATCCCCAACCACTTTCGGTAAGGGTCGAATCCGTCGTCGG
>NZ_WTPX01000168.1 GCF_013036045.1 Alienimonas chondri
GTGCGCGGGGACGGGGGCGGGGGAACGCTCCACCCCCCGAGCCTGTGCTTCGCCCGTCCGACCGCTGGTCCGACCGATAAAATACCTTTCGCCGCCGCGGCCCCCCGTCCCGCAGTTCCGCCCCGGCGGTTCACGTCATCCTCCTCGAACAGGACGCCCGCGATGCCTCCCGCCTGGACCGATAAAGACGAGCGGATGTACGACCACATCAAGCAGAGCGAGCTTGACGACGGAACGTCCGAAGATCGTGCCGAAGAGATCGCCGGCCGCACGGTCAATAAACAACGCCGCTCCGAAGGCCGTACCCCGAACAAGAAGACGCAGGGCACGGGCAACCCGAATACGTCCCTGGAGGACCGCACGAAGGACGAGCTTTATAATCGGGCGACGGAGTTGAACATCGACGGTCGCAGCAAGATGACCAAAGATGAACTCGTCGCCGCGATCCGCGACCGCAATTGATCGACTTCGATTCGATTTCCTCAAGGCGACGACTCCTCACCGGGGTCGTTTGAGCCGCCGGGCGAGTTCCGGGCGGGCGACCTTGAGTTCGTCGATAATCAGGCCCGCGATCGCCGCGGCGCCCTGCGGGCTGAAGTGCGTTTTATCCGTCGGGTCGAAGTCGTAGGCGGCGCTCGCTTTCGGGCCGAGCTGGTTGTGATGCTCGACGCTGATGTGATAGAGGTCGATAAAGGGCACGACGTGCTTGCGGGCGACGTCTCCGGCCGCTGTTGAGAACGCGGCCAGATCGCCGTGCACGTCCTCGCTGCGGGGCTGGATCTTGCCGTCCGGGCCGAAGTTTCGGCGGGTGACGGAACTGAGCACAACCGGCTGGGCGCCGGCGGCGACGACGCGCTCGATATAGTCCGTCAGCTTCTCTCGATACGTCTCCGGGCCGTACTGCTTCTGGTCGTTATGGCCGAACTGAATCAGGACATAGTCCGGCTTCTTCTCCAACAGTTCGTCCAGCCGCTTGGAGAGCGTATCGAGCCGGGCGCCGTTTCTGGCGTAGTTCAAGACGGTCGTGCGGTCGTCGAACCGCTTCGCAAACGCCGGCCCCCAGCCGTAGGTGTCCGCGACCGTCGAATCGCCGATCAGGCCGATCGTCGGTTCCGCCGCGTCGACGGTCGCCGGACCGGCAAAGCTCGCCGTCATCGTCAGGAGCATGATATGAGTCATGGGAGGCCGCGTGTCAGGGGAGTCGCGAGGGCGGCGGTCGGGGGCCGCAGCAGGCCCCTCCAACGTACCCGTTCCGCGGCGCTCATGTCTCGGTTCGGGATCGGGACGAGCCGGGTCGGCTCCTGCACTGTAGCGGCCGACGCCGCTTCAACGTCCTCGTTGACAGTGCCGCAACGGGGCCGCAATCTCGACCTTCCGACGTCCCTCGCTCTTCGCGTCCATGTCCACACCCGCTCGATTCGCCGCCGTAGTCTGCTTGTTTCTGCCGATGTCCGTCGGCGCCGATTCCTGCGCGGCGGCGCCGCAGTCCGCGGGGGAACCGCAGGCCGAGGAGCGGCGATCGGCGGATGTGACCCGAATCGACCGTTCGATCCAGTTGGCGGACAATCCGCCGATGCAGGTCAGGGCGTGGCTCCCCCCCGAGCCGCCTGTCGGCGACGCGAACGAATTCGAGATTCGCGAGGGATTCCGGCTCGTCGACTCCCTCGACGAACTGCGAGCCGCGCTGCGGGAGGACGGAGGACGCATCCGCCTGAAGCCCGGCGTCTATCGCCCCGAGACGCCCGAGCGCCGGGCGGAGTTCGAGCGGGTTCGCCGGGACGGGCGGAGGGACTCGACCCGCAAGCAAGGAATCCTGCACCTCTCCGGCTCCGAGAATTATCTGGACCTGCGCGGCGTCACGATCGAATTTCCGTTCTCCGTGCAAGGCGAACTGAATAAAAGGCCGCATGTCTCCAGTTGCTGGTTGATCTCCGGAAGGAACAACACGCTCGAGGGCGGAGACTTTCGGGACGTCGGCGACCGCGATTATCCCGACTATTTCATGGCGGAGAACCAGTTTGAGGTTCTCGCCGACGGCGTCACGTTTCGCGACTGCACCTTCGTCACGAAAGGCTCGATTCCGTACGGCTACTCGGACTATTACGGCAAGGGCGGGCCGAACTTCGGGCGGCTGAACAAGCACGGCGTGGTCGGCCTCGGGGCGGTGCGAAACTCCCGGATCGTCGGGTGCCGGTTTTATAACGGCTCGTTCGGCCACTGCTTGCACTTCCACGGCGCCGACGGCGTGCTCGTGGAGGATTGCTATCTCACCGGCGCGCTGCGTCCGACCGCGGACATCCTGCGGGAGACCGTCGGCCGCGCCGTCGATTACGACTATCACATTATGTTCCGCGGTCGCACGCCGATCCCCGGCGACCAGATGATCCCGCTGACCGAGGACGCGATCCGCACCTATAACGACGATAAAAATATCGTGGTGCGAAACACCGTCGTCGAACGACACCGCGGCGGACTGCAACTGTTGTGCGAAGGCGACGTCCTCGTCGAGAACGTCACGATTCGGGAGTGCGGCGATTTCGGGTTCGATCTCTCCGGCGGCAAGGAGGGCCGCGTCGTCATGCGGAATTGCTTCGGCGATCTGGCCTATAATCCGCTGTTCAATCTGTCCCGAGGCCGGGCGCCGGACGGGGGATTCTTTGAACTGACCCTGATCGATCCGGCCGACGACGTGCGGCCGACCCCGCGGACCAGCCTCGGCACGATCTGCGGCGACGCCTGCACCTTCGTCCTGCACGACCGCACGACGAGAGAATCGGCGCCGGAAACGAACGTCCTCCTCTGCGGCGGCCGCAAGCCGTTGCGGAAGTCGACGATCAGCAACTACGGCCGCACGCAGCTCGTGCTTAAAAAGAACGTCGAAGACTGCACGATCATCACCGCGGGCGAGGTCGTCGACGAGGGCCAGCGAAATCGAGTCATTCGCATCGAACCCATGACGACGCCGACGCCCGCAGCCAGCGCCGCCCCCGGACAGCCCGCGGCCGACGATCTCCCGTGAGGCGAAGCGGCCCGAGCGCCGACGCCCGACGGGCAAGCCGCCGTTTGACGCCGACAGACGCCGACAGACGCCGCCCGCCGATTGCGGGGCGGTCGATTCGGTCGAGTGGTTACGGAGCGTGACCCGGGCCGGCTCACGACGGTCGGGCGTCGCTCGCAGGCTCACCCCGCTCCGCGGACGCTTCGCGGCGGGCGCATGGCGCCCGGCGTGAAAGGAACCACGACTTTCACGAGCCCGGCCGCCCCGAGGCGTTACGCCGCCGTCCAATCTTCAACCGGCAGGCCGGGAACCGGGTCGAAGTCGCGACGGTTGGCGGTCACCATCGTCAGCCCGTGATGTAGGGCGGTCGCGGCGATGAGCAGGTCGGGGGTGGGTTTCGGCGTGCCGGCGTTGCGCAGGGCCGCGGCGACCTCGGCGAACCGCAGGGCGATCGCTTCGTCCAGCGGTATGACGTGCAGGCCGCCCAGCAAGAGATCCAGTTCGTCCCGCGTGATGCGGGCGCCCCGCAGCCGTGGCCAAACGCTGATTTCGCCCAAGGTGACCGTCGAGATAAACAGCCGACCCCCGTACTGCGCGGCCCGCTGGAGGACGCGGGGGTGGCCGCGGAGATAATCCGACAGCACGTTCGTGTCGAGCAGAAACCCCATCGTCAGCCGTCGCGTCCCGAACGGCGAAGGCGGTATGTCTCCTCCACGAAAGCGTCGACCTCCTCGGAACGGCCTCGGAGCAGCCCCGCCACCCGCGCGAACCCGGCGGGGTCACGCGGCGGGCGGGGGGCGACCGGCTCGTCGAGATGCCCCCGCAGTCGACGACTCTCTGAAGGAAAAGCGTCAATCCCGTCCGCATCCAACGGGTCGGACGCCGCGACGGGATAGTGGGAGGCGGCTTCGGCCGGTTCGACGGTCACCCGCACCCGCCGGCCGTCCGGCAGGTCCGGGGCGTCGTCGAGTTCGATCATGCCGCCGCGAAGCGTGCCGGTGTGAATCGTCATGGGCGAGTGTGGGGCTGTACGCGGGACGCTTAGGAGCGATTCTAACCAGTTGAGACGGCGGGGGCAGGAGGGAACGCGGGCGCCGGCGGGCGGCTCGGGGGTCGCAGGTCGTCCGTTCCGGGGGCGGCCCGGCGACCGTGTTCGGAAAATCCACGCCCCAAGCGGGCCGACCCCGGCCACCCACGGTGTCTGGTCACCGGGAGGACACTCGACCCCCGCCACCCGCCGCCGGGAAGTTTCGGGACTCTTCGGTTCGGTCTCCGTCACTTGTTTAATAGTGTTTAATAGTGATGATACACTCCTCTGCCATCTCGGCTGTCCGCTGACTCGCCGACCGTGAACTGAACTCCCGTAGGATTTTGCCCCCGTGCCGTATCGACACTGGATGGTGCTCGCTCTACTGGGCGTTGCCGTCATGTTTGGCTGTAGCGGAGAGCCGACGCCGTCGGCGGCGGATGAGAGCTTAGCTCCGATCGAAGCGCTCGAAGAGGTGCAGGACGCCCCTCGCTATCTATGGGAGGGCGAACGACGCCCCTACACCGTCACGAAATACGACCAAAAAGATGCTCCGCAGGTCGGAGTCCAGCACCGCTATGTTTGGGCGGTGGTTCCGTCACCCGACGGTAAGGATCAAGTTCTCCAGGCCGCGGAGGAGATTTACGCTGAACTGGCGGCTGACATTGCCAAGATTCAGCCACGTGCCGATTCGAAGCGGGTGGGCATCTTCCTGTTCGACAGTCGCGAGGACGCCGAGGCCGGCGACGGCGCCTTCATCCTGCGTGTGGCAAGTTCATCAGGGGCAGGACCAGTTCTTCCCGAATGGGACGATGTCGTACTGGATTGGAAGTGGCGTTCGCCGGAGCATCGACCGAATGTTAAACAGTTCGAGATTTACCGACGGTACGTCGATGGTAGGAAAGCCGCGGCGGAAGCGGTCGACGCCGACTACCGCGACCGAGACGGGAACTTCATTGGAACCTTGGAAGACCAGCCGGAGATCGACCGTCGCGTCTCAATAAAGGTGCGACAAGCCGTTCACGGCCTCCGCCGTCAGTACGGCTTGTCGGACGCGGAGATGGCAGAGTTACTCGCCGTAGTTCAGTTGTGGCGATTCGGTTCACCTCACTCGCCTGAGACGATCCGCGGTTATTCAGCAACGTACATAAAGGATTGGGAAGCGGCAGACGAACTGGCAGCCCAGCGATGAGTTTCTGCGATGGGCGGTACCGACGCGCGACGGTACCGCCCGTCCGAACCCGCCTCTCAACTCGCTTCCTTTCGCAAGCTCGCCACCGCGTTCAAGTCTTCCAGCGTCGACGTATCCCCCGTCGTCTCCCGACCCGCGGCGACGTCACGCAATAACCGCCGCATGATTTTGCCGCTGCGGGTTTTGGGGAGGGCGGCGGCGAAGCGGATTTGGTCCGGGGTCGCCAACGCGCCGATCTGGTTGCGGACGTGTTGGATCAACTCCGCTTGCAGGGCTTCGGGGTCGGTCGGTTCGGTCTTGGGGGTGACGAAGCAGCAGATGCCCTCGCCCTTCAACTCGTGCGGGAAGCCGACGACCGCGGCCTCCGCGACGGCGTCGTGGGAGACGAGCGCGCTTTCGACCTCCATCGTGCTCAGGCGGTGGCCGGAGACGTTGATCACGTCGTCCACGCGGCCCATCACCCAGTAATAGCCGTTCTTGTCCTTGCGGGCGCCGTCGCCGGCGAAATAGATGCCGGGGAACTTGCCGAAGTAAACGTCTTTAAACCGCGCGTGATCGCCGTGCAGCGTGCGGAGCATATGCGGCCAGGGCTGGGTCATCACCAGCAGGCCGCCCTCGCCGTCGGGGACTTCTTCGCCCTGCTCATTGACGATCTTCGGCACCACGCCGGGCAGGGGGAAGGTGCACGAACCCGGCTTGGTGGGCGTCACGCCGGGCAGGGGGGAGATCATGATCCCGCCGGTTTCCGTCTGCCACCAGGTATCGACGATCGGGCAGCGGCCGCCGCCGATCTTCTCGTGATACCAGACCCACGCTTCCGGATTGATCGGCTCGCCGACGCTGCCCAGCAGGCGCAGCGACGAAAGATCGTATTGGGCGGGCCACTCGTCGCCCCATTTGATAAACGCCCGCACGGCGGTCGGGGCGGTGTAGAAGATGTTGACGCGGTGCTTTTCGACCAGTTCCCAGA
Organism: Alienimonas chondri; assembly: GCF_013036045.1. Lineage (GTDB taxonomy): Bacteria > Planctomycetota > Planctomycetia > Planctomycetales > Planctomycetaceae > Alienimonas > Alienimonas chondri. Next base: position 6,188 of record NZ_WTPX01000168.1, read on the forward strand.
ACCGGCCCGGGTCCGGCCAGTTGGGGGCGCCTTCGTACATCACCGTCGTCGCCCCGTTGGCCAGCGGGCCGTAGACGATATAGCTGTGGCCGGTGATCCAGCCGATATCCGCGGTGCACCAGTAGGTGTCTTCTTCCTTCAGATCGAACACCCACTTCGTCGTGAGCTGGGCGCCCAGCATATAACCGGCGGTCCCGTGCCGGACGCCCTTCGGTTTGCCGGTGCTGCCGGAGGTATAGAGGATGAACAGCGGGTGTTCGCTGTCGACGGGCACGGCGGGGCAGTCGGCGGAGGCGTCCGCCATCAATTCATGCCACCACAGGTCGCGGTCGGGCGTCATCGTCACGTCCCCGCCGGTGCGGCGGACGACGATGGACTTTTGAACGGTGGAACTCTTTTCGAGCGCTTCGTCGACGGCGGCTTTGAGGGGGATCTCCTTGCCGCGTCGCCAGCCGCCGTCGGCGGTGACGATCACTTTGGCGCCGGCGTCGTTGTTGCGGTCGGCGACGGCGTCCGCGCTGAAGCCGCCGAAGATAATGCTGTGCACCGCCCCGATGCGGGCGCAGGCCAGCATGGCGATCGCCAGTTCGGGGATCATGGGCATATAAAGCGTCACCCGATCGCCCGCTTCCACGCCCAGTCCGCGCAGCACGTTGCTGAACTTGCAGACTTCGCGGTGCAGTTGCAGATAGGTGAGGGTCCGCACGTCGCCGGGTTCGCCCTCCCAGATGATCGCCGCTTTATTCTTGCGGGCGCCGGTCAGGTGCCGGTCGAGGCACTGGACGGTGGCGTTCAGCTTGCCGCCGACGAACCACTCCGTGTCCGGCATCTCGCCGCGTTTGACGGCGGCGAAGTCGGTGTCCCAGGTCAGCAGGTCGTTGGCCGTTTCGCCCCAGTAGCCTTCCGGGTCGTCCTTCGCCCGGTTCCACAGCGCTTCGTATTGCTCCATCGATTGGATGTGGGCGCCCCGCGTGAACGCTTCGGGCGGGGCGAAGGTGCGTTCCTCATGGAGGTGCGATTCGATGTTCCCCCCGGCCCCGGCGTCCCGTGCGTCGCGGGGCGGATCGATGTCGGCCTGATCGGCGACGGAGGCGGGCTTGGCGTCGGACATCGGATGAATTCCCAGAACGAAATACGGGCGAACGCCGGGGAGGATACCGATTCGACCCGCGATGGGGGAAACGGGGGCCTCCCGTCGCCCGGCGGACCGGCGGTGCGACAGGGGAGATGCCCCGGCGGGCTACGGCGGCAACCCCGGTTGATTCTCTGGACGGAGTCCGGTCGCGCGGCCTATGCCGGTACCATTCAGCGACCTCTCGCCCTGATCCGCCCATGTCTCAGCCACAATCCTCGCTCGTCGATCCTTCGCCGGGGGATCCTTCGCCGGATCTCCAGCCCGATCTCCAAGTCGTCGCCGGCCCTCTCGCCCCGGGCAGCGTGCAGGATCTTCGCGGCTACGAGCGGCCGGCGGGGAAACGGCGGGCCCGGCTGGCCTGGTGGCTGCTGTGGTGGCCGATCGAGACCGTCATGCTGGCCAGCGGACTGATGCCGTCGTTCCGCATCAAGCGACGGACGCTGCGGTGGTGCGGGGCCAAGGTCGGCATGGGGTTGGTGATGAAGCCGTACGTGCGCGTGAAAGACCCGCGGAACCTGACGATCGGCGATTACTGCTGGATCGGGGAGGACGTTTGGATCGACAACCTCGCCCACGTCACGCTGGGCGACGACGTGTGCCTCTCGCAGGGCGTCTACCTGTGCACCGGTTCGCATGACCACACCCGGCCGACGTTCGACCTCATCACGGCGCCGATCACGATCGAAGATCAGGCGTGGGTCGGGGCGAAGTCCGTGCTGATGCCGGGGGTGACGGTGGGCGCCGGGGCGGTGGTCGCGGCGGGCTCGATCGTGACGAAGGACGTGCCCGCGGGGATGATCGTCGGCGGGAACCCGGCCAAGGTCCTCAAGCCCCGCACGGTCTCGCCCGCGATCAATCAGCCCCCGGCCGTCGCGTGAGCGAATTGGGCGCCACCGACGGAGCAGCGCCGAGCGTGGCGATGGTCACGCGGTCGGTCAGCCGGGCCGGCGGGGGGCTGGCGTCGGTCATTCTGGATCTCGCCCGGGCGCTGACGGAGATCGACCGTCCGCCGCGCGTCCTCAGCGTGCGGGACGAACACTTCGAGGCGGACGCCGCCGCCGCGGGGAGCGTCCGCGGGCACGCTCTCGCCGGGGAGGCGTTCCCCCCCCGCGGGCCGCGGTTCACGCACGGCGCCTGGGGGTATGCGCCCGGTCTGGATCGCCGGTTGAGGGAACTGAACCCGGACGTCGTCCATGCGCACGGGCTGTGGCATCACAGTTCCGCAGCGACGGTCGGCTGGGGCCGGCGAACCGGCAAGCCGTGGGTCGTCTCCCCGCACGGGATGCTCGATCCGTGGGCGGTGCGGCGGAGCCGGGGGAAGAAGCGAGTCGCCTGGTGGTTGGCGGAGCGGGCCCACCTCGCCGGCGCCGGCTGTCTGCACGCCCTCGCCGACGCTGAAGCCGACGCCGCCCGGGCCTTCGGGGTGCGGGCGCCGATCCTCGTGATCCCCAACGGCGTGTCGCTGGACGCCCCCCGTCCCGACGCGCCCCCGCCGTGGGAGGAGGACGCCGCCCGGGCGATCCGAGATCGCCGCGTGCTGCTGTTTCTCGGTCGGCTGCATCCCAAGAAGGGCGTGGACCTGCTGATCGACGCCTGGGCGAATCTGCTGGACGGCGAACCGGCCGCGAAGGACTGGCACGTCGCGGTGCTGGGCTGGGACGACGGCGGCCACGACGACGCCTTGAAGGCTCGCGCCGCGGCGCGGGGCCTCTGCGGCGCCGACGGGCTGCCGGCCTCGTCATCCAATGGGGGGGAGGCGAGCTCGATCGGCTTCTACGGTCCCGCGTTCGGCGATCGCAAAGCGGCGGCGCTGGCGAACGCGAGCGGCTTCATCCTCCCCTCCCACAGCGAGGGCATGCCGGTCGCGGTGCTGGAGGCGTGGGCCTACGGGCTGCCGGCGGTCCTCACCGACGCCTGCAATCTGCCGGTCGGGTTCGAGCGCGGCGGGGCGCTGCGGATCGAACCGACGGTCGCGTCGGTGGGCGCCGGATTGGCCGAACTGGTGACGGAATCCGACGCCGAGCGGGCCGTCCGCGGGCGGGCCGCACGGGCGTTGGCGGAAGCGGAGTTCGCCTGGCCGGTGATCGCCCGCCGGTTCGGGGCGTTGTACGACTGGCTCGCCGGCGGCCCGGAGCCCGACGGCGTGCGGCGGGGGTGAGCCGGGGGGAGGCCCCGCTTGCCCCGGCGG
>NZ_WTPX01000169.1 GCF_013036045.1 Alienimonas chondri
CCGATCGCCCCCGCCTCCCCCAGCCCCGGCCGCGTGCCGCGTCGCAGGATGTCCCAACACGCTTCGCCGCACTCGTCGTCGACATCGGGCGGTTCGTTTCCGGTCGGAAGTCCGCGGCTGCGGCTGATTCTGTGTCTGCACGATCATCAGCCGGTCGGCAACTTCGACGGCGTGTTCGCGGCGGCCTTCCGCGACAGCTACGAGCCGTTCCTGGACGTCTTCGAGCCGTTCAAGAGCCTCAAGATCGCCCTGCACATCTCCGGCAGTCTGCTGGAGTGGCTCGAACTGCACCGGCCGAAGTACCTGCACCGCGTCCGCGATCTGGTGGACGAGGGCCGCGTGGAGATCCTCGGCGGGCCGTATTACGAACCGATCCTCGCCGGCATCCCCCGCCGCGACCGCGTCGGGCAGATGACGCGGTATTCGCATCACCTCAAGAGCCTGTTCGGCCAGCCGGTCCGCGGCATGTGGCTGCCGGAGCGCGTCTGGGAGCAGCAGTTCGCCGGGGACATCGCCGAAGCGGGCCTCGAATACTGCGTCCTGGACGACGGCCACCTGCGGGCCGCGGGCCTGCGGGACGAAGACCTCAACGGGCACTTCCTGACCGAAGACGACGGCAAGCTGATCGCCCTGTTCCCCGGCGACGAGCACCTGCGGTACCTGATGCCCTTCCGGCCGCCGCACGAGACGATCAATTATCTGGAACACGTCGCGAACGCCCGCGAAGCCGCCGGCGCCCCCCGCGGCACCGCGGTGGTGTTCGGCGACGACGGCGAGAAGTTCGGCACCTGGCCCGGCACCTATAAGCCGGTCTATGAAAAGGGCTGGCTGCGGGGGTTCTTCGAACTGCTCACCGAGAACGCTGATTGGCTCCAGACGAGCACCTTCAGCGAAACGCTGGACGCCGTGCCCCCCGCCGGCGAAGTCAGCGTGCCGGACTGCTCCTATCGCGAAATGACCGAATGGGCGCTGAACACGCAGCGTCAGGAGGAACTCAATAATCTGGTCGAGGCGAAGACGCCCGAGGCCGACTGGTCCACGTTGAAGCCCTATATCCGCGGCGGGAACTGGCGGAACTTTCGCACGAAGTACCCCGAGGCCCGCGAGATGTACGCGCGGATGACGGAAGTCTCCGCCCGCCTCGCCGCGTTCGTGGAGAAGGTCGAGGGGCCGGACAAGGCGAAGCTCGATCAGGCCCGCACGCACCTTTATAAAGCGCAGTGCAACTGCTCCTACTGGCACGGGGCGTTCGGCGGCCTGTATCTGCCGCACCTGCGGAACGCGGTCTACGACCACCTGATCTCCGCGGACAGCATCCTCGACGAACTCGACGGCCGCACCGGCCGGTGGTGCGCGGTCGCGGCGAAGGATTACGACCTCGACGCCCGCAAAGAGGTCCGCTTGGCCGGCGATAAATTGATCGCCTATCTGAAGCCCAGCCGCGGCGGAATCTGCTACGAGTTGGACGTGCGCGGCGCCGGGCACAATCTGCTGGCGACGCTGGATCGTCGGCCGGAGCCGTATCACGCGAAGATCCTCGCCCACGCCGCCAACCCGCACGCCGCCCAGGCGGCCGCCCACGGGGACGACAGCGTCAGCATTCACGATCTGGTTCAATTCAAGCAGCCGGACCTCGATCAGAAGCTCGGCTACGACCTGTATCCGACGAAGGCGTTCGTCGATCACTTCCTCGAACCGGGCCTGACCCGCGAGGAGTTCCGGGCCGGCCGTGGGGAGCTGTCCGACTGCCCCACCGGCGTGTTCGAGACGACGCTGAAGCGCTCCGCCGCCGCGGCGACGGTGATGATGAGCCGCACGGCCCGGCTCAGCCGGTTCGCGGTTCGCTTTCATAAAACCGTGACGCTGGCGGCCGGGTCGAACGCCCTCTCGGTTCGTTATCAGTTCAGCGGTTTGCCCGCCGGTCGGCCGGTGCACTTCGCGACGGCGGTGCATATCGCGGGCCTCGCCGGCAGCGCGGACGACCGCTACTTCTACGACGCCCACGGCGTGCGTCAGGGGACGTTGGATACCGCGTTGAACCTCCCCGCGACGAACCGCGTGGGGCTGTGCGACGAGTGGCTAGGATTGGACGCCGCCCTCGAACTGGGCACGGCGAGCAGCGGCGGTCCCGGCGGGATCTGGACGCACCCGATCGAAACCGTCTCCGGCAGCGAAGCGGGCTACGAGAGCGTCTTCCAAAGCTGTGCGGTCGTGCCGCACTGGGAGTTCCTCGCCCCCGCCGACGGCCGCTGGGCCGTGGACCTCACGCTGACCTGCGACGCCAGCGCCGCCCAGGCGCAGGCGTTGGAGAAGGGTTTGACGCTGGATCTCCCCCGCCGCCAAGCCGCTTAGTCGACGGCCGATGGGTGGCCTGTTGGTCGATGAGGACCGACACACAATCAAGAACCGCCCCCGAACGCACGCTGCGTTCGGGGGCGGTTCTCTGTCGTCGGAACTGACGCGGGGGTCGACTCAAAACTCGCTGATCACTTCGCCGGCGGCCCGCGTGCCCAAGGCGCCCCAGGTGCCGTAGGGACTCCTGCCGCTGGTTTTGAAACCGGCGCTCTGGTCGCCGGCGTCGATCGTCTCCGAGAGGAACCGCGCCGATCCGTCGCCCAATGCGACTTGGATCCCGCCGCTGTGGTAGCTGCCGGGCGTGTACACGCCGACGGTGGCGTCGTTCCCGTTCGGGGCGCAGCTGGGGCCGCCAGGCGGCACGATCGTGGTGAAGCCGGTGAAGCAGGCCGACCCGTCGGTCCACCGAGCTCCGCGCTTCTCGTTCAGGGAGATCCCGTCGCGATAATAAAGCGGTTCGTCCGCGCTGACGGTGGCGTCGATGCACCCGGCGGGCGTATTCCAGGTTGAGATATTCTCGGCGTTGGACCCGACGAGTCGTCGATCCCCGGGAAAACGGCCGATCTCAGCGACCAGCAATGTGCTGGTGGTCCCGTCTCGCAGGTCGCGGATGCCGCGCCAGACGAAGTAGCCGAACACGCCGCGGTTGGTCGCGGTTCCCCCGACGGCGACGCCGGTCGACGAGTTGGCGCCGTTGCCGTGGTCGCCCCAGTTGGCGGCGTAGTTGGTATGGGCCACTTGGGTGTCGGCCGGGGAGTTCCCGTCGGAAGGGCACAGCAGCGACGACACCTGCGTCGACCAAGGCGGGTAGGCCGGCTCCGAGATGACGGCCCCGCCCGCGGGCCACGGCGTCGACCGGGGGCCGATCGCGCCGGTCGTCAGATCGCGTTCCTGACTCAACGGCTTGCTGATCTGGTTCCATAACGCCGTTTGATCCATGAACGGCATCAGCGGGATCAACCAACTGCCGCGGACGTTGCCCTGCTGTTCCCCCCGACTGCCGGCGTTATTCAATCGGTCCGTGCCGCCGCAACCGGAGGGAAAGGTATTATAAGTGCTGTGGTAGTTGTGCATCGCCAACCCGAGTTGCTTCAGGTTGTTCTGACACTGGCTCCGTCGGGCCGCTTCGCGGGCCTGCTGCACCGCCGGCAGCAATAGTGAGACCAAAATGGCGATGATCGCAATGACCACCAATAGTTCGATCAGCGTGAAGCCGGAGCGACGATTTGAGCGGGAAGGTTTCGACAACATAGAATCCGATAGGAGGGAGTGAGAGGGCTGGAAGAGCCCTGGAGGGATCGACGAATGTACCAAACCATCGGCGATCGCGACTGCGAAGATCCCCCACCCCTTTTCGATCTTTCACTCGGGGGCGGGATCGCGGGATCGGTTCGAGTCGTACCGCACGAGCACGATGCGGCCAAGGTAGTCGCTGGCGGCGAATTCCGCCGTCATCCACGCTTCGACCCGTTCCGCGTTCGCGCCGCCCACGCCGGCGCCGATGCGGGGGAAGGCGATCGAGGCGAAAGCGCGGTCCGTCGCGAGTCGCAGGGCGTTTCGCACGCTGTCCCGCACGGCTCGCTCGCTGGTCGTCCAGAGGAAGCCGATCCCGGCGACGTGCACGATCGCCTGATGCGGCAGGCGCCCGGCGCCGGTCGCGACGGCGCCGCCCAACGGCAGCACCCCGGCCTTGGCGAGTTCGCGAAACGGCGCCGTGCCGGCTCTCCTGCGGATCGCCCCGCTCACCCCGTGCGGGACCAGCAGCCACCAGGGGATGAGATGGCGGTTCCAAGCGTTCACGATCGCCTCGGTCGGTTGATCGAGGAGATCGCCGACGACGATCTCGTGGGGCATTGGGGGCCGATCGGCGGGGCGAAGGGAGAATGCCCGCCCAATGCGGCGGCCGAGGTCCGGCGCTCACCGTGCGGCCCGCGAAGGCCAGTCCTCATAGGGCCGCTATAGGGTCGCTTTCCATGCAACTTCGCTGCGGGTCGGCGGCGTATTTTGCGGATGTGGTCGGATCGCCGCGTTGGTGCCTTCCCTCGGACCGCTCGGCACGCGACGCTGTGCGAGCCGGCCTGGACCGAACGGCACTCCCCCGACGCCGTCCCGGTCGAACCCGCCTCGACCCGCCCCACACTCGGACGCTACACCGTTCGGTCCCCCCGCCGGACCAGAGACGACCCCGCCGTGCCCGACGTCCCCCCCGCACCGCCGACCGAACCGCCTTCGCTCTCCCTGTTCGGGAAATCGAAGCCGGTCCGCGGTTCGTCGCGCGACGGCAAGCCGGCCGCCGCGGACCGCGCCCGCGGCCTGCTGCGGGTCATCCCGTTCATCAAGCCCCATAAGGGCACGCTGATCTGGAGCGTCGGCTTCGCCTTTCTGGTGGCGCTGTTCTGGGGGGTGAACCTCGGCCTGATCCTGCCCGTCATCAACGTGCTGGCCGGCGACGACAGCGTCGCGGGCTATGTGGACGGCGAAGTCGCCACCGCACACGCCGTGCAGGTGGAGTGGTCGGAGAAATTGGAGAACGCCGAGGCCGAGGCCGCCCGCCTCGCCGCCGATCCGGACGCCAGTCGCTCGGACACGGTCGCGGCCGCCGAGGAAGTCGCCAAGGCGCAGGATCGACTGTCGCAGGCCGCCCGCAAGCTGGCCGCGCTGGGCTGGGTGCAGCAATACGTCACCCCGATCCTGCCGGACGACAAGTTCGACCTGCTCGCCGTGATCCTGGGGGTGCTGTTGATCGCCACGGTCCTCAAGGGGCTGTGCGTCATCACGCAGGACGTGCTGGTCGGCGCCGTGATCGAACGCACCGTTGCGGACCTGCGGGAGGCGTTGTTCGCTCACACGCTCAAGCTGGATATTCAAACGCTCAACGCGACCGGCACCGGCGATTTAATGAGCCGGTTCACGAACGACCTCGAACAGCTCGCCGGCGGTCTGCGCCTGTTGGGCGGAAAAGTCGTGCGGGAGCCGCTCAAGGCCGCCGCGTGCATCTTCGGGGCGATGCTGGTCAGTTGGCAGCTGACGCTGCTGGCCTTCGTGCTGACGCCGCTGGCGACGTATATCTTCGTCAAGATCGGCCGCAGCCTGAAGAAGGCGAGCCGCCGCAGTATGGAGAGCATGTCCCGCCTTTATAAAACGATGGAGGAGACGTTCGACGGCGCCGCGGTCGTCACCGCGTTCAACGCCGGCGAGCGCCAGAAGGAGCGGTTCCACCAGGAGAACCGCACCTACCTCCAGAAGGCGATGAAGATCGTCCGCGTGGACGCCCTCACCAGCCCGACCACCGAGACGCTGGGGATGCTCGCCGCATTCGGCGCCCTGCTGCCGGCCGCCTACCTGATGCTCCGTCGCACCGACAGCATCTGGGGCTTGCGGCTAGCCGACGGTCAGCTGGATCTCGCCGAACTGGCCGTGTTCTACAGCTTCCTCGCCGGGACGATCGACCCGCTGCGGAAGCTCTCCACGCTGTTCTCCAAGCTGAAACGCAGCACCGCCGCGGCGGATCGGCTGTTCGAGATCCTCGATCGCAGCCCCGCCGTCGCCGCCCCGCCGGCCATCACCCCGGTGCCGGAGCAGATTCATACGGTGAGGTTCGATCGCATCGGCTTCCACTACGCCGGCGCCGCCCGCGGAGCCGTGCTGGACGGCGTAAACCTGACCGTGAACGCCGGCGAGGTCGTCGCCGTCGTCGGCTCCAACGGCTCCGGCAAGAGCACGCTGCTCAAGCTGCTCCCCCGCTACTTCGACCCGACCCACGGGGCGGTGAAGATCAACGGGACCGACCTGCGGGACTTCGACCCGATCGCCTGGCGGGAGAAGATCGGCGTCGTCACGCAGGAGACCCTGCTGTTCGACGAGTCCATCGCGGAGAACATCCGCGTCGGCAAGCCGGACGCCTCCGACGACGAAGTCCGCGCCGCCGCCGACCAGGCCCGCGTCACCGACTTCGCCGACGGACTGCCGAACGGCCTGGACGAAGTCGTCGGCTCCGGCGGCTCGAACCTGTCCGGCGGTCAACGGCAGCGGGTCGCCTTCGCCCGGGCGATCCTCCGCGACCCGGAGATCCTGATCCTCGACGAGGCCACCAGCGCCGTCGACGCGCTCAGCGAACAACTGATCCACGAAGCCCTCGCGGAGTTCGTGGAGGGACGCACGGTCTTCCTCGTCACCCACACCGTTCGCCGCAGCCTGCTGGACCTGGTCACCCGCGTGGCGGTGATGGAACAGGGCGAGTTGGCGGGCGTCGGGCCGCACGAGGAACTGCTCGAAAACAACAGCGCCTACCGCCGGCTCTACGAGGCGCAATCCGACGAAGCCGCGGCGGGCGGTTCGCCCAAGCCGGAAGACCCGCTGTCCAAGGGTCGGGCGGAGTACCGCAAGGCCCGCCCCGCGGGTCTGCATCCCGGGGCGATCGCCTTCGACGCCGATTCCATCGACCAGTACGACCCGACGGACGAACGCCGCGACGGGCGTCCCTCCCAGCGCGCCGGCTATCAGCCGGATCCGGTCGCCTATCACTACGCCTCGGTCGGCCAGATCTTCGACCCGGACGAAGTCTCCGAGGACTCCGCCGACTCCGAAGACGAGGACCCCGGCCGAAATATTCTCCCCCTGCGGGCCACCGGTACGGACGGCTGACGCCGGGGCGGCGATGCGAGAGGGGATCGTCACCACGGAGTCCGTTCGGGCCATGGAGAACGGCGATGCCGTCTTACTGACCGCCGTTCTCGATGCGGGGGAGGTTCTTCCGGGGATGTTCCTGAACATTCCCTTGAACAGCATGTTGAATCTCACGCTCTTAATCTCGAGCGTCGCTCCGATCGGAGACGGGCTGATCCGACTGACCTTCGACTGCGACGACAGCTTGGATGCAGACCTCCTCACAGCGTTCAACTTCGAGGCCGAGACGCTCTGGGTTACGGAAGTCGGCGAGGATTGAGCCTGCGGGGCAGCTGTTGCCCTGCGTGTGATCGCTAGACTTCATGGTCCAGTTCCTCGTCTCGTTTCCGTTCCACTGTCCTACCTGCTCTCCCTCGCCGATCGTCTTGCCGGGGGGTTGGACTCGTTGCCGTCGGAGCGGCGGGGGCGGCATCGGGACTTTCTGCTCTCGCAGCAGACGCCGGACGGGGGGTTTCGCGGGCGGGATCTGGAGAACGAGGGGCTGCCGGGCGACCTCTACTACACGGGCTTCGCCGTGCGGGCGTTGGCGGTGTTGGGGGACTTCGACGAGTCGACCGCGGCGGGGGTGAGCCGGTTCCTCGGGCAGCACGATCCGCTGCGGCTGGGAGCGATCGATCTGGTCAGTTGGCTGTACGCGGCGGTCGTCGTGCAGGCCGTCGGCGGCGGCGATCCGCTGGCCGACGCCCCGCCGGACTGGCCCGAACGGCTGGCGGCCGGTCTCGAACAGAATCGGAGCGCCGACGGCGGGTATGCGAAGACGCCCGCGGGGGCGGCGGGCAGCACTTACACGTCGTTTCTCGTCGCGTTGACGTTGGAACTGATCGGCCGCAGCGTGCCGGCGCCGGGGCGGTTGGCGCAGTTCCTGTACGACATGCAGCGGGACGACGGGGGGTTCGTGGAACTCGCCCCCGTCCGCCGCAGCGGGGCCAATCCGACCGCCGCGGCCGCGGTGCTGCTCAAACTGCTGGGGCATGTCGACGAGGAATTGAAGGGCGATCTCCGAGGCTTCCTCACCGAGGTGACCGACCCCGCGGGCGGCGTGCGGGCGAACACCCGCATCCCCTTCCCCGACGGGCTGAGCACCTTCACGGCGTTCTTGATGTGTCGGGATCTGGGCATCGCCGATCCGCTGCCGGCGGCGAAGGCGCGGGCCTGGGCGGAGAACGAACTTGAACTGCCGACCGGCGGCTTCCGCGGCGCCGCCTGGGACACGCACGCCGATGCGGAATACACCTTCTACGGTCTCGGCGTGCTGGCCCTGACTGCGGAAGAATGGCAGCCCGAGGCGCGAGCCGAGGCCGTGCGACATTCGTAGGCTCCCCCGGCCTCGACTTGGGCCTCGGGCTGTCGATCGGACGCGGGATGCGCGATTGGGGGATCGCACCCATTGCCCGGCGCTGATCCATGCCCGCTTTCGTGCGGGGGGTGGGGGTCGGTACAGTGGACGGTCCGGCGGCGAGCGGCCCCTTCGCGGGGGCGTCCTGTTCGCCGCTCCCGCCCCATTTCACTTCTTGATTCGGACCGCGACGATGCCGCGCTCGCTCCTCACCCGTTTTCTTGCTCCGGCCACGGCGTTTGCCGCCGCGGCGCTGCTCTGTCCCGCCGCGGTCCACGCCGCCGGCTACGGCGACGTGAAAGGCCAGATCGTCTTGGACGGCGAAGCCCCGGACCTCGCCCCCCGCGTGGCCAAGGGCGCCGACGTGACGAAGGACGGCAAAGCGGTGAAAGACGCCGCGGTCTGTGCCGCGGATCCGATCCCCGACTTCAGCCTGGTGGTCGGTCCGACGAACGGCATCGCCAACGTGTTCCTGTACCCGGCTCGCGCTCCGCGGGATATTAAGCCGGGACTGATGGAAGAGGGCGAGAAAGTCGTGTTCGACCAGAACGGCTGCGTGTTTGAGCCGCACGCCCTGATCGTCCGCACCGACCAGACCCTGGTTCTCAAGAGCAACGACACGGTCGCTCATAACGTGCGGTTCACGTCGTTCGGCAACGCGGGCATCAACAAGACCGTGGCGGCCGAGGATCGGGTCGGCGTCGAACTGGACAAGTTCAAGCGCGCCCAGCCGGTGCCGATCCCGGCGCTGTGCGACTTCCACCCGTGGATGAAGGCCAACTGGCTGATCGTCGATCACCCCTACGCCGCGATCACCGACGCCGACGGCAACTTCACCATCGAAGGCCTGCCCGAGGGCACGCATCGCTTCACCGTCTGGCACGAGTCCGCCGGCTTCCTGGACCGGACCCTCACCATCAAGATCGAAGACGGCGAGGTCACGGAACTGGAACCGATGAAGTACGAACTGTCGAAGTTCAAACTGTGAAACGAAGCGTCCTTTCCTCGGTCCGCGTTAGTCCCTCTCTTGAAGAGAGCGGCTAACGCGGACCACCCAGTTTTCCTCCTCATTCTCTCGGAGTCCCCGGTGAGCGCCCCCACCACCCCGATCG
>NZ_WTPX01000017.1 GCF_013036045.1 Alienimonas chondri
GGCTGACGGGCGGCCGAGACCCACTCCGCAGCGGTCGCCAACAGCGGGGTCACGGCGAGCGCCGCGGCGAACAGCGGACCCGCGACGGCGATCGGCGCCGTCGTCCGGCGGCCGAGCGCCCAGGCGCCGACAAGCCCGCACAACACGGCGGCGCGTCCGCCGAACGTCACCGCGGGATCGCCGCCGAATCGCAACGTCCACTGCATCCATACGCAGGCGAGCGCCCCGCCGGCCAGCGCCCCGGCCGCCGCGGGGCCGGTCGCGGCGTGTTCCGTGGCAGCCTGCCAGGCACGATTCGCCGCGGTCTGCGTAACCGTAGCGAGGCGGGTGAGGGCGGGTGGGATCCGCGTGGCGTCCGTGCGCACGGGGTCGACTCGAAAGATGGGGCGTTCGGGGAGAACCGGTCGTTGTAGAACTCCCTTCGGGCGCGAGGGAAGCCCGCTTCCATCCTGCCTTCGACAGTTCCCTCAACCGTGTGTGTGCTCCGCGGTCGGATAACGGCCGTCACGGACTTCGTCGCAGTATGCGGAGGCAGCCTCCGTCATCACGCCGGCGAGATCGGCGTACCGCTTGAGAAACTTCGGTGCGAACCCGGGATTCATCCCGAGCATGTCCGCTCCCACCAGGACCTGGCCGTCGCAGTGCGGGCCGGCTCCGATGCCGATCGTGGGAATGCCGACGGCCTCGGTCACAGCCTTTGCCGCGTCGCCGTGCATCAGTTCGAGCACGATCGCGAACGCCCCGGCCGCTTCGGCTCCGACGGCGTCGGCCACCAACGCCTCCGTGTCCCGCTGCACCCGATGACCGCCGACGACATGCACGCTTTGCGGCTTCAACCCGATGTGGGCCATCACCGGTACGCCCGCGGTGACGATCGCGGCGATCGTCTCCGCGTGGTCGGAACCGCCCCCCTCCAGCTTGACCGCCCCGCAACCGGTCTCCTTCAGCATCCGCCCCGCATTGCGAACGGCATCCGCGATTCCTGTCTGATAGGAGAGAAACGGCAAGTCTGCGATCACCAGCGCCCGCCCGCCGCCGGCATCGCGACCGCGAACGACGGCCGCGGTGTGATAGACCATCTGATCGACGGTCACCGGCAGCGTCGTGTCGTGTCCCTGCACGATTACCCCGACGGTATCTCCGACCAGCAAGGCGTCGACGCCGGCGGACTCGAACAGCTGAGCGGTCAGGGCGTCGTAGGCGGTCAGCACCGCGAGCTTCCGCCCTTCCGCTTTCGCGGAGAAGAACCGCGGAACCGTCACGGGCTTCCGAGGAAGGGCGTTCGCTATGGTCGGAACCGAGTCATTCATGGTCCCAGTGTACGAGAAGTCGGCAGCCCGACGATCACCTAGCTCGCCTGCTTCGGAAACGCCCAGTCCCGACAAGCCGAAAACAATCACTATATCCAGATACACGCCAACAACTTACGGCCTGGCGCCGGTATTCCGACCCGTGACCGGCCCCGCGATTGCGTGATTGTTCCAGCCGTCCCTCGCCCGTGAGCCGGCCCGCAATCGGGCGAGGTCGACGCGGCCCCCGGCGACGTCATGTCGTCGGGGGCTTGTTTTGTGCGCAGGCCGATCTGCCGTCAGCGTTGCGCGACGGCCGTTGTCGGGGTTCGACGGGCGAACTATCGTGCCCCGCCCCACCGCGTCCGCCCCCGCCGCGCCCGATTTGGACGCGTCCGACATCGGCCGCCCGACCCGGGTTCACCGGGCGGTTGGATTGACCCGCATTTGAGACAGGACGGTTCCCTGATGTCAGCCCCCACCCCGGACGAAGGCCCGGTCGAATTCGGCTCCGAAGTCGAAAAGCTGGTGATCGTCGGCAGCGGCCCGGCCGGTTGGGCGGCGGGGATCTACGCCAGTCGGGCGGAGCTGCATCCGCTCTGCTTCGAGGGGGCGAACTCCGCGGAGAACTACGCCAACGGCACCCTGCCGCTCGGTCAGTTGGCGCTGACGACCGAGGTCGAAAACTTTCCCTCCTGGCCGGCCGGCGATCTCTCGCAGTATCTCGAGACCGCCTTGACGGACAAAGAGCGGGCGATGCTGCCCGACGGCGGCCCCGATCAGGAGGCGATCACCGGTCCGCAGTTGATGACGCTGATGCGGCGTCAGGCCAAGAACTTCGGCACCCGCGTCGTCACCGACGACGTCGCTAGCGTCGACTTCAGCCAGCGGCCCTTCACCCTCACCACGGCCTCCGGCAAAACGGTGCAGGCCCATTCGGTCATCATCGCCACCGGCGCCCGGGCGAATTACTTGGGCCTCGACAGCGAGCACGCTTACAAGAACAAGGGCGTCAGCGCTTGCGCCGTTTGCGACGGAGCGTTGCCCCGGTTCCGCGGCAAGGGCGTGGTGGTCGTCGGCGGCGGCGACAGCGCGATGGAGGAAGCGACCTACCTCACCAAGTTCTGCGATCCGGTCTATATCGTGCATCGCCGGGACGAGTTCCGCGCCAGCAAGATCATGGCGGAGCGCGTGCTGGCCAACGAGAAGATCACGGTGAAGTGGAACTCCGTCGTCGACGAGGTGCTCGGCAGCGACGACGAAGGCGTCAACGGCGTCGTCATCCGCAGCACCAAGGACAGCGACCGCACCGAAACGCTGGACGTCAGCGGCTACTTCGCCGCGATCGGCCACACGCCCAACACGGCGTTCCTCGACGGGCAACTCGAGACGACGGACAAGAAATACCTCGTCTGGACGGTCCCCTTCCGCACGAACACCAGCGTGGAAGGCGTGTTCGCCGCCGGCGACGTGGCGGACGACTACTACCGCCAAGCCTGCACCGCCGCCGGCACCGGCTGCATGGCCGCCCTCGACGCGGAACGCTGGCTCGGGGCGCAGGGGATCGAGTGAGCGACGCGACGCCGGTCACATTGCGACGCGACCTCCGGTACGCCTGCCCCGATGGTGCAGTCGAGGTGATGGCCCGCCTCGGCGTCGATGCGAATTCCGACTATTTCACGGATCAGAGTTGGGAGCACACTCACCCTTACACGGAAGATCGCCACGCTCACCTGCCGGCCTACCTCGTACTTCTCGCCGATGGCGAATTGTCGGACGAGGGAAAGCGAGCCCTTGGTAGCTTCGTGTTCCATTCGTTGGAAGATGCCTATCGCTTCATCGCGCCAACCGACGAGACATGGCAATTCGCTCAGGGAACGATCCGACTTACTCTTCTCACATTGTGGAGAGATCGAAGCATCCACGGGTGGGAATTCCTTTACTGGGCCTGTTGGGATAGGCAAATCGAAGAGTTGCACGAGGATCCTGATGAGTGGTTCATGCTCACGCGAGTTCTTCGTCTCGAGCAGCAGTTCGATCTCTCGACGCTCATCACCGAGCCGTAACGCAGAGGCCCCGCGGGGCCTCTGCGTTACTCTGTACTGATGAAGACAGAGCAGTCCCCTCCCCTCGTCGGCGTCGTCATGGGGTCGCGCAGCGATCTGCCCACGATGCGGGCCGCCGCGGAGATCCTGAAGCAGTTCGACGTGCCGTTCGAGGCGGAGGTCGTCTCCGCTCATCGCACGCCGGATCGGCTGGTCGAATACGCCAAGCAGGCGGCCGATCGAGGACTGAAGGTCATCATCGCCGGGGCCGGCGGGGCGGCGCATCTTCCGGGGATGCTGGCGGCGAGCACGACGCTGCCGGTGCTCGGCGTGCCGGTGCAGTCGCGGGCGCTGAGCGGACTCGATTCGCTGCTTTCCATCGTGCAGATGCCGGGCGGGGTGCCGGTCGGAACCCTCGCCATCGGCACGAGCGGGGCGAAGAACGCGGCGTTGCTCGCGGTGCGGGTGCTGGCGTTGTCGGACGAATCCCTCGCCGCGAAACTGGCCGACTATCACGCCGACCAGACCGCCTCCGTCGCCGCGACCCGCGAGCTGACGGATGAGGATCTGTTCCCCCCGGAGCAGGCCGGTTGACGGCGTGAGACCGGAGCGCAAGCTCCGGCCGCGTGTTCCCGCCTCACTTCCGGAGCTTGCGCTCCGGTCTCACGCCCGGTTGCGATGTCCGACGCCCTGCCCCCCGGTTCGACCCTCGGCGTCCTCGGCGGCGGACAGTTGGGGCGGATGTTCGCCCACTCCGCCCAGCGACACGGGTATCGGGTGCATTGCTGGGCGCAGGACGTCGACGAACCGGCGGTGCGGGCGTCGGACGTCCGCTCGATCGCGCCTTTCGGCGACGAGGCGGCCCGAGAACGCTTCGCGGCGTCGGCCGACGCGGTCACGGTCGAGTTCGAAAACGTCCCCGCCGCGACGCTGCGGAAGCTCGCCGGGTTTTCGCCGCCGCGGCCAGTCCGACCCGGCGCCGACGTTCTCGCCGTCGCTCAGGACCGCCGCAGGGAGAAAACAGCCGCAGCGAACGCTGGCTTCGCCACGGCCCCCTGGCGGGAGGTCAGCACGAAAGAACAGGCGACCGCGGCCCCCACTATCGCCCGGCCGGCGATTCTGAAGACGGCCCGCGACGGCTACGACGGCAAGGGACAGGTGCGGCTGGGCGACGGCGACGATCTGCTGGCCGCGTGGGAGTCGCTCGGCGGCGTCCCCTGCGTATTGGAGGGGCGGGTGGAGTTTGCCCTCGAACTGTCTGCGATCGCCGCCCGTTGGCCGGACGGAACGGTGCGGGTGCACGGCCCGTTCGAGAACGACCACGTGAACGGGGTGCTGGACCTCACCCTTTTCCCGGCCCGGGTCGACCCGGTCGTCACCGCGGAGGCGATACGCATCGCCGCGGGGATGGCAGAGGCATTGAACGCGGTCGGGCTGCTGACGGTTGAGTTGTTCCTCACCCCCGCCGGCGATCTGGTCGTCAACGAACTCGCCCCCCGCCCGCACAACAGCGGACACGTCACGATCGAAGCCTGCGGCGTGAGCCAGTTCGACCAACAGGTCCGCGTGACCGCCGGCCTCCCGCCGGGGGACCCCAGCCCACGCAGCGCCGGCGCGATGGCGAACCTGCTGGGCGATCTGTGGCCCGCTTCGCGAGGAGAAACTGGCGAACCCGATTGGGCGGGGATGCTGCACGACTTCCCCGACGTCGCCCTACATCTCTACGGCAAGGACGACGCGAAGCCGGGACGCAAGATGGGGCACCTCACCGCGACCGCGGGCGATCCGGAGGCTGCTGCGAGGCGTGTGCTCGCCGCCCGGGAGCGACTGACGGCATCGGCCTGAATGAGCCCCGACCGTCAGGGAGGCGGCCGCTCTGCCGCGTTCAATAACGACCGAGCTGCCCCGCGGGAGGGAGCTGAAAATCGAACTCGTGTGAGCGGCCCACTCCCTGACGGTCGGGGCTCGACGCCGACCATCGGTTCACTCGACGGTCACGCTCTTCGCCAGATTCCGCGGCTTGTCCACGTCGAGCCCCCGCAGCACCGCGCAGTGGTAGGCGAGCAGTTGCAGCGGCACGCTGGTCACCAGCGGGGAGAGCAGCGGCTCGGTCTTGGGGACGTATAGGCACTCGTCCGCAATGCGGCAGACCTCGGTGTCGCCTTCGCTGACGACGGCGATCACGCGGCCCTTGCGGGACTTCACCTCCTCGATGTTGCTCAGCACCTTCTCGTAGGTGTGGTCCTGCGGGGCGATGACGACCACCGGCATGCCGTCGTCGATCAGGGCGATCGGGCCATGTTTCATCTCCGCGGCGGGCAGTCCCTCGGCGTGGATGTAGCTGATTTCCTTCAGCTTCAACGCCCCCTCCAACGCCGCGGGAAAGTTCACGCCGCGGCCGAGGTAGAGCCAGTTGTCTCGCTCGACGAGCTTCTCCGCGAGCGCCTTCACTTCGTCGTCGAGGTCGAGGGCGGTGCGGATCTTGTCCGGGATCGTCATCAGTTCCTCAGCCAGCGCGACGGTACGCTCCGGCGAAAGGTGCCGACGTCGGCCGAGGTCCAGGGCCATCATCGCCAGCACGGCGACCTGCGCGGTGAACGCTTTGGTGCTGGCCACGCCGATCTCCGGCCCGACGTGCAGGTAGACGCCGGCGTCCGTCTCCCGGGCAATCGTGCTGCCCACGGTGTTCACCACGCCCAGCACGCGGGCGCCGCGGGTCTGCACTTCGCGGAGGGCCGCGAGGGTGTCCGCCGTCTCGCCCGACTGGCTGACGGCCACCGCGAGCGT
Source organism: Alienimonas chondri (assembly GCF_013036045.1). Classification (GTDB taxonomy): domain Bacteria; phylum Planctomycetota; class Planctomycetia; order Planctomycetales; family Planctomycetaceae; genus Alienimonas; species Alienimonas chondri. The sequence continues at coordinate 6,122 of NZ_WTPX01000017.1, forward strand.
GTTCTTCAACACGATCGGATTGCGATACCGCAGCTCGCTGGCGTACTCGACTTCGCAGGGGATGCCGGCGAGTTCTTCAAACAGATACTCCCCGATCAGCCCGGCATGCCATGCCGTGCCGCACCCCATCAGCAGCATGCGTTCGGTCCGCGGCAGCTCGCGGGCGATCAGCGACAGTCCGCCCAGCGTGACCTTGTCCGAGCCCTCCCGCAGGCGGCCGCGGAGGGTGTTGGTGAGGGCGTCCGGCTGCTCGTAGATCTCTTTGAGCATGTGATGCTCGAACCCCGTGTGGTCCAGCTCCACATCCTCGATCGCCATCTCCAGTTCTTCGAATCGCTTCTCGACCGGCACGTCGTCGATGGTCCCGGCGGTCATGCCGTCCGGGCCGAGGCGGACGATCTCGTCGTCGTCCAGATAGCTCACTCGGACCGCCTGCCCGGCGATCGCGGCGGCGTCGGACGCGATGAAATAGGCGCCGTCGGCCTGCCCCACCAGCAGCGGCGAACCGCGGCGGGCGGCGATCAGCGTGTGCGGGGCGTCCGGGGAGACGACCGCGATCCCGAAGGTGCCCCGCACCTCCAACAGTCCCCGGCGGACGCTTTCCAGCAGGTCGCCGGTCTGGCTGTAGAAGAAGCCGACGAGTTGGGCGAGGACTTCAGTATCCGTCTCGCTGCGGAAGGTGACGTCCTGCTTCTTGAGGAAGTCCCGGATCGCGGCATGGTTCTCGATCACCCCGTTGTGAACCAGCACCACCTTGCCGGCCGCATCGACGTGGGGGTGCGCGTTCTCCTGTGTCGGGCGACCGTGCGTCGCCCAGCGGGTGTGGGCGATGCCGAGCGAGCCGCGAACCGGCTGTTCGTCACAGAGATTCTTCAGGCGTTCCACCCGCCCGACGGAGCGCCGCAGGTCGAAGCCGTCCTCGTGCACGGTGACGAGGCCGGCGCTGTCGTAGCCGCGATATTCGAGCCGCCGCAGACCGGCGAGCAGCACGTCTTCGGCTTCCTGATCGCCGAGGTATCCCACAATCCCGCACATCGGTGGCGTCCCTGATCGTTGCTATTGAAGGCGGCGTTCGGCCCCGGATCAACCCCGGGTTCGTCGCAACCTAGCACCGGAACGCAACCCCGACCACATCCAGTTTCTCATCGGACCGCGCAGACGAACGCCCCGCCGCGAAGGGGATCGCGACGGGGCGGGCGATCGACGGCGAGGCGAGCCCCGCCCAGCCGGTCGGCGTCAGGCGTTGACCGTCTCGCGGACCTTGTTCTTGGCGGCGTCGGCGACGTTTTGAGCCTTCGATTCCGCTTTGCCCTTGAGGTGATCGGCTTCGCTCTCGGCTTGTCCTTCGACGTTCTGGGCCTCGGACGCGGCTTTGTCGGCGACCTCGGCGGCGGCCATTTTGGCGCCAGACGTGGCGGCGTCCGCCACCGCGGACGCCCGGCCCTTCAGCCCGGCCGGATCCAGTCCTTCGGCCTTTGCGGCGTGGCTCAGGTCCGAACCCATCTGACGACCGGCGTTCTGCGCGAGGTGCGCCGCCTTGTCGACGAGATCCTTCGGGGTGAGACCCTGGCGTTCCATCTCGTCCAGCGTCATGCCCATCGCCTGGGCGGCGGACTGCTTCGCCTGGTGAAGAACCGCTTCGGCGGAGTGCCCCGCCTGATCGACCAAGCGATCGCGGGACGGCCCCATCAGACGGTTCTCCGCCCGGGTGCGAGGCACGACGAACCCGGCCAACAGGCCGGCGGCGAGGAATCCGAGGCCCACGGCCAGCGGGTTCTCCTGCACGCCGCGGTCGAATCGATCTTTGGTGGCTTCGTAACCGTCCACGGTTTTCTCCAGGGCTTGATGGCCGAGCGCGCCGGCCGAGTGATAGGCGTCCTCCGCGAAGTGCGAAACGGACGAGGAAGCCGAACGTGCCGCGTCGGCGATCGCGGAACCGGAATACAACAACGCCCCGGTCGTGGCGTGGTAGCAGTTGCCCGTGCAGTCGGCGACGTAGTCGGCAGCGTGATAGGCGCCGTCCTTCACCTCGGACCCGGCGTGCAACAGGGCACCGGTGGCCGCGTCGTACACGTTGCCGGCCGTCACCTTCACGCTGCGGCCGGCCTCGCGGGCGGCATGAGCCGCGGCGCTGCCGGCATAGAGGAACGCGCCGGTGGTCGCGTGATACACGTTCCCGGCCGCGTCGGCGAAGGTTTCGCCGGCCTTCACGACGCCGTCCTTCGCTTCCGCCCCCGCGTGGAGCAGGGTGTCGCTGGTCGCGTCGTAAACGTTTCCGGCCGTCACCTTGACGTTCTTCCCCGCGGAGCGAGCCGCCTCCGCGGCGCTGCTCCCCGCATATAGCAGGGCGCCGGTCGCCTTGTCGTACACGTTGCCGGCGGCGTCGGCCGAGGTTTGCGCGGCGGAGAACGTCCCGTCCTTGGCCTTGCTGCCGGCATGCAACAGGGCGCCGGTGGCCGTGTCCGTCACGCGACCGGCTTGCACCGTCACGTCGCGGGAGGTGTTCGCCGCGTACCGCTGGACCGTAGCGCCGGCGGAGGCGGCGGTGTCCGCGGTCGCCTCGGCTCCGGAGGAGAACGCCCCCGAGACGGAACTCACCGCGGCGGAGAGCGAGTTCGCCACGCTGGTGCCCGCGGCGGCGATCTGGTTGCCGGCCTCGTCGTACCAGTGCCCGGCCGCATCGCTCCATGAACCGCCGGAGGAAGAGGAATCGGAGCTCGTGGCCCGCGGGTTCCGATAGCCGGCGCCGTAATTCTCGCTGTACGGGAGACCGGTGCGGGCGTCGACGTAGGAACCGCTGTACTGGCGAGGCTCCGGGTTCCCCTCGTAGGTCCAGCGGCGGTACTGCCGGCGGGCGGTTTTCTTGAGCGGATCTTCGAAGAACGCATAGGCGAGGCCGGCCGCGCAAATCGCCGTGGCGGTCGGATTCTCGCGAATCGCATCGCCGACCGTACTGATCAGCTTCGATCCCGACTTGTAGACGTCTCCGAACCCGAGCAGGTCCGCGGGGCCGCTGGCGACCGTCCCTTCCTGCCGGACCTGGACGCGGGTGCCGTCTTCAAGCACGCGCTCCTCATAGACCGGCTGTGCGGTCGTGCGAGCGGCCGCGGAGGTCGTGCCGAGACCGAACCAGCTTTTCGCGAAATCGGCGGCGTCGTCGATGAGGGCCGCGGGACGCAGCCGTTCGCCGAGTTGGTCGAGCGTGCCGTCCATCTCGGACCGCGTCCGGGCGATATCCGCGCGGATTTCTCCGCTGGAGGTTTCCTCCGGGTAGGCCGGCGGGGTGGCCGGGTTGGCCGGCGAATCCGGCCGCTGAGCCGCTCGCTCGGGCGGAACGCCGTCGGTGTACGGCTTGGCGTTGGGTTGAGGGGCAGTATTCATCGGGGGGTGACTTTCTGTTTAAGCTCTTGGATATCGTGGCCGACGTGCCGGGCATCCGCCTTCACGCTGGCGATCGTCTGGTTCGGCACCGGGCTGGTGGACGAGATCTTGTCGACGGCCGACCTGATCAAGAACGCACCGATCGCCAGAGCGAGGGCCGGGACGCCGACGAAGCCCACGGCCCCGGCGACCCAATGGACCCATTCGTCCGCGTCCTCGCCGCCGCCGATCGCGATGACTACGAAGTACGCCGCGGTCGCCAGAGCGAGCAGCAGAGCCACCGCGGACGCGAACGCCAACGCGGCTCCGGCGGCGATCTTTCCGGCGTTTCGACCGTAGATCGCAGCCTTTTCGGACAGTTCCGTTTTGGCGAGGGCGACTTCCTGCCGGACCAGCGTGGTGCTCTCGTCCCGCAGGTCTTTCAGCAAGTCAGCGAGTGAACGGCCGTCGTCACGGGTGGGCGGCGGCGGTGCGGTGGGGGCGTCGATGGACATGTGGGGAGAGGGACTGAGAACGGCGGAGAGAGGCTGGATCGATAGGCCGAAGCCGGACTATTTGGGATTCGCAGGCACGACGGTGGAGGTCTCTTCCAGCACCGTCACCGCGCCGCGGTTCGGAGCGGGATTCGAAAGCCGCGCGGGGGCGCCGCCGTAACCGCCGGAGGTGCTGCCGCTGTATCCGCCGCCGTACTGCGGGGGGGCGTAGCCGGAGCCCGTCGAGGAGTTCGAGGCGTAGCTGTGGGACGAGGATTCGGAACCGCGGGTGCTCTTGAAGAACCGAGCCAAGCCCAGTCCGAGCACGAACATGCCGCCGAGCACGACCTCGGGATGGCGACGGGCGAAGTTCTCCGCCTGATCAATCAGATCGCCGGTGTTGCGACTGTCCAGGTAGCTCCCGAAGGACTGCACCTTGTCCGCGGCGGCCCGCACGACGGGGGCGGCGGGGTCGTCGTTCTTCTCCAACTCTTCGGCGGCCTTGGAGATCGCGCTGCCGTAGGTGTTCACCTCGCCGGCCGCTTTCTTCTTGCCGGTCTCGGTGGCCTCGGCCACCCTCTGCCGCATGAAAGACTGAGCTTCGGCGGCCTTGGCGTAGGCTTCCTGTTTCGCAGAACCGACCAGGTCGCCGGCGCGGTCTTTCGCCTGCTTAGCGGCGTCGGACAAGGCGGCGCCGGCCTGATCCACCGCGGCGGACGCTTCAGAGCCGGCCTGCTGGGCGGCGTCGGTCGCGGCGGACTTGGCTTGGGCAGTCTTCTGCGAAAGCTCGTCGCGGCCGGCGGCCAACTGGTCCTTAGCCTTGTCGGTCGGGGGGGGCTGGGTAGCGGGCATTGTTCGTCGGATGTGGTTCGGAATTCTGTTGAGCGGTAGGCCGGCGGGTCGGCCTCTGCGAAAGGCGAGTCGGCCTCCGTGGCATGCAGAGAGTCAAATTCCGTGCCAAACTCCAAAATCCGTATCAGAAGCGGTTCTGATCCCCGCCGATGGTCGCCCCCCGGCCAGGACGGCCGGGCGTCGCACAGCCACCGCTGTTGCCCGAGCCGGCGATCGCCGACAGGATGCCCCGGACCCGCAAACTCTTCTCAATCCGCATCGCGATCGATATGTCCTCGTCTGATCCCGGCTCCACCGGCTTTTCCGCGTTCGATCCTGCCACCGGGGAAGCGCTCGACGCCGACTTTCCGATCGCGACGTGGGCCGTGTTGGACGAACTCGCCGGGAACGCCGCCGCGGCGTTTGAAGTCGGGGCCGAAGCGGACACGGTCGCTGCCTTCTTGGAGGCGTACGCGGACCGGATCGACGCGAACGCCGCCAGCCTCGCGGCCGTCGCGGCCCGGGAGACCGGGTTGCCGGAAGAAGGTCGTTTGAAGAACGGCGAGATCCCCCGCACCAGCGGGCAGCTTCGGCAGGCCGCCGCCGCGGTCCGCGACGGAGCCTGGGCGCGACCGACGATCTCCGACGGCAATATTCGGTCGATCCTCGAACCGCTCGGCCCGACGGTGGTGATCGGTCCGAACAACTTCCCCTTCGCCTTCAACGGCGTATGTGGCGGAGACTTCGCCGCCGCGATCGGCGCCGGCTGCCCGGTGATCGCCAAGGGGCACCCCCATCACCCCGCCACCTGCCGCGATCTGGCGGCGTTGATGAAGGAAGCCGCAAAGGCCGTCGGCCTGCTGGACGGGTGGGTGAGCTTCTTTTACGACTGCACACCGGAGGACGGCTTGAAGCTGGTCCGTGATCCTCGGATCGCGGCGGTCGCCTTCACCGGATCGCAACGGGCCGGGCTGTCGATCAAGGCCGCGTGCGATGAGACCGGCACGGTCGGTCACTTCGAACTCGGCAGCGTGAACCCGCTGTTCATCCTGCCGGGGGCGTTGGAGGAGCGAGCCGAGGAAATCGTCGACGAACTTACCACCAGCGCCCTGCTGGGCGGCGGACAGTTCTGCACCCAACCGGGGATCGTCGTGCTGCCGGCGGGCGAGGCGACCACCAAGTTCGCCTCGCAGCTTCAAGAGAAGTTCGATGCCGCCCCGACCCCGCCGCTGCTCTCGGAAGCGGTGGTGACGGGACTCGAAGAGGGAACCAAGACGCTGCGGAAGGCCGGGGCGAACGTGCTGCCCTCGGCGCCGTCCCCCGACGAACCCGGTTATCGCTACCCGAACACCGTGCTGGCCGTCCCCGGCGAGCGGTTCCTCGAAGACCCGAACGCCTTCCAGACGGAGTGTTTCGGCCCGGCCTCCCTGCTGGTCACCCGCACGGATGCGGAGCAGCGCCTCGCCATCGCCCGCACCCTGCATGGGCAACTGACCGCGACGATCTACAGCGACACCCACGGCGCCGACGACGCGGAGTACGGCCCGCTCGCCGCGATCCTGCGTCGCAGGTGCGGCCGGTTGTTGAACGACAAGATGCCCACCGGCGTGGCGGTCGTCCCGGCGATGAACCACGGCGGCCCCTATCCAGCCAGCGGACATCCCCACTTCACCGCGGTCGGCATTCCGGCATCGATGACGCGTTTCACCCGCCTCGCCTGCTACGACAACGTCCGCAACGATCGCCTCCCGGCGGCATTGCGGGACTGAGCCGATGACCGGAAGCCCGCTGCTCGACGCCGTCCTCGGTCACTTCGCGGGCGGCGGGGCGTTCTTCACCGCTTGCGGTCTGCTGCTCGTCGCCGTCGGCCTGCGATTGCGGGCGGGGTTCGCCCGCGATGCCCCGGCCGGGCGACGGGCGGAACGATGGAGCCGCGGCGGCGTGTTCGCGGCCGTGCTGGGCACGCTGCTGCTGATCTTCAGCGCCGCCCCGCTGCCGCGGTGGTGGTACGGGTTCGCGTTCTGCATCACGGCGTGGTGGACCTTCGCCGCCCGCCCGACATGGCAGGCGGGCTGGCGATACGGCTCCGCGGCGACGCTGTCGGCGTGCGTGCTGTGGGGAGCGGGCTGGGAACTGTCGTGGCGACTCCCGCCCACCGTCCCGCAGGCGGCGGAGCGGGAACTCGTGGTCATCGGCGACTCCCTCACCGCCGGGGTCGGACGGGAATCGGCGCTTTGGCCGGAGCTGCTGGGCGAAACGCACGACGTCCCCGTCATCGTGCGAGCCGTCCCCGGCGCCCGCGTCTCGAATGCACTGAACGATCCCGGTTGGGACGTCCCCGAGAGCGGCGGCGTGCTGCTGCTGGAACTGGGCGGGAACGACGTTTTGGGCGACACGAACACGGGAGCGTTCCGTTCCGATCTGCGCACGCTGTTGGAGCGACTGAAACGCCGGGCCGCGGAGCGCGGCGGGACGGTCGTCGCCGTCGGGCTGCCGCTCCCGCCGATGCATGGCGCCTACGGGCGTGCCCAGCGGGAGGCCTGTACCGCGGCGGGCGTCCCCCTGATCCCCCGGCACGTGCTCGCCGACGTGCTGTTCGCCCCGCACGCGACGAGCGACGGCCTGCACCTCACCCCCGCCGGCCACGCGGCGATGGCGGAGGCGATCTGGGCGGCGGTCGGTGCGGCCTTGCCTCCTCCCGCAAGCACTCCCCCTTCGATGGAAGTCGCACCTTGAGATACGGAACGATGTCGCACGCCGGACATCCCCATGCCCAAACGTCGGTCGCCTCTCCGGGCGCCCCTCCACTCGCCAGAGGTTCCACATGCTCCTCAATCTTGCAGCGCATCTGAGTCTGTGGACGTCGATTTCGATGCTCGTGCTGGGCGGAGAGCCGCCGGCGGCTTCGCCGGCCGATGACGCGCTCCCAAGCGGATCGCAGGTCGAGAATGGCGGCTCGATGTTCGCCCCGCCCCCGCGATTCGTCGGCGACGATGGCGACTATCGGTCTCCACTCCTCTTCAATGACGGCCGGCCGGTGAAGACGCCCGCCGAGTGGACGAAGCGTCGACAGGAGATCCTGCAGGACTGGCGACGCCTCCTGGGGCCCTGGCCTCCCGTCATCGAGCGCCCGCGGGTCGAAACGCTGCGCACGACGCAGCAGGACGGCTATGTGCAGCACACGATCCGCTTCGATCTGGCGCCGGGACATACGACGGAAGGCTACCTGCTGATTCCGCCCGGGGAGGGCCGACGCCCCGCGGCGCTCGTCGTGTTCTACGAGCCGGAAACGGCCATCGGCGAGGGCACGCCGCACCGCGATTTTGCCCGTCAACTGGCTCGTCGGGGGTTCGTCACGCTTTCGGTGGGAAAGCAGCCGTCTCTCTACTACCCCTCCCGAGACGACGCCCAGCTACAGCCGCTCTCCGCGTTGGCCTACGGCGCGGCCAACGCGTACCACGTTCTCGCGTCGCGACTGGAAGTGGACGCGGATCGCGTCGCCGTCGTCGGACACTCCTACGGCGGCAAATGGGCGATGTTCGCGGCCTGCCTGTACGAGAAGTTCGCCTGCGGCGTCTGGTCCGATCCCGGTATCGTCTTCGATGAGAGCTTTTCGGACGTCAACTACTGGGAGCCCTGGTACCTGGGCTATGAACCGACCCCGCCGTCTGCAGAGTCGTCGGACGAGTCCGCGGACGATCTGGACGATGATGTCCCGCCGTCGCATCGACGCTGGGGCGCCGGCCGTGCGCGGGCCGCTTCCGGCGTCCCCACGCCGGAGAACCCGGCGTTTGGACTCTATCCAAAGCTCATGAGGCAAGGGCGGAACCTGCACGAGCTGCACGCCCTGATGGCGCCGCGGCCGTTCCTCGTGTCCGGCGGCGCGGTGGATCCCCCCCGACGATGGCAAGCGCTCAACCGCAGCGTCGCGGTGAATCGCCTGCTCGGACATGAGAACCGCGTCGCGATGACGAATCGCGAATCCCATGCGCCGGACGACACGTCAAACGCTCAGATCGCGGCGTTCCTCGAACGATTCCTTCGCCCCGAAGCCGAGCCGCAGACCGGCCGGTAATGCCGTTCGCCGCGGCGGTCATCGAAGAATTGATCAACGGAAGCGGCCTCCTCAAAACAAACTCGGCCGTCGATCGCGGGCTGCGAGCAACGGGTCGCCTCCCGAGGTCGATGAAATCGAACGGGACGTTCCCCCATAGGGTCCGTCACCCTGCCGGTGGGGGCGATGCTCGGGTACTCTCCGCCGCCGCTCCCACCGCCACGCCTCTCAAGTCTCTCCCATGGAAGCCGGCATCGTCGGTCTGCCGAACGTCGGCAAGTCCACCCTGTTCAACGCCCTCACCCAGGCCGGGGCGCTCGCCGCGAACTACCCGTTCGCCACGATCGAACCGAACGTCGGCGTGGTGCCGGTGCCGGACCCGCGATTGGACGTCATCCAGTCCTTCATCACCTCGCAGAAGGTAATCCCCGCCAGCGTGCGACTGGTGGACATCGCCGGCCTCGTGAAGGGCGCCAGCACCGGCGAGGGACTGGGCAACAAGTTCCTCTCCCACATCCGAAACGTGGACGCCGTCTGCCATGTCGTGCGGTGCTTCCAAGGGGAGGTCACCCACGTCGACGGCGACGTGAACCCAGTCCGCGACATCGAGACGATTCAAACCGAGCTGCTGCTCTCCGACCTGCAAATGGTCGAATCGGCGAGCCTGAAGTCCGCCAAGCTGGCCCGCGGGGGCGACAAGGAAGCCAAGGCGAAGCTCGCCCTGCTGGAGCAGGTTGGGGCCGTGTTGAACGAGGAGCAGCCGGTGCGGAGCCTTCAGTTGGAAGACAAGGAACAGCGCAAGCTGCTGCGGGGCTTCGCGTTCCTGACGGCGAAGCCGGTGCTGTACATCGCGAACGTGGACGACACCGACCCCGCCGGCGAGGGTCCGCTGGTGCAGGCGGTTCGGGAGTTCGCCGCGAAGGACGGGGCGGACGTCGTGCCGGTGTGCGCCCAACTCGAAAGCGAACTGGCGGAGCTGGACGAGGAAGACCGGGCGGAGATGTTGGAGGACGTCGGTTTGGACGAGCCGGCGCTCGCGGCCCTCAGTCGGGCCGCGTATCGCACGCTGGGGCTGCAAAGCTTCTACACGGCCGGTCCGAAGGAAGTGCGGGCCTGGACGGTGCCGGTCGGCGCCACCGCCCCGGAGGCCGCCGGTCAGATTCACACCGACATCCAACGCGGCTTCATCCGCTGCGAGACCTACAGCGTCGCGGACCTGGAAGAGTTCAAAAGCGAAAAGGCGATCCGCGAAGCCGGCCGCCTGCGGGTCGAAGGGAAGGAATACGTGATGCAGGACGGCGACGTCTGCCACTTCCTGCACAACGGCTGAGCGGTCGTTGATCAGCCAGCATCTCCCTCCGCCGCCGCGGCCTGTTCGATGGCCTCGGCGTCTCGCAGATCCTGTTCACGCCCGGCGGCCCTCTTCACCGTGATGAGATCCTCGCGCGAAATAAAGTGGACGTGTTGATCGCCGACCTGCACTGTGTTCCTGCGCGACCAAGCGGATTCAAAGTCGCCGCCGGGGATTTCCATCATGAGATCCACGCGCAGCGGCGGGCGCCCCATCTGGTAGAAATACCCCGGGGTCGAAAAATCCGACGCAGAGAGGCCGGAGAGCGGAGCGCCGAACTCTTTAAGTGCAGAAAAGACTGCGTGTGCGTTCGTCTCGTCCAACGCGATCCATAGGTCGAGATCCTTCGTCCACCGCGGCTCCGCATAGAGCATCACCGCATACCCGCCAATCACCAGATACCGGACCTCATGCCGGTCCATAATACTCAATAGTTCGCTGAATTCGGGGCTGCGGAGCATTGGGCCGGGTCAGTAGTGCGTGGTCCACAATCATGCCCCAAGCTGCGTCGAAGATCGCCGTCGGCCCCTGCGATTGCCAGTAGGCCACGTCCCAGGAGCGATCATCCTCCGTGAACGATGCAAATCGTTCAGCGGTGTGGGCGGCGGGCGACATTGCGATCTCCAGAGAATTTTAACTGCACAGCCACACCATACCCGCCTCACGCAGCCCGTTGCTTCGCCCGCGGCTCCACCTCGGCCGCCCCGCCGTCGGCGATGCGGCCGGCGTAGACGGCTTCGAGGAACTCCGGGAACGCCTCCGCCGACCGGGGTGATCGATTCCAGGCGGCGGCGACGCGGCGGAAGAAGTCCATCTCCCAGCGGGCCGCGGCCAACTCGCCGGGGGCGGTCAGCGGATCGACGTCCTCCGCGGTCCACGGCCTGGGGCAGAGGTCGTACGCCGGGTGCGTCCCCGACCGACCGCGGGCCGGCACGTCGTGCACCTTCACCAGATGTCCGTCCGAGGCGAATCGCATCGGAAACGATCGGCAGGAGGCCGGCCGCTGCTCGTAGACCCCGCACTGGCCGGTCCCCCGGGGACGGTCTGCGGTCGGGGCGGTCTCATCCAGAAAACGACACCGCGTGCTGCCCGGGAGGGATTCGCTGGCTTCATGGGTGAGGCACAGCACCGTCGACGCCGAAGGGTCGTCGGCGAAGTGCAACGCCGGGGCGTAGCGGCGTGAGATCTTTCCCTCCGGGTCCGGCCAGCGGCAGGCGACCTCCCAGAAGGAACGGCCCGTCTCCCGCGTCAGACGGAATACGTCCGCCCCGGTGACTGGCACCGCGAAGCTCCGGCAGCAGCCGCCGTGGCAGTCGTCGCAGGGCGTGCCGCCGCCTTCCCCGGATTCGCCGCCGCAGCCCCCGCCCGCGCCGTTCAACACCGTGAGCGTCGGCAGCGGCAGCAGGGTGGGGCCGTCGTCCCCGGCGGCGCGATCGCCGTGGTCATCCGCGGCGGATTGCGCGGGGAACACGCTCATCGGGGAGGCAGGTCGGCTCTGAGTCATTCGCCGTCGTTCCGTGCCGGATCGGTAAGGGTCCGACGTTCTCATCGGTTCCCGACGGCCGCTCGGACCGTCCCGCGCGGGTCGATCTGCGGAAAATCGGCTCGTCTCCCAGCGATTCGCGTACGAAATCGCGCGGCGATTCCCACATCTTTCTTCAGAACCTCGTTTCTCGAACCCGCCCCGCCGCCGTGCGCCTCACGCTGCGAACCCTGCTGGCCTATCTGGACGATCAACTGACCCCGGCGGAGGCCCGGGAGATCGGTACGAAGCTCCAAGAGACGCCCGCCGCCCGCGAGTTGGCGGAGCGGGCGAAGGAAACGATCCGTCGGCGCCGTCTGGGCGTGCCGGGCGATCCGACCGCCGGCGGCGACGCCGGCGCCCCGAAGCCGGCGGGACCGGCGCTCGATCCGAACGAGGTCGGCGCCTACCTCGACAACGCCCTGCCGCCGGAACGAGTCGCCGCGGTGGAGCAGGTCTGCCTCAGCGACGACGCCCACCTCGCGGAGGTCGCCGCGGGCCACCAGATTCTCACCCAGGTGCTGTCGGAACCGGTCGCCGTGCCGCCGACGCTGGCGGCTCGACTGGTGAGCCTCGCCCCGACCGCCGTCGACCCGGACGACCCCGCCCGCTATGCGCGTCCGGCGCACAAATCGGTCCCGGAGATGGCCGCGGTTCCCGCCGGCCTCGCCCCGGCCGGAGCGGGATTCGAGGCGGGTCTGCCGGAGCATCTTCGTCAGAACACCCGCAGCAGTTGGACCTGGCTGCCCTACGCCGTGGTCGCGCTGCTGGCCGCGCTCTGGTTGGGAACCTTGTTCGTCGATGCGGATCTGTTCAATTGGGGCGAGAACGCGGACGCCACGGACCCGAACGCGAGCGGATTGACTCCCGCCGCCGTCGCCGCGGCGGAGGCGGAGGCCGGGAGGGCGACCCAAGGGGACGACGTTGAGGCGGAGGGCGCCGCGACGGAATCGCCCGCCCAAGAAGCCGCGCGACTCGCCGTGGAGGCGGAGGCCGCCGCGGACGCAGCCGAAGCCGCCCGCTTGGCGACGACGATGCCGGTCGACCCCCCGCCGCCGGAAACCGGCGCCGCCCCGGACTCCGCCGATCCGGATGCCGACGCTCAACCGACGGCGATCGCCTCCGGCGAATCGGTGATGGCCGACCCGACCGCGCCCGATGCGACCGCCGACGGCGCGACGACGCCCGACGCGACGGCGGTTCCCGTCGTTCCGGCTCCGCAGCCGGCGGCGCGGCTGACGGTCGCCGAGGGCGGCGGGTTGTTCGCCCTCGATCCGGAGCGTCGCGGCTTCTACGCGGTGCCCGTGGGAGAGACCGTTCCGACTGGCGTCCCGCTGGTGGTTCCCGAGCCGCTGCGGGCGCTGCTGAGCCTGGAGGGAGAGACGCTGTCGATCGAACTGCTGGGCGGCACGCGGGCGCTGTTCGCCGCCGCCAAGCCGGAGGGCGCTGAGTCGGCCCTCAACCTCTCGAACGGCCGAATCCGCATCCAGAGCGATGCGGGCGCCAGCGAGGACACGGAGAACGCAACGATCGTCCTCACCGCCGGGGGAGCGCAATGGCGACTGACGCCGCAGCCGGGAGCGACCGCGGCGGTGATCGTGGAGCCGCGTCGGCCGCGCGGCGCCGGGGCGGACCTCGCCGGTTCCCCGGGGCGAGCGGCGATGGCGGTTCTCGGGGGAGCAGTCAAAGTCGTCGACCTGTCGCCTGGCTCCTCGGGGCAGCCCGTTCCGCTGCCCGCCGACAGCACGGCGGCGCTGGTGACGTCCGAAGGACTCTTGGCGGCCCCCGGGGCGGCTCCGGCCGCCGCCGCCGGGATGTTCACCGAAGGCGTGCCGGGCTGGGCCGCGGGCAATCCGCCGACGGAAGCCGAGACGCTCCTCGCCGATCAGTTCGCTGAGGCGCTGCTGCCCGGGCAGCCGTTGGAAGTGTCGCTGCCGCCGCTGGTCGAGGCGGAGCGTGAGATCCCCGCCCGTCAGGCCGTCGCGACGCTGGCGCTCGCCGGGCGGGCCGAGGACCTCGCCCGCGCCCTGAAACGCACGCCGCACCCCTCCGTCGTGCTGGTCGCCGCGGACGGGCTCCGCACGTTGCTCGGCCGCGACCCCGAACAGGACGCGGCCGTGAACGACGCTCTCGACCGCGAGTTCCCCCCGGAAGCCCGCCTGTCCCTCGGTCGGCTGCTCGATCGACTGACCGCAGCCGAAGCCCGCGACCCGCGGATCAGCGCCGAGATGATCGCCGCATTGGAGAGTCCCGAATTGGCGGTCCGCACCCTCGCGATCGCGGAATTGGAACGACTGACCGGCGTGACGAAGTCCTACCGGCCGCTGGATTCGCCCTCGCAGCGCGAGAGCGCGATCAAGCGATGGGTGCGGGAACTCGAACGCAACGGCGCCCTGCTTCCCCCCGAACCGGAATCCGAGCCGGGCGCCGAACCGGTCGACCCCGCTGCCGGGAACGCAGTCCCGCCGGTCGACCCGATCGGGATCGATCTGGACAACATCGTCCCCGGCGATCTTTGAGGCCCGTAGCCCGCGAACTCCGACGATCAGTGAGGCGAGCGCCCCGATTCTTTGGCCGGGTTCGCTCGCCCCCCCGAATCGCTCATTCCCCGGGTTCGTAGACCACCGCCATCAGGACATCGCTTGGCGCGAATGCGCTCTTGGTCAGGCCGTGCGAACTCTCGTCCGGCACGACCGTCTGGGGAGCGATGTTGCCGAGGATCTGCACCACCTTGGCCCCGCTGTCGCGCAGCCAGGCGTTCATCTCCGACTCCAGCGCTTCGAGGTCGGCTTCGGTCGCTTTGAAGAACTTGATCTGTTGCACGGCGAGGTCCGGGAGGGGGTGACGAAAGCGAGCGATTCGACGTTTTGAAGTAGAAGTAACGGGGCGCTACTCGGCGGCCGCGGCGGTGGGCAACTCTTCGCCCTTCAGAATCACGTCGAACATCGCGGTCATCGCCGCCCAACTGCGGGCGTCGGCCTTCGGATCGTACTTCAAGCCGTCCATGCCGCGGTCGTCGGCGCCGGGGTTCGTGAAGCCGTGCTTGGCGCCGGCGTACGCGGTGAAAACGTAGTCGGCCCCGGCCTTCTCCAAGGGTTCCAGGCAGCCCTTCACCTGCTCCGGCGGAACGAACCCGTCCGCGGCGCCGTGGCAGATCATGATGCCGGCTTTCACCTGCTCCGCCTCCTCCGCCGAGGCCGCGGGAAGCGCTCCGTGGAAGCTGACCACCCCCTTCACCGGAGCGCCGGCGTAGGCCATCTGGAGGACGGTCGCGCCGCCGAAGCAGTACCCAATCGCGGCGACGTTCTCTGGGTCGGTCTCCGGCCGCTTCTTCAACTGATCCAGGCCAGCGAGCGCCCGGGCCCGCCAGTCGTCGACGTTGTCCCGCACCATCCCGGCGAACTTCGCCGCCTCCTCCGGATGTCCGGCGGTCTTGCCTTCGCCGTACATATCCAAAGCGAAGCCGACGTAGCCCATCTCCGCGAGCATCTCCGCCCGCTGCTTGGCGTAGTCGTTCAAGCCCCACCATTCATGCACCACCAGCACGCCGGGTCGGCGCCCCTCGATCGCATCGTCATAGGCGACGTAGCCGCGATAGGTCACGCCGTCGTGCTGATACTCGACTGACTCCGTCTGCACCTCGGCGTTTGCGGCGGAGGGGGCGACGATCGCCAGCCCGACGGCGAGGGCGAACGAGGCGAACTGCAGGGAGGAGATTCTCATCCGAACGAGCCTGACGGGAGAGGGGAAAGCGGCAACGCGGATCGCACGATCCGGCTCCGCGGACCGTACCACTCGAATGCTGCGGGGCGGTATGGTTCGGCGTGGGGCGGACCCTTTCGTCCCTCTCCGGGATCGCCCCGTTTTGAGTGCTCTTCGTTCAACTTCCCCGTCGCCCCGTCGGAGACCGTCCACCATGTCCGCCGCGATCGTCACCCGCTGTCCCGACTGCGCCAAAGCGATCAAGCTGAAACCTTCGTTCGCGGGACGAAAGGTGAAGTGCCCCGGCTGCGGCGGCCCCGTGCAGGTGCCCGCCGAGGCGGACGCGGCCGACCCTCGCCCCGCCAAAGCAAGCCCGGCGAAGACCAAGGCGAAACGGAAGCGGCCTACTTCGCCCGCCGACGAACCGGGCGGCAGCGGGAACAGCGGCGAGCTGTTCGCCGGCCTGGACCTCGGCAAGTACGGCCATGAGAGCGGCTCTCAGAAGGCGTTGCCCGCTCGGGTGAATAAGGGGCCGCTGACGGACGAACACCCGATTCCCGCGGAACGCGGCCCCAAAAAGGAGGAGAAGCCGCCGACCCCGATGCCCGTCGTGCTGGGGATCATCGGCGGGTCGCTGCTGGTACTGATGTTGGCCGCCGGGGGAGCCTTGTGGGCGTTGGCCGGCGCCCAACCGGCGGAGCCGCCCGGCCCGCTGGTTCGGTTCGAGCACCCCGAACCGCGACAGTTCTCGATCGACGTACCGGACAACTGGGAGACGACGAAGGTGGGCGGGGGCGTCGGCGGACGACCGTCGTTCGCCACCTTTGAAGGTCCGGGCGGCGAGGTTCAGGTCCGTCGCAGCCCCAGCGGGTCGCTGTTCGGCGACATCGCCGGCGCCGGCGACACCCAACTCGCCCCCGGAGAGGAAATGCCGGAGGAGCTGACCCCGATCTTCACGCAGCACGATGCTACGAAGTCGCAGGTGGAATCGAACTTTTCGAATTACTCCGAGACCGGCGGCGAGAACTTCGACCCCCGCGCCGGGAAAGACAACGGGCGACGCAGCGTCTTCACCGCCTCCGGCACGCTGGGCGGGCAGATCACCGGTCTCCGCGGGACGGTGCGGGTCGGGAACGAGACCTTCACGGTCGTGATGCAGTGTTCGCCCCGCGACTTCCCGACCCTGCGACCGGTCTACGAAAAGATGCTCGACAGCATGGGCAACTAAGCCCGCTCGGCTGCTCCCTCAAACGGGATTAGAAGACCCAGATCGCCGTGCCGACCGCGGCGGCGAGGGCGGTGGCGCCGGCGACGATCCACGGGCCGATCGGCTTGCGGACGGCGCCGATTCGCATCGTATAGGTGCGAGAGCCAAAGGTGATGTCGTCTCCGTGGCCCAGTTCGCCGCGGGCGCCGCCGTGGATCGGAGCCTCGTTGATCGCGGTGCCGCCGCCGAGGTCCGCGACGCTCCAGCCGCGGCCGTCCCACCGGAACTCGCAGTGT
This sequence comes from Alienimonas chondri, assembly GCF_013036045.1. GTDB lineage: Bacteria > Planctomycetota > Planctomycetia > Planctomycetales > Planctomycetaceae > Alienimonas > Alienimonas chondri. The sequence goes on from NZ_WTPX01000017.1 coordinate 22,939, forward strand.
TCCTCCGCGACGCCGGCATCGCTCAACTGCACCGCGCAGTCCTTCGAGTGGCCGATCGTCAGCCGCCCGCCCCGCACGGGGATCTGCGGCAGGAACCAGCCGGCCAGTCCGGTCGGCACCAACCGCGTCGGCGGGGAGATCGACGGGAGTTCCTTACTGCTCGGCGCAGGCTCCGCAGCCGGGGGTTTCTCCGCATCGGACCAGTCGTCGATGACGCTCGAATCCGAGTCGGCGGTCGCGTCCGATCCCAATCGCCGACCGACGTGCGAGAGCCGAGTCAGCGAATCACGCACCTGGGAGCCGGCGATGTCGGAACCCAAGATCTCCGACGCAAGATCCGCGGCGCTCCGGCCGCGGCCCACGGACGAGGCGGTCAGGATCGAAGACCGATCGTCGTAGCGGTTCGAATCCGGGCGGGCCGTGTCCAGATCGGCGGTCGTCTTCGTTTCCCGATCGGACTCGAGCGGCGGAGTCGAAGGGGCGTCGTCCGTGGCTTTCCGCTTGGCTTTGAGAGCCGCTTCCTTCCGGCGCCGGTCCGATTTCGCGGCCGCGGCGCGGGCCCGCGAGTTCAGAATTTTGTCGAAGTTAAACGCGATCGGCTTCCGCCGGGCGTGCGGTTCGAGCAACGCGGCGACTTCCGTCGCGTCGGCGGGCCGATCCGCGGGATCTTTGGACATCAATCGGGTGACCAATTCGGCCACCGTCGCGGGCGTGTCCGGGGCTTTCAATCGCACGTCCGGCACCGGAGCGTGACGGTGCGATTTCAACACCTCGCGCCGGCTTTTCGCCGGATAGGGCACGCGGGCCGTCAGCAGCGAATACAGCGTGCAGCCCAGCGAGTAGAGGTCCGCTCGGACGTCGATCTCCGTGCTGTTGCGGCTCTGCTCCGGGGCCATGTAGTCGGCCGACCCCAGACAGTCGTGGCCGAAGATCATCTGCAGGCTGAACTCCGCGGCGGCCTGATCCGTCAGCAGGGCGAGGCCGAAGTCCGCCACCTTCACGGCGCCGTCGGCGGCGACCAGCAGGTTGGCCGGCTTCACGTCGCGGTGGATGAGGTGCGCCTCGTGGCAGGCCGCCAGTCCCAGCGCCGCCTGACGGGCGATGTCGCACGCCACGGCGCTTTTGACCGCTCCGCCGCGGATGAGCAACTCCTCGGCGCTGACCGCCTCGACGAATTCCATCACCAGCAGGTGATCGCCGGGGCCGTTGTCCGCTTTGCAGAACCGCAGCGCGTGCACAACGTTCGGGTGATCGACCCGCCCCGCCGCGACGCCCTCGTACTTCAACCGGGCGATCATGCCGGCGTCGTCGCGCATCCCCTCCGCGAGCACCTTCAACGCGACTTTCTGCCCGTGATGCGGGCCGTCCCCCTCGTCCCGGGCGACGTACACCGTACCCATCCCGCCGGCGCCGAGGACCGCCAGCAGCCGGTATCGATCGAGGAAGAACCCCCGGTACCGCCCCATTCGCACGCGGTCGGCCTGATACCGGCTCAGCAGACCGGCCCGAATCAACTCGTCCGCAGCGGCCTGCGGACTCCACCGGCCGTACTTCTTCTCCAGCTCGGCGACGCGATCCGCGGCCAGCAGATCGCTCTTGCCGAGGGTCTCGAAGAACCCACGGGCGTCGCCGGCGCGATCGACTTCCGCCGGACGGTCATCCGCTGCGGCACGGCCGGCGGTCGGACGGGATCTGGGCACGGAGTGCGGTTCGGCCGGGGCAGGCCGTCTGGAGTTGGTCAAAGACTCGGCGAGCGCCGGACATCAAAGTATCACCCCGCCCCCCGGCGGGGAAAGCACGGCCGTTCGCCGCGTCCGTTTTTCACCGAACTCCCACGGAACCGTTCCACCCGCCCGGTGTTACCGCTCGTCTCGGCCCGACGTCCACATCCGACCTAATTCCGCGGAACGCGCCCGCATCGTCGCCAAATCCTCCGCGAACGCCGGATCGGTCGCGAGGTTCTTCAACTGCAGCGGGTCGGCCTCGAGGTCGTAGAGGCACTCCACCGGAGGGGTCTGCTCGTAGTAGTTCGCATACACCCACCGCTCGCCCCGCACGCCCTGCCATTTGGGAATGCGGGCGTTGTTCATGCGGTGCTCCGCGAGGAAGTCCGTTCGCCAGTCCGCCGCGGTCTCCCCTTTTAACAGCGGGACCAGGGAGCGGCCCTGATAATCTGCCGGCACGCTCTGACCGCAGGCGTCCAACATCGTCGCGGGCAGATCGACGTTGAGGGCCACCGCGGATTCGACCCGCCCCATAGAAGCCTGACCGGCGCGGACGTCGATCGAGGTGGAGACGCCCGGCCCGGCGATCACCAGCGGCACCCGCAGGCTCTCCTCGAAGTGCGACCACTTCCCGGCCAACCCGCGGGAGCCCATGTAGTAGCCGTTGTCGCCGGTGACGATCACCAGCGTGTTCTCCAGTCGCCCGGCCTGCTCCAACGCCGCGACGGCCCGGCCGACGTTGCGATCCGCGGCGCTCAGCAGGCGGTAATAGTCCCGCGTGTTCCGTTCCCGCTGGGAGCGGGAGTGCCAGCGCCACTGCCAGCGGTCGCGGTTCATGCTCTCCTGAAGGACCTTCGGCAACGCATTGAACGCCCCCGCCGGCGCGGGACCGATCGGCGGCAGCTTCTCGTCCCGGTACAACTCGGCTTCGGTCTCCGGGTACGGGTAGTGGTCGCGCAGGTCGCCGTCTTCCGCGTGGCCGGCGTTGAAGGAGAGCGACAGGCAGAACGGCTGGTCCGCCGGCGTCGAGGCGATGAATTGCTCCGCGGCGTCGCCGATCAGGTCGGTCGTGTGCCGCAGCGAGCCGTCCGGTTGTTTGTGGAAGTAGGGCGAGCGATTGATCGGCTTGTAGACGTCGAACATCTCCGCCGGGGCCTGCTTGTCGGCCGTGTTCACCCCGAACTTCCCGGCGAATCCGGTGCGATAGCCGGCCCGCTTCAGCACGGCCGGGTAGCTGTCCCGGATCAGTTCCTTGCTCAGCGGCGGCTTGCCGAAGGTGAAGCCGTGGGAGATCTCGTAGTGCCCGGTCAGGATCGTCGCCCGGCTGGCGGCGCAGATGCTGGTGGTCACGAAGGCGTTCTCGAACCGCACGCCGCGGGCGGCGAGGGCGTCGATGTGCGGCGTCTTCAACACCGGATGACCGGCGCAGCCGAGATGGTCGTTGCGATGATCGTCCGTCAGCACGAACAGCACGTTCACCGGCGGAGAACCGGCGTCGGCCCCCGCCGCATCGGCGGGCGCGGCGGCGAGGAAAGCAGTCAGCAGCAGGGCCGTCACGGGGCGTCGTCCGAGTTGGGGAGAACGTTTGATTCTGAGTCGCCGGTCGGGGCGGCGGGGGTATCGTCGAGGTCGATCCGCAAACCGGTCGCGGCGCGTTCGTCAGGATTCACTGCCAGCGTAATCGAACGACCGTTCGCCGGATCGAGGGTGATCGCGGCCCCCTCCGTGTCCCCCTCGGCGAGCCGATCCAGGTCGTAGCGGGTCGCGGCGCCGGCGCCGTCGTCGGACATCTGCCACAGCGTCACGCCGGAGGCGTTCCCTTCGCCCTTCTCGTCACGGATGCGCAACGTGACCGGGGCCGTGGCGTCTTCGGGAAGCGGGAACCGCAACAGGGCGTACTTACGGCCGCCGAAGAAGCTCGCCAGCGGCAGATCCGCGGTCGGCAGCACGCCGGAGACCTCGGAATAACGAGGCTCCCACGGGTACTCCGCGGGGCGTTCAGCGACGTCGCCCATTCCATTCGCTCGCACCCGGCGGCTGACGGCGCCCCACATCTCGGGACCGTAGACCACCTGCCACGTCCGCACACGACGATCGGGGGCGACGCGGTACTCGCCGCTCTTGCCCAGCGCCGCGAGGAACGCGACCAGGTCCGCCAGTTCGTCGGGGCGCAACGTCTCCACCAGTTCCGAAGGCATCAGCGAGACCGGCGAGACCTCGGCTTGCAACACCGACGCGGCCGGCACAGCGATCTCTTGGCCGTCGGCGTCCCTCAGCTTGTATTCCTCGTCCGTCTGCGAGACGAGCACGCCGTTCAGCACCACGCCGTCGTCCTTCAACACGGTCAGGGTGGCGTAGCCCTCTTTGATCTTGGCGGAGGGTTTGAGCAGCGATTCGAGGAGGTAGTCCGGCTGGGCGCTGCCGCCGATGCTGGTGAGGTCCGGCCCGACGAGGCCCCCGGCGCCGCCGATCGCGTGGCAGTCCATGCACTTCAGCTTCGCCCGGCGATAGATGGCTTGGCCGCGGGCCGGATCACCCTCGGTCGCGGCTCGATCGACAAGAACGAGAAACTCCGCCGGGTTCAGTTCTTTCATCGGCTCGATCCCGCCGGCAGTTTGGAGGGCGGCTTCCAGCGCTGCGACGCGTTTGCCCTTCCCGGCCAGACCGCGGAGCGCGGCCGCAGCGACCGGTTCCTTCAGCGACACGTCAGCCAACGCGGCCGTCAACGCCTTCACGCCTGCATCGGTCGCGGCGAACGCGGTGACGAGTTCCGAAGCCGCCGCGGGATCGGTCGCGGTGCCGACGAGACGTTCGACGGCGGAGGACGCAGCGACGTTCGGCGCCGCCCGCGAGAGGATGACGATCGCGTCCGCCGCAGCGGGGCCGGTCCCCGCGGCGAGAGCTGTCAGTCGCTCTCGCCCCTTTGTCCCCAGCCGGGTGAGCGCTTCCGCCGCCGCCCGCCGCACGGACTGCGGCTGAGCGTTATCGCCGGCGACTCGGACCAATTCGTCCGCCGCGTCCGTCGACCGCCATAGTCCCAGCAGTTCCGCCGCGGCGGCCCGCTCCGCCGGGGAGCCGACCATCAACAAGGCCCGCACCGCGGTCCCCTCGTCCGCGGGAACGATCTTCCGCCGGGCGGCCGCAACCAATGCGGATAGAGTCGCCGTCCTCGGCGCCTCCGGGGCGTCCAGCATCTTCGCCGCCCGTTCGACCGCGGCGGCGTCGCCGAACCGACCGATCAGGCTCAATACCTCGACCCGCTGTTCATTGTTCAGTTCGCCCGCATCCAGCAGCGCCAGCGCCGGCGGGAGCGCCGCGGATTTCTTGGCGGCGGCGAGAGCGAACAGCAGCCGATCCGGCGAACCGAAGAAGTCCGGGTTCTCCGCGACCGCCGGCAGCCACTCGTCCGCCAGTTCGCGGGCCGTCAGCCGGAGCGCGTAGGAAAGGTTCTCGTCGAGCGGATGATCGACCGCGACGAAGGCGTCACGGGCGGCCTCCGCCGTGCCCAGTCTGCGAAGCATGTTCACCGCTTCGAGCCGGACGCGGGGGTGCGGGTCGGCGGCGAGGGCGGCGAGGCGGGTTCGTTGGTCGTCTCCCCGCTCGACCGCGAAGCCCAGCACGCGGGTCGCCGCGGCCCGGACGCGGAAGTCGTCGTCGGCGAGCGCCGCTTCCCGCAGCCCCGGCATGTCGAGCCGCAATCCCTGTGCGAGCCACAACGCCTCCAACCGAGCCCGGCCGTCGTCCGCCGGCCGAGCCCCCACCCAATCGAGCAGTTCGGGCCAAACGGCGTCCGCCCCGCGGGCGATCAGCAGGCGGCGGGCCATGTCCCGCACCCAACGGCGGGGGGAGACGAGTTCATCGAGCAGTTTCGGGGTCGACAGGTCGACTAGCCGCGGCCCCGCGGGGCCGGCGGCGTTACTCATCTTTTTGGGAGCCAGTCGCCAGATGCGGCCGTGGATCTTGTCGCGGCGGGGGTCGCGGAAATCGACCTCGCCGTGCTGGATGATCGGGTTGTACCAGTCTGCGATGTACACGGCGCCGTCCGGGCCGACGTGGGCGTCGATGGGGCGGAAGGCGACGTGGTCGCTGCCGAGCAGATCGTCCTTCTGCCGGGCGACGTAGCCGGAGCCGTTCGGATCGTCCGAGATATCGAACGTGTTGACGCGGTGGCCGCGGAAATCGCAGGTGACGAACCGGCCGCGCCACGCTTCGGGGATCGCGGGGTCGTCGAGGATCGCCAGCCCGCAGTGCTTCGGCTGACCCGGGGAGAGGCCGTGCAGGATGTCGTCCGTGCCGACCGCGGTGGGGAACGCGGCGCCGGGGAAGACGTAGGTGACGCCCTCGCCGTTCGCCCCGTCAGTGGCGAATTCCTGTCCCCACTCGTCAAAGCGATGGCCCCACGGGTTGATGAAGCCCCGCGCCCAGACTTCGAGCTTCCCCACGTCCGGCTCGTACCGCCAGATGCCGCCGCCGTCGAGCCGTTCCAGGCCCAGCGGCGTTTCGATCTGGGAGTGAATGTAGATCGACTGGTTGAAGTAGATCTCCCCCGCCGGCCCGGCCCGCAGGGTGTGCAGGATGTGGTGCGTATCCTCCGTCCCGAAGCCGTCCAGCACGACGGTCCACTCGCCGGGGGCGTCTCGGTCGGCCCGACCGTCGCCGTTCAGGTCTTTCAGATAGAGCAATTCGGTGCTGTTGGCGACGTACGCCCCCTGCCCGTCGGCGTCCGGCAGCACGCCGGTGGGGATCAACAAGCCGTCGGCGAAGACGATCGTTTTGTCGCTGGCGCCGTCGCCGTCGGTGTCTTCGAGGATGACGATCTGATCGTCCGCGACCTCGCCCGGCTCCAACTGCGGATAGACCCGGCTGGTCGCGACCCACAATCGGCCGCGGGCGTCCCAGTTCGTTTGGATCGGCTTGGCGATGTCCGGATCGGCGGCGAACAGCGTCGCCTCCCAGCCGTCGGGGACGGCGAAGGCCGCCTGTTCCGCAACCGGGTCCGGTTCGGGGATGTCCGTCAGATCCCGCTGGGCGAACGCCGGGGCGGAGAGCGCCAACGGCAGCCCGAGGCGCAAGCCGAGGGAGAGCACGCGGGCGACGAACGGGCCTCGGCTTGCGCCTCGGGCTGCGAGACGAAACGTCATTCGGTGTCTTTCACGATCTTGGAACGCAAGGCCTGAATCTGCTCATCCTTCGCAGCGACCAGCGGCTCGAATTTTTGAATCTCCACTGCGTTATTCCCCTGCTCATGGGCGCGAAAACCGCGGAGATAGGTTTCGTTCTGCGGCCGGTGGCGTTGGAGGAAGAGGTCGTTCTTCTCCCGGATCAGATCCCGTAACGCCGAGGCCCCGCGGGGCCTCGGCGTTACGGGGGCGATCTTTTCCGACGGGATCGCGACGAGTCCACGCGCCTCAGCGACGGCGTTCACTCGCGACGCGTAATCCTCCGTCCCGTCGCTGGTCGGCGCGACCAGCGTGATGCGCTTCGTCCGCTTCTCCAACTCATCGAGCAGCGAATTCAGGTTCGTCTCGAAGTCCTCGACGCTCATCCCCCCCGGCAGCGATTCGGCCTGCCCGTAGGCGACGAAGATCACGGTCGGGTCGACCAGATCGACATGCTCCAGCAGGTGTTCACGGCCCTCTTTCGCCGACTTGAAGAAGCGCCGCGCCGACTGATCCGCCATATCGCCGGCCCAACCCAGATGGCGGAACGTCACGTCCGGCACGGCGAGCGTGAGGACGGTTTCGAGCTCTCCGACTCGGCGTTCCTCCTCCCAGAAGCTCCCGCCGACCAACGCGACCCGATCGCTGGGTCGAAGCAGCGGGTCGGGCGTTGGTTCGTCTCCCGCGAAACCGCACGCGATCGCCGTGCAGGCTAGAGCAAGCGTGGTGGACACGGGGGTTCCCTCTCGGGTGGCGGGCGGGACGGCGGGCCGGCATCCTACGGATGAACCGCCCCCGATGGGAACTTGCCGTGCCGCTCCGACTCCTTGCCTGCGTCCTCTTGGCCTCCACGGCCCTCCTCACCGGCGGGGAGGCCTGCGACGCGGCGGAACAGCCGAACGTGCTGTTCCTGCTGACGGACGATCAGCGGGCGGACACGATTCACGCCCTCGGCAATCCGCACATCGTCACGCCGACGCTCGATGCGATCGCGAATCGCGGGTTCAATTTCTCGCGGTGCTACTGCCTCGGGGCGAACAGCGGAGCGGTCTGCTTTCCCAGCCGGAATATGATTCTCTCCGGGCGCCCCTACTTCCGCCATGAGGTGCAGAAGGGCAAACGCACCTACGCCGACCCGCAGAAGCCCAACTTCGCCGCGGCCCTGGGCGCCGCCGGTTACGAGACCTACCACCACGGCAAGAAGGGCAACACCGCGGAGCTGCTGCATACACGCTTCGAACACAACAAATACCTCTCGAACGATCACGCCGTCCGCATGAGCGGCCAGCCCGGCAAGGAGATCGTCGACGAGGCGTTGGAGTTCCTGGAGGAGCGGGACGAAGCGCGACCGTGGGCGATGTATCTCGCGTTTGCCACGCCGCACGATCCGCGGGTCGCGGCGGAAGAGTTCCGCTCTCAATACGACCCGGCGGACCTGCCGATCCGGCCGAACTACCTGCCGTTGCACCCGTATCAGATCGGCTCGGACCTCGGTCGCGACGAACTGCTCGCCCCCTTCCCCCGCACGCTGCCGGACACCCGGGCGCAAATCCACGATTACTACGCCGCGATCACCGGTCTCGACCATCACATCGGCCGGCTGATCGCAGACTTGGAATCTCGGGGCCAATTGGAGAACACGCTGATCGTGTTCAGCTCCGACCACGGCCTGTCGATGGGCAGCCACGGGCGGTTCGGGAAGCAGTCGCTGTACAGCGACGACATGCGGGCGCCGCTGATCGTCGCGGGGCCGGGCGTGCCGCACGGGGAGAGCGACACGCTCGTCTATCTGCACGACATCTACCCCACGATCTGCGACATGCTGAAGATCCACCCCGCCGGCGGTACGACCGTGCCCGCGAAGCTGCACGGCCAGAGCTTTCAGTGGGCGCTGGCCGGCGGCCAAGGCGGTCGGACCGAGTTGTTCGGCTCCTATCTGGAGGACCAGCGAAGCGTGATGGACGATCGTTGGAAGCTGCTGCGGTTCCCGAAGATCGGCGTCACTCGTCTCTACGACCTGCAGGCCGATCCGGGCGAGATCCTCGATCTCGCTTCCGATCCGGCCCAGAGCGATCGGATCGAACGGATGAACGCCCGCCTCAAAGCCCTGCAGCAAGAGGTCGGCGACACGCTGGACCTCGACGCGCCGCCGTCGAGCGACGACCCGACGTTCACCCCGCCGGACGCGGCAAGGCTGGACGAGCTGCGACGCCCGTGGAAGGGACGCAGTTGAGGCTGGCCTGGCCAATGCCCCACGGCATGGCAGCCCGAGGCGCAAGCCGAGGGGAACCAACGTCTGCAATTCTCACTGGCCTCGGCTTGCGTCTCGGGCTGCCGGCGCCGCTCACCGCCCGCCGCTGCGTCGCACCGTGACGTGTTCGCCGGCGCCGGGGTTCGTGTCCGGGTAGTCGCTGCGGAAGTGGGTGCCGCGGCTCTCCTCGCGGGCGGCGGCGGCGGCGGCCATCAGACGGGCGGTCAGCAGCATGTTCTGCAACTCCCACCCAGCCGGTTCGGAGAACTCCTGCGTGCCGGCGAACCGCGCCCAGAAGTCCACCTGCCGGTCCGCCTCCCGCAGTCCCGAGGCGTCGCGGGTGATGCCGACGCGGCGGGTCATCAGGCTCGCCAGGGAGCGCCGCAGGTCGTCGACGTCCAGCGGTTCCTTCTGCGGATCGGACCGATCGGCATCGACGGTGCGGGCGCAGAACTCGTCGCCGCGTCCGCTGGCCGATTGGCCCGCGGCTTCGCCGGCCCGTTTGCCGAACACCAGACCCTCCAGCAGCGAGTTGCTCGCCAAGCGGTTCGCCCCGTGTAGGCCGCTGCTGGTCGATTCGCCGGCGCTCCACAGGCCCGGCAGCGTCGTGGCGCCGTGCTCGTCGGTGGTGACCCCGCCGATCATGTAGTGGGCGCCGGGCCGCACCGGGATGCGGTCCTTGGAGATATCGATCCCGAACCGCTCGCAGGTCTGGCCGATGTTCGGGAACCGCTCCGCGACCATGGCCGGGTCGAGGTGCGCCAGCGACAGGTACACGCAGGGATGGCCGGACTTCTCCATCACGTCGGTGATCGCCCGGCTGACTTCGTCCCGCGGGGCCAGTTCCATCGCATCGCTGTAGTCGCCCATGAACCGGCGACCGTCGGCGTCGAGCAGGTGAGCGCCCTCCCCGCGGACCGCTTCAGAGATGAGGTGACGGGCGCCGCCGGCGATGTAGAGGACCGTCGGGTGGAATTGCATGAACTCCATATCCCGCAGCTCGGCGCCGGCTCGGAAGGCCGCCGCGTGCCCGTCCCCGGTGGCGAGGTCCGGGTTGGTCGTTTCGCGGAACAGGCGCCCGCACCCGCCGGTGCACAGCACGGTGCTCTTCGCCCAGACGAACGTCTTGCCGTGCGTGGGACTCCAGACCAACGCCCCCGCACAGCGGGCGTCCTTCCCCTCCCCCACCGTGAGGAGGTCGAGCAGGAAGGTTTGCTCCCACAACTGCACGTTCTCGACGGACCGCACCCGCTGCCGCATCGCCCGCATTACCTCCCACCCGGTCGCATCGCCGAGGGCGTGCACGATCCGGCGATGACTGTGCCCGCCCTCGCGGGTCAGGGCGAGTTTCGAGACGCCCGCGGCGTCCGCCACGCGGTCGAAGTCCGCGCCGTACTCGACCAGTTCTTCGATCCGCTCCGGCGCCTCCCGGACCACCAGTTCGACCACATCCGGGTGACACAATCCCTTGCCGGCCGCGATCGTATCGGCGGCGTGATGAGCGAAGTTGTCCTCCGGATCGAGCACGCCCGCGATCCCGCCCTGGGCATAGGCACTGTTCGATTCCCGCAGGGCGTTCTTGGAGATCACGACCGTCTCCAGCGACGGATCCACCGCCCGGGCGGCGAGCGCCGCCCGAATGCCGGCGATGCCCGCGCCGAGGATCAGCACGTCCGTGAACATGTGCGGCACCCGCTTGGGGTGAAACCGCACCAGATGCCGCGGACTGGCGAGCGAAAGTTCAGCGAGCGGCATCGGAACAGGGCGAGAGGCAGGGGGCGAAGGGCAGAAGACGACGCCCCGCGTGTCGCCATTCTAGCGGCCGGCGTCTGGATTCCCGCTGCCGCGCGTGAGCAGGCCAGAGACTGATGAGACCGCAACGTCCAGCGCGCGTTTGCCTCGTTCGGCGAGAACCGACGGTTCGTCTCCCAATCTCGTCGGCGGGCCGGCATCCCGGACTCGGTTCATCGCGTCGACGAATCGCGGCGAGACGTGCTGGAGCCGCACGCCGGCCCGATTCGCCGCGGAGGCATCGATGCAGGACGCTCCGGTCGCCAAACCCGCCAGCGCCGCCAGCGAGCCGGCGCCGAACGACGTTCCGAGGATCGCCCACACGACGGCCGCCCCCTCGGCTCCAAACCACCCCGCCCCCAGCCAGCCGAGGCCGGCGCCTGCCAGCCCGCAGAGCAGCGACCACAGCAACGCGCGGTGATACGGTCGTGCCCAATGGTTCGCGTGGCGCTCGCAGAACGGGCAACTGATTCTCGTCTCGCGCCGGAACAGGCCGACCGCCGCCCCGCCGACGATCAGCCCCGGCAGCAGACCGATGAACAGTTCCGCGAGCGCCGAAAACGGCTCCAGCCAGAACGGCGTGACGCCGAACGTCCGGTTGACCCGGACGGGAGCGTCCTCGCCGCACTCCATGCAGACCGGGGGGAGAGCGTCGGCCTCGATCTCGGTGCGAGTGAGCGTAATCCAGTCCATTGAGCGGCGGCGGAGTGAGCGGGGACTCCGAGGCAACGATTCGCCGCCGGGAGCGGATCAGCAGGTATCGACGAAGGTCGGCAAGAATATGCTACTCCCGTCCTCCGTTCGCATCGCCCTTTCGCCGGCCACCGTGTCTTGGCTGCTCTGTCCGCACTGCTTCACCTGGGTGCGGCTCGGCGGTGGGTACTGTCCACGGTGCGCGGGGCGGGTCGATCCGTCGGCGGAGGATCCGACGCTTGAGGAACTGGCCGTCCGTCTCGGTCGCGCGACCGGCTGCCTCGGCGAAGTGCGAGTCGCGCGGTCTGGGTTCTCGCAGAAGGGATTGCCGGACCGCGGGCTGTGGGTCACCACGGATCGCGGGCTGTTCTTCCTGCCGCATCGCCCGGAGGTGGCGATCGAACCGAGCGAACCGCCGTCGCTAAGCGTCGCCGCGGCCTGGTGGGCGGCGGGGCTGACGGTCGGCCCGCTGGCGCTGGTCGTGCCGACGGCCCGCTTCCTGGGGTTCGGCGCCGGGTGGGGCGGCGGAGATCGACGGATCGTGTTTGAACCCCGCCCCGTCGACGCGGGCGAATCAGCGGCGCTGGCCGAGCATCTGATGGCCGATCCGGGCGCCTTCTTCCTCGCTCGGGAGGCGGTCCGCGTGATTCGTCGCAGCGGACCCTGGCCCGTGAAAGGCTGGACGATCGAGTGCGACGGCCGCCCGCCGGTGCGGTTCGCGGCGCTCTCCGACCCGGCCGGCGTGCAGTCGGCGTTGCGGGGCTTAGGCCGCACCGACCTGTGGCACGGGGCAATCGTGTGTTAGCCGCTCACAAGCGTGTCGTCTGAGAATGCTCAGTCGTCGCTGCCGATGACCTGCTCGATGGTGATGCCGAGACCGCGGATCTTGTTCCGCAGACTGCCTCGCGTAATCCCGAGCATCTTGGCGGCCCGGCTCTGATTGCCGCCGGTGCGGTCGAGGATGCGGGTGACGACGTACCGCTCCATCAGTTCCAGGCTGTCGGCGTAGATGTCATCCGAATTCTCCGCAAACGCCCCTTCCAGCAGCGGACGGAGATCGCTGGGCGGGCCGGTCTCCTTGGGCGGCTCAGCGGTCCCGCCGCGGACCTCCGCCGGCAGGTCCTTCGGGACGATCACCGGCCCGGAGCTGTGCAGAATCGCCTTCCGCAAGACGCTTTGCAGCTCCCGGACGTTGCCCGGCCACGCATAGTGGCGCAGGTACGTGACGGCCTCCGGGGCGATCCCTTCCAGTTCGGTCTGACCCAATTCCCGTTTGAACCGGCTCAGAAAGAACTCGACCAGCAGCAGCACGTCGTCCCCGCGTTCGCGAAGCGGGGGGATGTCGATGCTGAACTCGTTGAGGCGGAAGAACAGATCCCCGCGGAACTCGCCGGAATCGACCATCGCCTCCAGCGGGCGGTTGGTGGCGGCGATCACCCGCACGTCCGTCTTGATGGTCACGTTGCCGCCGACGCGCTCGAAGCGCTGCTCTTGGAGCAAGCGGAGCATCTTCGCCTGCATCGGCAGCGTGGTGTCGCCGATCTCGTCGAGGAAGATCGTGCCGCCGCTGCACTGTTCGAACTTCCCGATCCGCTGCCGATCGGCGCCGGTGAAGGCGCCCTTCTCGTGGCCGAACAGCTCGCTTTCGAGCAGCGCGTCCGGGATCGCGGCGCAGTTGATCGCCATGAACGGCTTATCCTGCCGCTTCCCGTGATGATAAATCGCGCGGGCGACGAGTTCTTTACCGGTGCCGCTCTCGCCGCGAACCAGCACGGTGACGTCCTGTGCGGCCACCAGGCCGATGCTTTTGTAAACCTGCACCGCGCTCTCGGTCCGGCCGATGAACAGGTCCGTCGGCATCGAGTCGCCCGCTTGCGCGCTCAGCCCGACCTTGGTGCTCATCAACCGCCGGCTTTCCAGGGCGGTCGTCAACAATTCCCGCAGCTTGGGCAGATCGAGCGGCTTGAGGAGGTAATCGAACGCCCCCTGTTTCATGGCCTCGATGGCGGTGTCGCTGGTGCCGCCCGCGGTCACGAACAGAACCGGCCGCTTGGGATCCTCCTTGTGCAGACTGTCGAACAGGTCCCTCCCCTTCGCCCCCGGCAGCACGAGGTCCAGTAGCACGACGTCCGGGCGTTCCGTGGAGGCAAGCCGCAGGCCGTCGCTCGCGGTGAGTGCCGCCGAGACTTCCACCGGCTCCCCGCCGATCTGCAATCCGTCGACTGCGCGGCGGACCATGAGGGGAACGCTGCGGTCGTCGTCGATGACGAGGAGACGGGGCACGGGCGGACGCTTAACGATCGAAGGGGACGGCCAGAACCCGACCATACCCGCAACAGCGGTCGCCCGACTGCCTGATTGGTCGCCGTGCGGCCAGTAAAATCCGATTCCCGGTTTCCCCCGACCTGGCCGGCGGGCGATTCACCGCCGGAGCGCCGGTTTGCCTCACCCAGACGGCCCCCAAGAGACATTCATGGCCGCCATAAAGCGGCGTTCGGTGCAGAACTGTGGCCTACGCAGCGGTTTCCCCTATGATGCAAAACGGGCCGGCCCCGCCGGGAGCCGCAATCGTTCCACAGATCTTCAACACCTCACGCGCGTGGGCGTCTCCAGCATTTCATCCGAGGGGCCGGCAAACGGTCTGTCACGCCTTTATATCGCCGACGATCATCCCGTCGTTCGAGACGGCTATGCGATGCTGATCCGGCGCGAGCCGGACATGGAGGTCGTGGGCGAGTCCGGCGAGGGGGCGGAGATTCTCCGCCAAATCGATTCGTTGCGGCCGGACCTGTGCCTGCTCGATCTGTCGCTGAAGAGCGGGAACGGGCTGGAACTTTGCAAGCAGATCCGCAGTCGCTTCCCGCACGTCAAGGTGCTGGTCGTCTCGATGCACGACGAGACGCTCTATGCGGAGCGGGTGCTGCGGAGCGGCGCCGGCGGGTACATCTCCAAGGCGGAGGCGACGCACAAGCTGATCTCCGCGGTCCGTCAGGTGCTCTCCGGGGAAGTTTATCTCTCTCAGCGGATGCGGGAACGCACCGTGGCCCGCTCCGCCGGCGATCTCGCCGCGGAGGGATCGCTGCTCGACAAGCTCTCCGATCGCGAATTGGAAGTGTTCGAGCAGATCGGCCAAGGCCGCACCACGCGCGAGATCGCGGAGAAGCTCAACCTCTCGCCCAAGACGATCGAAAGCTACCGGGAGAACCTGAAGGCGAAGCTGAACCTCGCCAACAGTACCGAGCTCACCCGTCACGCCGTGCACTGGGTACTCGAACGGACCAAGGGCGGCGGGACGACCGACTGACCGGCGGCCGGGGGAATGCTTCGTCGTTCGTACCAACCCGACGCGTCAGCGAGGGAAACCGGATCGGCATGCGTCCCTCGCTGACGCGTCGGGTTGGTGGTCGTGATTGGTCGATTGGTCGAATCGTGTTTCGGCCTGACCGACGTCTCACAGGGTAAAATAGAACGTGGCGAGCATCAGCAGCCACGACACGTCCAGGAACGTCCAGTAGCGGGACGTGAGCAGCAGCCCGGCGTGGTACTCGTGGTCATAGCGCCCGGCGAACGTCCGGGCCGCGGCGAGAAACAGCACGAGCAGTCCGCCGAGGAAGTGGAACCCGTGCAGCGCGACGAGAATCGCGACCAGTCCCGCCATCGACAGGGCCACTTTCGCGTCGGGATCGAGATACGTGCCCCCGCCGGGCGCCTCGACGCGCGGGCGTTCGGCCGGATGCCAGTCCTCCAGTAGCTGGCTGACTCCGATCGCCTGCCCCGCTCCGAAAGCGAGGCCGCACACGACCGCCGCCGCCGTGAGTCGCCGCGCCGTGCGCTGTCGTTCCCGTCGAATCGCCCGGACAGCCCACCGCAGGCAGCCCCCGCCGACCAGAACGGCGACCGTGCTGAACCAGAAGGCCGGAGGAACCGCCTCCGCGGGCGGTTGCGACGCGCGGCCCAGCGCCGCGAACAGATAGAGAATCAGCACCGAGAGGAACGTGAACCCCAGGTAGCCGAACAGCAGGACGTTCAGCCCCATCCGCGTCCGCCGTTGGGCGGGACCGGACGTGGGCACGAAGCTCCAGTCCTTCCACCGCAGGCCGGCGAAGCGATCGGTCACGGGAGGGAACCGAGGGGGATGGGGACGGAATAGAAACCGCCGACCGGCTGAGCGTTTCACCCGTCCGCGACGCCTCTCAAGCGCGGGCGTCGAACTCGACGCCGATCAGTCGCCCGCCGCTTCCGAAGCCTGATTCGCCCGCCACTCATCCACGTCGCCGCGATAGCTCTGCGTATCGAGGATCGACAGGCCGATGAACAGCCCCACGAAGATCAGGCTGAACAACAGAATCGCGGCGTTCAGCGGGTTGTCGTACTTCAAGTGCATGAAGAACGTCGCCACCAGCACCGCCTTCACCGTGGCGATCGACATCGCCACCAGGACTTCGTAGTTGCCCAGTTCGAATGACGCGAAATAGACCGTCGCCGCGGTCAGCGCCAACAAGGCGCTGAAGACCGCGATCAACATCCACTTCGGCATCACGTGGGCGATCGGGTTGTGATCGTGCCCGTGGCCGGTCACCAGGTGCGGGTCCAGCGGTGAGGGTTCGGCGTGGGAGGCCATCAGAGGGCGGAGAGACGCGGAGTACGGGCGGGCGAAACGAACGCGGGCGGAAAAAAGGGGCCGCCGATCAGCCGATCAGGTACAGGAGCGGGAACAGGTAGATCCACACCAGGTCGACGAGGTGCCAATACAGGCCGACGAAGTCGACCGGGCCGAAATAGTCCGGGGTGAAGTCGCCGCGATACGCGCGAATCATCAGCCACGTCAGCACGACCATCCCGGCGAGGATGTGCACCGCGTGCAGGCCGGTCATCACGTAATAGATGCTGAAGAACTGCCCGATGCCGTCCGGCGGGATCTCCACGTCGGACTCCGCCTCGAGCATTTCATGGGCGGTCTCCACGTGGCCGTCGTGGGCCTCGCCATCGTGATGTTCCCCCCCGGCGTGGTCGCCGTGCATCTCGTGGGCAAGGAGCATTGAACCCTCCGCCCCGACCAGCATGCCGATCGCACACAACACCCCCGCGGCCAGACCCACCATCCAGCCGTTCGCCTTCAGCTTCCAACACAGTCCCGCCCCGACCATCAGCACGAGGGCGACGATCGCACAGCCGACGCTGATCTTGCCCAAGGTGACGTCCGTCGCCTCGAGCGCGGCGGACTCCCGTTCGGCAAAGGTGAGGGACGACGCTTCCGCTTCCGCGACCTGATCGGTCACGTCCACCAGCGGCGTGTCGTAGCGGGTGCCGCCCATGACCGGCTCCTCCGTGGCCCCAGCCCACAGGATGTGCAGGTGAGCCTTCTCCGTGTACTCAAAGCTCTTCACGCCGAGGAACAACGCCGCGCAGAACAGCGTCGCGGCGATGCAACCCGTCAGGCCGATCCGCTGGCCCAACATCGCGCAACGCACGCCCCAGGCCATCGTCAGGCTGCTGAACAGCAGGACGGCGGTGTTGAAGGCGCCGTGCGGCACGCTCAGGAAGCGGTCCGCGTACTCCCAAACCTCCGGGTGCAGCGACCGATAAACGGCGTACAGGCAGAACAGGCCGCTGAAGAACAGCACTTCCTGCGCGAGAAACAGCCACATGCCGAGCTTGCCGGCGTCGAACTGCTGCCGCCAGCTCTCGAAATGGTGCGCGTGCCCGTGGGGCGAATGCGGATCATGAACGTGCGCATGTTCTCCGTGCCCGTCGGCATCCCCGTGCTCGGAGTGGTGCGAACGATCGGGGTCCAAACCGGACTCGCCGGTCGGCGGGGCGGGGGCGGCGGCGCTCATGGGTCGGATCATAGAGAACCGGCCCGGTCGCGGAAGCCGCGACCGGGCCGGAAAGGGCGTCACCCCGCCGCACCTGCGGCGAGGGCTTTAAGAATCGTCACAGACTCACACCTTCGCGGTCTGCTGCGGCGTACCGCCGTTGGAAAACTCGTCGATCTGCCGATAGCTGCGGGTGTCCGGATCGTACACCACGCGGTTGAGTGCGTACGGGTCGCCCACGGTCGGCGGATGGTCGAAGTTGTTATGCGGCGGGGGCGAGGAACATTGCCATTCCAGCGTCGCGGCCCCCCAGGGATTCGCCGGCGCCTTCTTGCCCCGCAGGAGGCTGTGAACGAGCACCACCGCGGCGACCAGCAATCCCCCGCCCAGCATAAAGGCGCCCACGGTGCTGACCTGATGCCAGAACTGGAACTCCGGCACGTAGTTGTAATAGCGCCGGGGCATGCCCTTCGTCCCGAGAATGAACTGCGGGAAGAAGGTCAGGTTGAAGGCCAGGAACACGATCAAGGCGCTGATCTTGCCCCAGAAATCGTTGTACATCTTCCCGGTCATCTTCGGCCACCAGTAGAACAGCCCGCCGAGGAACGCCACCAGCGACCCGCCCACCATGACGTAGTGGAAGTGCGAGACGACGAAGTAGCTGTCGTGCAGGTGAATGTCCGTCGCCAGCGCCCCGAGGTGCAGGCCCGTCAGCCCGCCGATCGTGAACAGGAAGATGAAGCTCAGGGCGTAGCACATCGGCGTGGCCAGCCAGATATTTCCCTTGTACATCGTGGCCAGCCAGTTGAAGACCTTGATCGCCGAGGGGATCGACACGCTGAAGGTCAGCAGACTGAACACGAACGCGGCCACCGTACTCATCCCGGAGGTGAACATGTGATGGCCCCACACGAGGAACCCGAACAGCGCGATCGCGATCGAGCTATAGGCGATGAACCGATAGCCGAAGATGTGCTTGCGGCTGAACGTCGAGATCAACTCGCTGATAATGCCGAAGCCCGGCAAAATCATGATGTAGACGGCGGGGTGGCTGTAGAACCAGAAGAAGTGCTGGAACAACACCGGGTCGCCGCCGTACGCCGGATCGAACACGCCGATGCCCGTCGTCCGCTCCACCGCCAGCAGCAACAGCGTGACCGCCAACACCGGCGTCGCCAGCACCTGGATGATGCTGGTCGCGTAGATCGCCCACAGGAACAGCGGCATCTTGAACCATTCCATGCCCGGCGGCCGCATCGTGTGCACCGTCACGATGAAGTTCAGCCCGGTGAAGATCGAGCTGAACCCGAGGATGAACACCCCCGTCAACGCCGTGACGACGGCCGTCTCCGTCGACGTCGAATAGGGAACGTAGAACGTCCAGCCCGTATCCAGCGATCCGCGGAAGAGGGTGATCAGAAAGAAGATCGCCCCGCCGCACCACAGATAAAAACTCGCCAGGTTCATCCGGGGGAAGGCGACGTCCTTCGCCCCCAGCATCACCGGCAGAACGAAGTTCCCCAACGCCGCCGGGACCGACGGGATGATAAACAGAAACACCATAATCGCCCCGTGCAGGGTGAAGAAGCGATTATAAGTCTCCGCGGTGACGATCGTTTCGCCCGGCGTCCACAACTCCGCCCGCACCAGCAGGGCGAAGATGCCGCCCAGCAGGAAGGCGCTCATCACGCCCACCAGGTACATCATCCCGATCCGCTTGTGATCGAGCGTAACCAACCAACTCATCAACCCCTTGGTGTGGTTGAGGTAGTTGTCTTCCGCGTACCCCGGCGGGCCGGCGGGCACGGCGGCCCGCTCCGGCGAGGGAGCCGCCTCGCCGGCGGCGTAATCGGTGGGGGTTTCAACGGCCATGACGGGGGGCGGTTAAGAGCGTGGGTGTGCGGTGCGAAGGTGAGTGCAGCGGGTTAACCATCAGCGCCGGAATCGTCTTCGGCCTCCGGCTCGCCGCCGACAGGCGGGACGTCGCGTTCGACATTCTCCGCCCGGCCCTCTTCGGACAGCGAACGAATGTAGGTCGTCAGAGCCATGATCTGCAGTTCTTCCAACTGCCCCTTATACGAGGGCATGTTGTTGCGGAATCCCTCCGCGATCTTCGCGTCCGGCTGCAGGATCGACTCCCGGATGTACGCATCGTCCGCGATGGCGGAGGTGCCGTCCGTGAACTTCTTGGTCGTCCCCCACAGTCCCTCCCACGTCGGGCAGGCGTTCTTCGCGCCGTCGACGCTGTGACAGGCCGCACAACCGGCGTCCTTGAAGAGCGCCTCGCCGCCCCCCAGCGGGTCGTCTTCCAGTTCCTGGATCTTGACCGTCTTAATCTCCCGCAGTTTGTCTTCGAATTCGTCCAGCGGGACAGCGACCACGCCGCCCTCTTTGATCATATTGCTGTGATCTTTGCCGCAGTATTCCGTGCATTGGTAGAGGTACTCGCCCGGCTCGGTGCATTCGAACCAGATGATGCTGTCGCGGCCGGGGACGATATCCCACTTCGAGCGAAAGGCCGGCACCCAGAAGCTGTGCAGCACGTCGCTGGAGACCATCCGCAAACGGACCGGGCGCCCGACGGGGATATACAACTTGGAGTCCGTGAAGCCGGCGTCGGGATACACGAAGGTGAAGTTCCACTTCTTCGCGATCACCCGGACTTCGTAAGCGTCCGCCGGCGGCGTCCGCTGATCGAGGTAGCCGGTAAAACCGAAGCCGAAGATCACGATCACCAGCAGCGTCGGGATGACTGTCCAGGTCAGCTCCAGCGGCAGGTTATGGCTCGGCGTCTTCGGGGCGAACGTCTCCACCGGGCGGTGCCGGTACTTCCACATGAACCAGCCCATCGCCCCCACGACGATGATGAAGAACACGACGCTGATCCAAGTGATCATCCAGAACAGCGAATCGCTGTTCTCCGCGAATGTGGACGCCTGCGTACGGAACAGCAGCCCGTCGCCGTAGTCGGCGAGCGGCGGGATAAACGGCATCAGAGGCGTCCGGGACGAAGTCGACGATGGAGAGCGACGAGGAGGAGCGACGGGGCGGTCGCTGAACAATTATACGGTGGCCGGAGCGCCCGCGGCGCCCTTGTTCCGCGCGTCCTCTCGACGCACGGCGGCGCCGGAACGACCCGCAGAAAGTCCGGCGGACGACGGATCAGACGAGCGACGGCTCCGCTGCCACTGGCGGGACAACCACGATCCGAACCCGACCACGAACAGGAACCCGGCGCCGGCCATCAGCATTTCCGCTTTGCGCGTCACGTAGGTGCCGTGCTCCGGATCGTAGCGGTAACAGATCAGCGGGAAGTAATCCGAAGTCGTCCCGAGCGTCCCCTCGCCCGTTTCGACCAACCCCAGCTTCAGGGTGTCCGGTTCGAAATCGAGCCGATGGTGGTAACGTCCCACCCGGCCCGTGGGCGTCAGCAGAATCGTGACGGGGGAATGGTGATATTCCTGCTTGGAGGGTTCGTAGACGTACTTGAAGCCCACGGCCCGAGCCAGCCGTTTGATCGAGCCGGGATTACCGGTGAGAAACGACCAGTTCCCCTTCCCCATCAGCCGGACGTAGCCCCGCCGGCGTTCTTCCGCGACCTCCGGGCCTTCCGTCGGATCGATGCTGACGGTGACGACGCGAAAGTCCTCGCCGGCGGTCACGTCCAACCCGCCCAGCGTGGTCGCGAGGTTCCGCAACTGGATGTCGCAGACCTTCGGGCACCGCGAGTAGTTCAGCGTGAGGATGACCGGCCGGGTGCCGTCGTAGTAATCGCCCAGCCGGACCATGTTGCCGACGTGATCCCGGAACGCGATGTCCGCGGGCACCTGATCGCCCAACTTCTCGTCGACGCCGACGTCCCGCACCTCAAACGGCACGACGTTCGGGTCCGGCCGTTCCGGCCGCAAGGCCTGCGCGGGAGCGACCGCGGTCGCGATCAGCCCGCACAGCGCAACGGCGAGAGTCGAGGCGAACCGGTTCACGCTTCGCTCCCGGCTTCGTCGGTCGAATCCGCGTCTGTCGATTCCGAATCTGCGGCGTCCGACTCCGACTGCTCGGCACGCTCCGCGGCGAGTTCCTCGACCGTCTCGGCCATCGCCTTATCGACCGGAATGGCGGCGGAGTCCGTGGTGGCGTTCCAGCTGTAGCGTTCGATCGCGGCCCGCTGCTCCTGCAACTCCGCATCGACGCTGGCGAGCGGGACGTTGATGACCTTCTCCTGATACTCCGCCGCCTGCCACTTGTAGAACAGGGTGCGGGCGCCGGTGATGATCACGAACAGTCCCACCGCCGAGAGCAGGCCGATCAAAAAGATCGTCCGCATGCTCAGGTCGTTGTAGGCCTGCTTCTCGCCGGTCGTGTCGGACATGATCGATGAACCGCCGGTCGGCGGACTGTTTCACCCCGAAGTCGGGGTTTGCAAGGAACGGGGGAGTGTTCGGCCCTGCGCCGATCCGGGCGACAGACGCGGATGACGCAGGGGACGATTCGGACGCGGGATCAGGTGTTGTGGAACGCGAGGGCTTCCTTGAGCCGCGGATCGCGGTGCGGCACGAGGGCCACCCCGGCGGCGGTCGTCAGCAGCGTGGCACAGGCGAAACCGCCGATCCCCACGAAGCAGGCCAGGTCCACCAGGCTCAGCGGCAAGCCGACGTCCTCGATCCCCGCGTGCACGGCGTCGTGCGTCAGCCGCGGCATGATGAACAGATAGAGGTCCACAGCGTGCATGAACAGCACCCACACGCACCAGAACATCAACGTGCTGTCCCGCCGTTTGACGTGCCGGCTCAGCAGGCCGAGGAACGGGATGATGAAGTGCCCGGTCAGCAGCATCGCCATGACGAACGTCCAGCCGTGACTGAACCGCACGAGGTAGTACTCGGTTTCTTCGGGGATGTCCGCGTACCAGATCAGCAGGAACTGACTGAAGCTCACGTAGGCCCAGAACACGATGAACCCGAACAGCAGCTTGCCGAGATCCTGCTGGTGTTCGACCGTGACGGCCTCCGTCAACGTGCCCCGCTTGCGGAGCAGCAGCACGATCACCGCCAGCGTGGCATGCACGCTGACCGCACAGCCGGCGATGATGACCACCCCGTAGATGGTGCTGTACCAGGTGGGCGTGAGGCTCATCAGGAAGTCGATCGCCGCGAACGTCACCGTCAGGAACGTCAGCGGGAGGCCGGCGACGCTCCAGTTGTGCATCGTCTGCGTCAGACCCGGATCCCCCGTCTCGTCCTGCTTGCGGCTCAGGGCGTACAGCTTCCAGCCCCAGAAGCTCCACACCGCGAAGTAGATCGCGCAGCGAATCAGGAAGAACGGCTTATTGAGGTACGGCTCCTTGTGCTGGAGCAGATCCGCGGTGGGGCCGCTCTCGACCAGCACAGGATCAGCCCATTCCCACACGCCGGCGCCGTCGAACAGCACCCCGGCGAGCAACGGCAGCGACAGCGGGGCAAAGACCCACAGGTTCGCCCCCAGCATCTCCGCCAAACGGCGAACCGTGACGCTCCACCCGGCCCGGGTGACGTGCTGGATCATCGTGAAGAACAGCCCGCCGAGGCTGATCGTCAGGAAGAACCAGTAGGCCCAGAGGTAGCCGAACAGGAACCGCTTCGCCCAGCCGTCGTCGCTCAGCGACGCGAGTAGCCCCGCCGCCACCAAGCCGACCACGCCGACCAACAGCAACGGAATACGGAACTTCCCGGCGAGATCGCCGATGTCTTCCCGCAGCGCGGCGGGATCGACGACGGGGGCGTGGTGGGCCATGCGGGACGCGGGAGCGAGCAGGAAATGCGGGGGTGTCGGGGCGCCGCGAACTCGCGGCGAGGGTCGGGACTCAAGCAGTCTCAGCGTCGGCGTCAGCCGGATCGTCCGTTTCCGGCTCGCCTGCTTCCGGGTCGTTCGATTCCGGACTTTCCATTTCCGGCTCGTCGGCGGGGGCCGGATCGGCGACCGGGTCGGGATCTTCGTTGCGACCTTCGACGTCCGGCTTGGCGCCGCTCGGCGTATCCGAGGGGGCGGCCGTGCTGCTGGTCGTCGGGGCGTCGCCGGTCTCGCCGCGGGGCACGATCGCATCGTCGGCTTCGACGGTCCCGCTCTCACCAGCGGCCGCGGCGGCGCGGGCGGCCTCATCGGCGGCGGCCTGCTCAGCGGCTTCCTTCGCCGCACGGGCCTCTTCGCGAACCCGGTCGCGCTCGGCTTCGGGAACGTCCCCGATCTTGGCGTGCTGGCTCTTCTGCAACGCCCGCAGGTAGAGGACGACGTTCCAGCGATCCTTCAGTTCGATCTGCGACCCGTACGCCGGCATCTTGCGGACGCCGTTGGTGATCGCGTCATACAGATAACCGTTCGGCCGATTCCGGGTGACGTCGGTGTGCAGGTTCGAGGGGGGCACCCAGGCCTGAGCCTTGATCTGCGTCGCCCGTTTGTGAACGAGGCCGTCGCCGAACCCGCCGACGCCGTGGCAGGCCGCACAGTAGATGTTGAACACCAACTGGCCCCGCTGGACGTTCTCCAGCGTCGGCTCGATCGGCAGATCGCGGGTGAACAGGGACATGTCCTCTTCGTCGTCGCCCGCCGGCGGGGCTTCGCCGCCGGTCTGCTCCTGCGGTGCGTCCGTGGTGTTCGCTCCGCTCTCGGACTGATCCTGGTTCAGCGAGGCGAAGGCGAACAGCGCCGCGCTGGCGAGGCGCTGGCCGTCGCCGTCCGGCAGCGCCGCGGCGGGGCCGGAGGCCGCGGCGGGGTTATCCGTGGGCTCCAGGCCGCGATAGAGGGCGTCGTCCAGATCGAGCTCGCCGCGGGCGATCGTGCCTTCGACCTGCGGACGCATCGCCCGTTGATCGGCGAAGAACGGGTTCCGCTGCTGCGGTTTGAAGCTCGCCTGCCAGTCCATATCCCCGACGGGATGGATGCGCGGCGTGGACCACGGCGTGTTGCGGTGCTCGGCGATCAACGCCGGCGGGATCAGCAGCAGGGCGAACAGGATCAGGGCCGCCGTGGGGATCCACGCCGGCGCCCGGCGGCTCTCCACGTCCCAGACCTCGCGAACGGCCGTCGGCCGCGTCGGCGAAAGCAGTTCGGCGGCGCCTTCGAGATCGAACTTCGGATCCTTCGAGTCCAGGCCGATCAGGTAACCGTCGTCGGTGCCCCGACGGAAGTTCGAGAGCCGCAGACGCGGGTTCGACAACTTCGGCAGCCGGTTCAGGACCAGCATGCCGAAGAACGCCCCGAACGCGCTGAATAGAATCGTCAGTTCGAACGCCACCGGGATGTTTGCCGGCAGGCTCCAGATCGGCTTGCCGCTGATGAGGAAGTTGTAGCCCTGCAGGAAGGTCGGAATGCCGGCCTCGTTGGCCACTTCCTCGCTGCCGTTGAGATACCACTGCATCAGCAGGCCGGTCATGCAGCCGGTGAGGCCGCCGCACAGCACGATCCAGGGCAGAATCGTCGCCTTGATGCCCATCGCCCGCTCGATGCCGTGCACCGGGTACGGGGTGTAGCTGTCCCATTTGGTGATGCCGGCGTCGCGAACCCGCTCGCAGGCCGCGAGCAGTTCGCCGACGTCCTCGTACTCCGCCACCACGCCCGTCAGCTTCGGGGCGCGAGAGCGATCCGGCGGGGCGACCAGCCGATTGTTGACGTCCGACAGGACTTTATACGCCGGCCCCTTCGCCTGACCCGTGAACGGATCGGAGAGCGTATTGGGCCGCGTATCGATGGGGGTGTTTCCGCGAGAGACCATGACGGGTTCCTAGTACGCCCCTTCAGTGCGGAAGTCGCCGGTCTGCGGCGGATTGATCGAGTCCTGGCCCGTATGGGCGCCGGGCGCGTTCAGGTTCTCGTGTTCCGGCATCGGCATCACGCTCTTCACCTCCGCGATCGCCACCATGGGCAGGTAGCGGCAGAACAGCAGGAACAGGGTGAAGAACAGCCCGAAGCTGCCGATCAGCATCATGAAGTCGACCGGCGTCGGGCTGAAGTAACGCCAGGAACTCGGCACGTTGCTGCGATGCAGCGACGTGATCGTGATCACGAACCGCTCGAACCACATCCCGATGTTCACGAAGATCGAGATCACGAAAATGATCCAGGGCGTCGTGCGGAACTTCTTGCTGTAGAAGAGGAACGGCGTGATCACGTTGCAGGAGACCATGATCCAGTAGCTCCACCAGTACGGCCCCAGCGCCCGGTTGACGAAGGCGTAGGCCTCGTAGGCGTTGCCGCTGTACCAGGCGACGAAGAACTCCATCGCATAGGCGTAGCCGACCATGTTGCCGGTCACGATGATGACCTTGCACATGTTCTCCAGGTGGCGGAGCGTCACGATCTCCTTCAGCCCGAACCACTCTCGGGCGGGGATGATGAGGGTCAGCACCATCCCGAAGCCGCTGAACACGGCGCCCGCGACGAAGTACGGCGGGAAGATCGTCGTGTGCCAACCGGCCAGCTGACTGACCGCGAAGTCGAACGACACGATCGTGTGCACCGACAACACCAGCGGCGCCGCGAGGGCCGCGAGCAGCATGTAGGCCTTCTCATACCGCCACCAAGCCCGGCTGCTGCCGGTCCAACCCACGGCGCCGATGCCGTAGGCGAACTGGGCGACTTTGTTCTTCGCCCGATCTCGCAGCGTGGCGAGGTCGGGGATCATCCCCATGTACCAGAACAGCAGCGACACCGTGAAATAGGTGTTCACCGCGAACACGTCCCACAGCAGCGGGCTGCGGAACTGCGGCCACATGGCCATCTGGTTGGGATACGGGGCGAGCCAGTAGACGACCCAGATCCGCCCGACGTGGATCGCCGGGAAAAGGCCGGCGCAGACGACCGCGAAGATCGTCATCGCCTCGGCGAAGCGGTTGATGCCGGTTCGCCAGTTCTGCCGGAACAGGAACAGGATCGCGGAGATCAGCGTGCCCGCGTGCCCGATGCCGACCCAGAACACGAAGTTCACGATCGGCCAACCCCACGCGACGGGGACGTTGTTCCCCCACACGCCGGTGCCGCGGAAGATCAGGTAGGCGACGTTCCCCAGCAGCATCACGGTCAGCGCCAAGCTGACGGCGAACGCCGCGGTCCATTGCCACGGCGTATCGCGCAGCGCCAGACCGGTCACGCGGTCGGTGATCCACCGCACGGACTTCCCGCCCGTCACCAGCGGCGCGCGGGCCGGCCCGATGAAGGGGGTGTCGTCGCGGAAGGCGGTCGGGTCGGCCGCGGCCATGCTGCGAAGGGAGGGGAGAAGTTGAGAGTGCGGGGAAAACGTGTGACTAGACCGAGACGATCTTCAGCAGCGAGGACTTCAAGGACGGAGCGACCGAGGCGTGATCGTCGCCGTGCGTCTCGTCGCCCTCATGATCGTGATCGCCGGCGCCGTGATCGTCAGTGCCGTGAGCTCCGTGCCCGTCGCCGCCATGCTCGTCGCCGTGGTGCCCGTGAAGGTGCAACTCGCGGTAGTAAGCTTCGGCCTTCTCCAGGGTCGGATGCGGGTTGCGAATCCGGGCGAGATACGCCGTGCGAGGCTTGGTGTTGTACTCGGAGAGCAGCTTGTACGCCCGGCCGTTCTCGTGACCTTCGCGGACACGGCTATTCGCGTCGTTCAGGTCGCCGAACACGATGGCGTTCGTCGGGCAAACCTGCTCGCAGGCGGTCTGG
This sequence comes from Alienimonas chondri, assembly GCF_013036045.1. Classification (GTDB taxonomy): domain Bacteria; phylum Planctomycetota; class Planctomycetia; order Planctomycetales; family Planctomycetaceae; genus Alienimonas; species Alienimonas chondri. The sequence continues at coordinate 50,030 of NZ_WTPX01000017.1, forward strand.
ATCGCCCCGTCCTGCAGCTGCTCGCCCTTGTTGTCCACGGGGATCGTGGCGTGCTGAATCCGCTGCACGCAGTAGGTGCACTTCTCCATCACGCCGCGGACGCGAACGGACACTTCCGGGTTCAACACCATCCCGGTCAGCTCCTTATTCGCCCCCTCGTACCGCTTGTTGTAGTTGAGGAAGTTGAACCGCCGCACCTTGTACGGGCAGTTGTTGGAGCAATACCGCGTGCCGATGCAGCGGTTGTAGACCATGCTGTTCAGCCCCTCGGCGGTGTGCACCGTCGCGGCGACGGGGCAGACCTGCTCGCAGGGGGCGTTCTCGCAATGCACGCACATCAGCGGCTGACTGGCGACCGCGGGGTTCGCCCAGGCGGCGACGTCGGTGACCTCGTAGCCGACTTCGTCGTCGGAGTCTTCGTCCGGACCGGGCTTGGTGTTCGGCGTGAAGTACCGATCCATCCGCAGCCAGTGCATCTCGCGGCCGCGCTTGACCTGATCCTTGCCGACGACGGGAACGTTGTTCTCCGCCTGACAGGCCACCGTGCAGGCGTTGCAGCCGGTGCACTGCGACAGGTCGATCGCCATGCCCCAGCTGCGGCCCTCGTACTTCCGGCTCTCCCACAAGCTTTCCAGCGGCGGGTGATGCACCATCTCGTCGGCGAAGGTCGGATGCTCGCCGAACTGACGCTCGGTCGCCTCGCGGACCAGCATCGGCACGGCCTTCACCATGTGCTCCATGCCGTTTTCGTCGATGGCGTGATGGTTCTGGGTCGTGACCAACTCGTGGTCGACCGAACCCTTCGACACCTTCACGCCGGCGATGACCTGCGAGGTGGCGCCCGATTCCGCGGTCCGCCAGAGCGGGTAGGCGTCAAACCCGACGCCGTCGGAGAGCGTGTCCTCCTCGTCGAAGTCCATGAACGCCCCGCCCTTGATCCCGACGTTGCCGCCGACGACCCCCGCAGCGGTCCGGCCGTAGCCGAGCGCCAACCCGATCGACCCATCCGCCTGCCCGGCGAGAATGTAGGCCGGCACATCGATCGCCCCGTCCGGGGTCGTGATCGTCACGCCGTCGCCCTGATCGACGCCCAGCGTGGCCGCATCCCTCGGAGAGATCAGTGCCGCGTTATCCCAGACCAGCTTGGTGAGGAAGTCCGGCGCCTCCTGCAACCAGCCGTTGTTGGCGAATCGCCCGTCATGCACGCTGCTGGAGGAGGTGAGCACCAGCTCGAAGCCCTCCGGCGCCGAGTCGGGCAAACCCGGAACGTCGCCGCTAAGCGACGCCTCGACCGGCTCCGCGGCGGTGTCTTCGACGAAGCCGCGATGCACCGCGGTCTTCCAGCCCTTCGTGCCGGAACCGACGAGCGAATCGAAGGTGGCGCGGGTCAATTCGTAGCCGGTCGCGGCGGACTCGCCCAGCAGACGAGCGAGGAACTCCGCGCTCGTCACGCCGTCGAACAGCGGCTGAATGAGCGGCTGCTGAATGGCGTACGTCCCGCCCAGCAGACGAACGTCGCCCCACTGCTCCAACGGATGAGCCATCGGGATGTGCCAGCCGCACAACAGACTCGTCTCGTCGCGATACAGTCCCAGGCGAGCCGACCGCTTCACTTTCGCGACGGCCTCCGCGAACTGACAGTCGGCGGGAGCGTCGTAGGCGGGGTTGCCGCCGAGCACGAGCAGCGTTTCGAACTCGCCGCTCCGCAGCCGTTCGCAGAGCACCTGAATGCCGACGACCGAATCGGGATTCGCCGGGGCGTCCGCCTCCGCGAAGTAGCTCACGCCATGATTGCCGAGTTCTTCGTTCAGCCTGTGCACCGCCGCCTGCACCGCCGCCGGCTGGCGAGCGCCGCAAAGCACGACGCATTTTTTATCGGAGTTGAGATCGTCCGCGAGCGCCGCAATGAACTCGTCGGCCGCCTTGGCGCCGCCACGCGCCTTCTCCAAGTCGGACAGGAACTTGGGGATCGCCGTGCTCTTGAGCGGGAACCGGTGGTCGGCCGCGGCGCCGGTCACAGAGAACTGGCTCTCGATCGCGTAGAGCCGGTTCATCGGGCCGTCTTCCGGCCGACGACGCGCCGCCCAGGCCCGGTTGTTGACGGCGGAGGCGGGATGGTCGCCGAGCGGGTCGGCGTCGAGACAGACGATCACGTCCGCGGCGGCGAGATCGACGCTGGGCCGCAATGCTTCGCCGAACGCCTGCTGCGTGCCTTCGAGCAAACTGTCGCCGGAGAGCGGCGAGTATTCGCACCAGGTCGCCCCGGCGCCGGTGACCTGATCGCGGAGCCGCTTGAGCGTCGGCGAGCCGGTCGCCTCGCACAGAACAGCCGTCGCCCCGGCCCCGTCGCCCAGCACGCCGGCCAGCGACTCCAGCGCGGCATCGAGCGTGGAGGGCGCCGCCTTCGCGCCGACCCCCTTCATCACGCTGCCCCGGCGATCCGGGTCGTACATACTGAGGATCAACGCCTGATCGAAGGCGCTGCTCGAACCGCGACCGACGGCGTCGTCCGGGTTCCCCTCGACCTTGACCGGACGCCCGTCCACACAGCTGACCAGCAAGCTGCGGCCGACGCCGTCCAGCTCCCACGCGGTCGCAAACTGCTGCGGCACGCCCGGCAAACGCCCGGCGCTGCGGCCGGTCGCCATCGGCATGAACTGCTCCGCCTCCCACCGACAACCCGTCACGCCGGCCAACGCCAGCGAGGCGCCCATCACCTGCAACCAGCGACGGCGATCGAACCCGACCGGCTCGTCGGCCTGCTCCGGGAACTCGCGATGCAGGAACGACTCGAACTCCGGCGTGCCCTGCACCTCATCCAAGCTGCGCCAATAGCGGCGACCGGCGTTACCCGCAGCGGGTGCGGAACCCGCGGCGAGCGTCGAGTCGGCGGCGGGACGGGGGCGGGACATACTGTCGGGAGCAGGCGGTGAGCGGAGATCGGAGAGTCGCAGCATCGGCCCGCAACGAGGGGCCGGATCGACGAATCAGCGGTGACAGGTGGCGCAGTCGGTATTCGGATGCACGTCGCGGTCTTCCTGCCAGTTCTTGACCCACTTCGTGCGGAACGCTTCGACCGCCTCGGGGGATGCGACGTCCGCATCGGTCACGGGCATGTCGTACAGACCGGCGAACAGCGTGCGATAGCTGCCCAACCCTTCCTCGTCCCATTCCCAGGCGAGGTTCGTCACCAATTCCGGCGGACGCAGCGCGTCCTGCGGATTGCGGTGGCACTCGACGCACCAGGCCATGTTCAGCGGCTGCACCTGCTCGACGACCTCCATCCGATCGATCCGGCCGTGACAGCTCACGCAGCTCACGCCGCGATTCACATGGGCGCTGTGATTGAAATAGGCGTAGTCCGGCAGATCGTGAATCCGCTCCCACGGCACCGCGGAGTCGGCAGCGATGCTCTCGCGAACCGGCTGCAACCGCGGGCTGTTCGTATGCACGGCAACCTTGAGCGTGACGCCGTTCTCCTTCGTGGCGTTGTGGCAGTTCGCACAGACGCTCGTACTCGGCACGTTACTGTGAGCGCCCTTGAAGACGCCGGTGTGGCAGTACCGACAGTCCAACTTCAGCTGACCGGCGTGCAGAGCGTGCGAGAACGGCACCGGCTGCGTCGGCTTGTAGCCGGTCAGCAGCGTCTCCGGCGACGCCCCGTAGAAGATCACCCCGGCGACGTAGGCGCCCAGCAGTCCGGCCACGGCCAGGCCGGGCAGGATGATGACGTTGGTCCACGCCGGGAAGTAGAACCGTCCGTCGTCGCTCTCGGGGGTGCCGTCCGTGATGGTCACCGGCTCGACCGGGGAACCGTCAGGGACGCCGGCGGCGTCCCTGACGGTTCCCCGGTCGAGCCGGTGACC
>NZ_WTPX01000170.1 GCF_013036045.1 Alienimonas chondri
CCTCACCCCCGGCCCCTCTCCCCCAAAAGGGGGCGAGGGGGAAGATCGCGTCCTACTTCTGATCCAGCACGTCGACCGCTTTGAAGGGCTTGCCTTCGAGCATCGCCAGGCTGGCGCCGCCGCCGGTGGAGACGTGGGAGACCTGGTCGTCCATGCCGAACTTCTGCACGGCCGCGGCGCTGTCGCCGCCGCCGATGATGCTGATCGCGCCGCCCTTCGTCGCGGCGGCGACGGCCTCGGCGACGGCTTTGGTGCCGCCGTCGAAGGGGGGCATCTCGAACACGCCCATCGGGCCGTTCCAGACGATCGTTTTGGCGTTGCGAACGATCTCGTCGTAGGTGCGGGCCGTTTCCGGGCCGATGTCCAAGCCCTCGAAGCCGTCCGGGATCTCGCCGGCTTTAGCGATCGTCTTTTGGCAGTCGGAGCTGAAGTCGTCGCCGCAGTGGGTGTCCGTGGGCAGTTTGAGGGTGTCGCCGCCCTCTTTGATCAGCTCTTTGGCCAGGTCGGTTTTATCCGGCTCGACCAGGCTCCCGCCCACCTTGCCGCCCTGGGCGAGGCTGAAGGTGTAGGCCATCGCTCCGCCGATCAGCACGCTGTCGCACTTGCCCAGCAGGTTCTTAATGACCTCGATTTTATCGGAGACCTTCGCCCCGCCCAGGATCGCGACGAACGGACGTTCCGGATTCTCGATCGCCTTGGAGAGATATTCGATCTCCTTTTCGACCAGCAGACCGACGACCTTGGGCTTGTCGCCCATCGCCTCGGGGACGGCGACCATGCTGGCGTCGGTGCGGTGGCAGGTGCCGAAGGCGTTGTTGACGTAGGCGTCGCCGAAGGCGGCCAGCTTGCCGGCGAAGTCGGCGTCGCCGTTCTTCTCGCCCGGACCGAACCGCAGGTTCTCCAGCACCAACACTTCGCCGTCCTGCAGCGCGGCGACCTTGGCCTGGGCGTCTTCGCCGACGGTATCCGTGGCGAAGTGCACGTTCGCGCTGAGCAGTTCGCCCAGCCGATCGGCGGCGGGCTTGAGGGAGTACTTGGCGTCTGGTTCGCCCTTCGGCCGGCCGAGGTGGCTCATCAGGATCACCTTCCCCCCGCGGTCGAGCACGTTCTGAATGCTGGGGACCGCCGCGGTGATGCGGCGATCGTCGGTGATGGTCTGCGAGCCGACGGGGCCGTCCAACGGCACGTTGAAGTCGACCCGCATCAGCACGGCTTTCCCAGCGGGGTCGAGGTCGGCGAGCGTTTTCGGGGAGGGCATGGGAACGGGCGTGTGAGGGGAGTTAGCCGCGACCGAAGGGAGCGCCGCGAGGAGCGGGCCGCGGCGCGTGAGTGTGCCCGCCGCGTATGGAGACGCAAGGGAGAGGGGCGGATCGGTATGCTGAGGGTTCGCCCCTTCCCCGGAACCGTCCGTTCGGAGGCCCGCAATGCCGCCCGCCGCTCCGCCCGTCCTCGATCCACCCGTTCAGCCTCCCGCCTCAACAGAGACCCCGGCGCCGGACGGGTTGATGACGCACGTCGAGTTCTGGCATTACGCCAACCGCCCGGAGAACGATCACCGCATCTTGGAACTGGTGGACGGAAAGGTCGTCGAGATGTCCCGCCCCCACAAACTGCACGGCGTACTGCTCGCGTGGATCAGCAACGTGCTGAGCAACTATGCGAAGCGGGCCGGCTTCGGGGAAGTCGCCGGCGGGGACAGCGGCGTGCTCGTCGCCCGCGACCCGGACGTCGTCCGCGGGCCGGACGTCTGTTTCTATGCGGAAAAGACGTCCTACGCCGACCTGCTGGCCGATTACGACACGCCCGGTTACGACGACGCCCTGCCGGTGTTGATTGTGGAGGTGCTCTCCGCCAGCGATCGGCACGCGGAGGTGGTTCGCAAGGTGAACGGCTATCTTGAGGCCGGCGTGAAGCTCGTGTGGGTGGTCGATCCGCCCGCCCGGGAGGTGACGATTTATCGCCCCGACGCCCCGCCCGCCTTCGCCGCCGGCGACGATCCGATACCGACCGGCGACGTCCTTCCCGGCTTCGACCGCCGGGCGTCCGATCTGTTCCCTGCTGAATAAACCCCGCCGATGCTCGCCCCCGCCCTGCTCCTCGTCGCGCTCGCGGCCCCGCCCGCAGAAGCCCCGCCCGCAGAAGCCCCCGTCGAAATCACGGGGCCGGTCGACGAGGCGTTCCCCGCCGGCGTTCCGATCACGCTAACCCTGACCGGGCCGGAGGTTCTCCGCGAGGACGGCGAGCGGAACCCGTTTACCGACTACACCCTGACCGGGGCGTTCTCGCTGCTGGCCCGCGACAATCCGTTCGAGGGGGCGGCCCTGACGGTCCCGGGCTACTTCGCCGCGGACGGCTCCGCCGGTCAGACCGGCGCCGAGGCCGGCGACCGGTGGCGCGTGCACGTCCGCCCCGAGCGGGCGGGGGAACTTGATTACAAGCTGACGTTAAAGGCGGGCGACGCCGTCGTCGCCGAGGCGACCGGGACGATCGAGGTCGGCCCCGCGCTCAAACAGTCCGAGCAGAACGCTTCGTTCCACGTCCGCGGCGCCCTGCAATCGTGGGACGGCCGGCTCGTGCTCGTCCCGCCGGGCGACGCGGCGGTCGCCGGAACGCCCTTCTATAAAACCGGCGCCGACAGCCCGGAGAACCTGCTCGGCTACGTCGATTTCGACGGCACCTACACCCTCAAAGGCAAACGCCCGACCGGCGACCCGCGGCCGGCGCCCCACCGCTACGAGCCGCACCTCCAGGACTGGACCGACGGCGACCCGACTTGGCGGGACGGCAAGGGCAAAGGGCTCATCGGGGCGTTGAACTACCTCGCCGGCGCCGGCGCCAACAGCATTTATTTCCTGCCGTTCAACGTCGCCGGCGACGGTAAGGACGTCTGGCCGCACGCGAGTCCCGACGACCGCACCCGGTTCGATTGCAGCAAGCTCGATCAGTGGGAGATCGTCTTCAACCATTGCGACAGGCTCGGCATTGCGTTGCACGTCATTCTCTCGGAGACGGAGAACGAATCGCTGTTTGAACACCGCGACGGCCCTGGCGACGGCGACGTGCCCTTCGCGGACACCCGTAAGCTCTATTACCGCGAATTAATCGCTCGGTTCGGCCATCACCCGGCGCTGGTCTGGAACCTCGGGGAAGAGAACGGCCCCGAAGGCGAGGGCCGAAAGAACTCCGACGCGGCGGGCAACTCGAACGCCCAGCGCCTCGCCTTCGCCCAGTTCATCAAAGAGGCCGACCCGTACGATCACCCGATCGTCGTGCACACCTACCCCGGCAAGCAGGAGACGGTGTATACGCCGCTGCTCGGCTCGCCGTACTTCGACGGCGTGAGCCTGCAATTGAAGCCGATGGAGGTCACGCGGGAGCAAACGTTGAAGTGGATTCGCCTCAGCCGCGAAGCCGGCCGGCCGTGGTTCGCCTGTCTGGACGAAACCGGCCCCGCGAACGACGGCGTGTTGCCGGACGCCGCCGACGGCGCCGCGGAGAACCACCTCCGCGTCCGCCGGGCCCTGTGGGCGAATCTGCTCTCCGGCGGCAGCGGGGCGGAGTGGTACTTCGGCTATCAACACGCCCACAACGATCTGAACCTCGAAGACTTCCGCAGCCGGGCGGAGGTCTGGGCGTTCTCCAAGCTCGCCCGGGAGTTCGCGGAGCGCGAGGATCTGCACCTCTACGAACCGGGGCCGGAGTTTGCCGAGGCGAAGGGCGTCGTGGCCGCGTCCCGCTCCGCCTCGAACGGCCGCCTGGGGACGACGCTGCTGTACATCCCGGCCGGGGCCGGCACGCCGCGGCTCGACCTTCCGAAAGGCGAACTGACGATCCGCTGGTTCGATCCTGAAACCGGCGGTGCGTGGCAGCGCGGGCAGAGCGCCACGATCCTCGGCGGCCCCGGGACCGGCATTGCCGGCTCCCCCGACGAGGCCCGCGATTGGGTCGTCAAGATCGGCGGCTGATCGGCCCGTTCGGAGCGTTCCGGCCCGATCGCCGGAACGTTTTCCCCAGTTCAGACGTCCAACGTCCGACGCCCGTCGGCCCCCGCTCGCTCGAGGTTTCCCATGTTCGCTCCCGCCCTGCTGCTCGCCGCGCCGCTGCTTTGGTCGGCGGCCGTTCCGCCTGCCGAACCGGTTGAGCGACGAAGCGACGAACCGCCGACGGCGCCGGTTTATATCGACGGGAAGATCGACGGGGCGTACCGCGTGGGGTTCCCGATCGCCTTCACCCTCACCGGACCGGAGGCGCTCCAGGAGAACGGCGAGGCGAACCCGTTCGTCGATTATCGACTGACGGCGTCCTTCGGCCGTCCCGACAGGGCGGACGTGGACGGCCGCGTCGTGCCGGGCTACTTCGCCGCGGACGGACGGGCCGGCGAAACCGGCGCCGAGGCCGGCGCCCGCTGGCGAGCGCACTATCGCCCCACGTGGCGCGGTCGCACGACCTATCGGCTCGTTCTGAGAAAGGGCGATGAACTGATCGCCGAGGCGAGCGGGACGATCGAGGTCAAAGCGCCGCCGGAGGCGGTCGAGAACGCCCGCGACTTCCGCCGACGCGGGCAGCTGACCGCCTGGGAGGGACGGCTGATGCTGGCGACTCCGGAACGCCTGCCGACCGAATGGACGCCCTTCTTTAAAACCGGCGCCGGCAGCCCGGAGAACCTGCTCGCCTACGCGGACTTCGACGGCACGTGGTCCGCCAAAAGCGATCCCCGCGACGGCGAATCGCACTCGGAGGCCCTCCACCGCTACGAACCGCACCTCGGCGACTGGAACGACGGCGACCCCGCGTGGCGGGACGGCAGGGGCAAGGGCCTGATCGGGGCGTTGAATTATCTCGCCGACGCGGGCGTGAACAGCCTGTACTTCGTTCCGTTCAACGTCGCCGGCGACGGCCGGGACGTCTGGCCGCATGCCGCGACCGAGGGAGAGGAACCGACGGACCTGACGCGGTTCGATTGCTCCAAGCTGGATCAGTGGGAGACCGTCTTCACCCACTGCGACACGCTCGGCATCGCCCTGCACATGCTGCTGACGGAGACCGAAAACGAAGCTCTGTTCGAGCGCCGCACCGGCCCCGGCGCCGATTACGAACAGACCGGCGTCCCCTTCGCCGAGACCCGCAAGCTGTATTACCGCGAGATGATCGCCCGGTTCGGCCATCACCCGGCGATCATCTGGAACCTCGGCGAGGAGAACGGCCGCGGGAAAGAGTTGGTCAAAGACGGCGACGGCCGCGACACCACCGACGCCCAGCGCAAAGCGTTCGCCGCCTATATCAAACAGACCGACCCGTACGATCACCCGCTCGTCGTGCACACCTATCCGAACTGGCAGAACGCGGTTTATATGCCGCTGCTGGGCGATCGGAGCTTCGACGGCGTCAGCCTGCAACTCAGCCCGATGTCGCAGACCCGCGATCAGACGTTGAAGTGGACGGCCCGCAGCGCCGCGACGGGGCGGCCGTGGTTCGTCTGCCTAGACGAAGTCGGCCCCGCCAACGCCGGCGTGCTGCCGGACGACGCCGACGGCGCCGCCGAGAACCACCGCGCCGTCCGCCGCGCCCTGTGGGCGAACCTGCTGAGCGGCGGCAGCGGAGCGGAGTGGTACTTCGGTTATAAGTTCCCCCACAACGATTTGAACCTCGAAGACTTCCGCAGCCGGGCGAACGTCTGGCGGTTCTCCAAGATCGCCCGCGAGTTCGCGGAGCGGGAAGGTTTGGCGGATTACTACCCCGTCCGCGACTACTTCGACGCGGACGAGGTCTTCGCCGTCAGGAAAACCGAGTTAGCGCCGTTCCAAAGCCCGCCCGGCTCGACGACGACGCTGGTCTACGTCCCCGCCGGCCGCAAGCCGTTCGTGCCCGTTCCGTTTGAGTCGAGATGTCCCGTCCGCTGGTTCGACGTGGAGAACGGCGGTGCCTGGCAAACCGGCGCCGTCAAGACGGTTGAGGGCGGCGCCGCCGTCGACCCCGGCGAGCCCCCGGGCCGTACGCGGGATCGCGATTGGATCCTCAGGATCGGCGGTTGAGCGTTCCCCCGGCAGCCCGAGGCGCGAGCCGAGGCCGGGTGAGCCTGCCACGCGGGAGAACCTCGGCTTGCGCCTCGGGCTGCCGATGAGCGGTTCATGGCGACGGCAACGTTCTCCTCATATGAACGCTGCCCTGCCGGAACACGCCGATCGCCTTGCCGGGTGCCTGCTCGGAACCGCGGTCGGAGATGCGCTCGGCCTGCCGCGGGAGAACCTCTCGCCGCGGCGGGCCGCCCTGCTATTTCCCGGGCCGGTGCGGCACGGGTTGCTGCCGGCGGTTCGATCCGTGGGGGGAAGCTGCTGGCGGGGGATGGTGTCCGACGATACGGAGCACACCGTGCTCACCGCCCTCGCCCTCATCGAGGAACCGGACGACCCCGCCCGCTTCGCCCACGCCTTGGCCCGTCGGTTGAAATGGTGGCTGGCCGGCGGGCCGTGCGGGCTGGGGAAAGCGACGCTGACTGCCTGCCTGCGGCTGTGCGTCGGCGTCTCGCCGGATCGCAGCGGGGTGAACAGCGCCGGCAACGGGCCGGTGATGCGCGCCGCGATTCTCGGGGCGTTCTTCCCTGGTTCCGAGAACGGCGAGCCTGACCGTCGGCGGGCGTTCGTGGAGGTCTCCGCCCGGCTGACGCACACCGACCCGCGGGCCGTCGCCGGGGCCCAGATCATCGCCCACGCCGCGGCGCTCGCCTCCCGCCCCAATTCACTCAATGATCCCGCCGCGACGCTCGCTTTATTGATTACGGAGACGAACGAACCGGAATTGCGAACCGTGCTCGAACAGGCCGCCGCGGCTTTGAAGCGGGGCGACGACGGCCCGGCGCTCGCCGCGGCGTTGGACTGGCCGCGGGGCGGGCCGAGCGGGTTCGTCCTGCACACCGTCCCGGCGATCCTGTGGGCGTGGCTGGCCGGTGCGACGGCGCACTCGAACGGGTTACCAGCCCGACGCGCAAGCGTCGGCCGTGCGTCTGGCGATACTTCTCAACCGCCCTCGGCGGCGCCGAGAGCCGACGCTTGCGCGTCGGGCTGGTATGAACCGAGCCAAGAGATGCGGGACGGAATCGAACGCGCATTACGCCTCGGCGGGGACGCGGACAGCACAGCCGCGGTCGTCGGCGCCCTGGCGGGCTGCGCGGGGGGGACGGCGGCGCTGCCCGCGGAGTGGCTCGCCGGTCTCTTGGAATGGCCGCGGGGCGAACGCTGGATGCGGCGGTGTGCGGATCGGCTGGCCGACGCCCCAACCGAGTCCGCCGTCGATCGCGCCGCGGCGCTGCGGTCGTTGCGGGTTTCGCCGGGCGCCGTGCCGGCTCGCAACGCCGCCTTCCTCGCCCTCGTGCTGGGCCACGCCCTCCGCCGGCTCGCCCCGCCGTGGTGAGGCAGTCAGTAGGCAGAAAACGTGTGCGGTTGGGTCGGCGCCGGGCTGACCGGCTGCCAGCGGCCGACCAACATCACATCCGTCATGGTCGACCAATCGCCGGCGCTCGCCCCGGCGTTCACGACGTCGCTGCCGGTCGGGACCGCCAGGCTGACGTCTTTCACCGCAAACGTCCCGCCGTTCCGGTAGACCCGCAGGGCGAACGCTTGATCGGTGAGTCCGCGACCGAGGACGGCAAGTTCCACGTTCGTCATCAGATCGCCCTCGATCGTCCCCTCGGCGGATTGAATGACGCCGACTAGCGTGCCGTCGGAGAGCGCGGCGTACTCCGCGTGCACTTCCACCGTGATGGGAGCCCCCTGATCCTCCTCAATCGTGGCCTCGCCGGTCAGGCTCAGGTGGCCGTCCCGCAGGGACAGACGAAATGGGCCGACGGACGTATTGCGCTGCCATTCGCCGCTCGGCACGGTCGTGCCGTCGACAAACAGATCCGCCGAATCATTGCCGGGAGCGACATGAGCCGCCGGCACGCCGAACGCCCCCGCTTGGGAAAACCCCGCCGGCTGGTCCGTCGCGGGATAGGGGACGGACGGCGTCGCAGCGAGCGCCGCGGAGAACGCACGATCGTTCCGTTCCGACGCCGAGCCGCGGTTGAAGAAGCGCGCGGCGCCGGGGTTCGACTGGATCGCGGCGGCGGCTGGCTTTGCATCGGCCGGCCCCGCGTCGGCCAGCCCCATGCCGGCGAGTTGGCCTCCGCCGGCGCTTGCGGGGTGCGGGGGTTGCAACGCCAGCATCAACGCGACGCTGGCCGCGACCGCGAACAGGGCGGCGGCGGGACGGGATTTCAGGAGCGTCATCGAATCGAGTCCTTTCTCGGACCAGTGGGGAAGCAGTGAGGAGAGCGGGCCGGCGCCCGCGGACAGTGCCAGCGGATCGGCGAGCCGGCAGACCGCCTCCGCCGCCGCCGCGGGCACGGGGTCGGACAGCAGCAGCGGGGCGAACGACGGCAGGGCGAAGCCGCGGCGGGCCAGGCGGGTTCTCAACCGCGACCGGCCGCGGGAGAGACGGCCCTTGATCGCCGCCTCCGTCGCGCCCAGTCGCACGGCGGCTTCGGAGCGGGTCAGGCCGTGCAGATGACAGAGGATGAGCGCGTCCCGCTCCGCGGCGGGCAGCTTTAAGACCTCTTCATCGAACGCGCCCAGCGCCTCCCGCCGGGCGAGTTCAGCCAGGAGGCCCGGTCCGTCGGCCGCGGGTTCGGGCAGCGCGTCGAGCGTCCCGTCGCGAGTCGCGTCCGCCCGCTGCGCCGCCCGACCCGCGGTGCGATGGGCGGTGCGGTACAGCCAGCCCGGCAGCGCCGCCGGCTCGCGGATCGACCGCGCCTTCAACGCCAGCAGCAGGAACGCGGACTGAAAGGCGTCCTCCGCGTCCTGGCGATCGCCCGTCCGGCGGAGGCACACGCCCCACACCAGCGGCCCGAACCGGCGGACCAACTCCGCAAACGCCGGCCCGTCCCGGCGCTCGATATATCGCGTCAACAGCGTCGCGTCTGTTATATCGCCCTGTGTCGGCGGCTCTTCCGTGGAGCCGCCGGGCGAGTTTGCGCTGGGCGGGCGGTTGTTCGAACCCGGGTTCAAACCCGGGGCGGGGACGGTCATGGAGGCATCCGTGCGAGGGCGACATCAAACAGGGAGGCGCCGCGGACCGCGACCGGACCGCCTGATTTCCCCGCCTCCGCGAAAAATTTTCTGATCGCCTTGCGACACCGCGACCCCTTCACCGGTGTTTCAAGAGAAGACCCGCCCCCGCGAGTCGCCCCCCGCCGACGGCGGGGCGAGCCGGTTCGATCGGGGGATTCCGATCACCCCTCCCCGTGCGTTCGCCTTCATGCCTTCTCTCCCCCTGCGTCGTTCCCTCGCCGTCGCGGCTGCCGCCGCGTTGGCCCTGCCGCTTGCCTGTGCGGCCCCCGCCGCCGCCCAGGATAACCCGGATCGGCCC